>CAKTUS010000001.1 GCA_934621485.1 uncultured Clostridia bacterium
GGGATCCGTCCCCTAAAACCCCGGCAGAAAGCATTGTCTCCTGGCCTTCTCTTTTTTGCCGGCCCGTGCAGTCGCAAGCGGCTGCTTTTTCTTTACAAGCGGATAAACGCTTTCTGTTGGCTTTGAAACAGCTTCTCCCCTATCGAAAGTTCGTCGAACGTGTTTCCGCAAAAGCGCTGGGAGTCTATCGGCAACCTTGCGGTTTTAGCCGCAAAACGGAAAAAGGCACAGATTCAATCTGACAATCTTTTCCATTGAAAATTGTTCTTTGTCCGTCAGGCATAAATAAGCAATTTTGCCTCAGAAGCTTTCATTCTCAAGGCAGGCTTTTGAAAGCCCCGCTCGTGTGAACACGAACGGGGCTTTCTTCCTCAGTTGTACACCCGAACCGGCAACACCAGGTACAGGTAGCTGTCGCCTTCCAGCGGAGCGATTACGCAGGGGCTAACATTGGTATTCATGCACAGGGTGCAACATTCTTCGTCCACGTTTCGAATGACGTCGGAAATGTAGCGGGCGTTAAAGGCAATTTCAATATTCTCGCCTTCCAGGTGAGCGTCCAGCTTTTCATATACATCGCCCAGCTCGCTCATGGAGGTAATGGTCAGCTCGTCCTGAACCGCCTTCATGCGAATCAGGTTGTTTTTGCCTTCTTTTGCCATCAGGCTGGCGCGCTCAATAGCGTCTTGCAGTTCCCGGCGCTTTACCGTAATGCGGGTCAGCCAGGCGGTGGGCAGAATTTGCCGGTAGTTGATGTATTCGCCGGCCAGCAAGCTGGTAACCAGTGTGGTGGAACCCATCACTACCATCATGTGGGTGCGGTCAAAATGGAAGGTGGCCATGGCCTCGTCATCATCTTCCATAATATGGGCAATTTCGTTCATCACCCGGCCGGGCACAATGGCGCTGATTTTTTCTTCGCCCTCCGGCAGCACAAACTGGTCGTGATACCGCTGCATGGCCAGCCGGAAACCGTCCAACCCCACCAGGCGCAACTCGTCGCTGGTAATTTCCATCAGGCAGCCGGTCAGCGCCTGACGGCTTTCCTGAAGGGCAATGGCAAAGGTTACCCGGCCAATCATCTCCCGCAGCTTTTTCTGGGGAAAATGCAGCGCATGGGTGTTGATGATATCCTTCATCTGAGGAAATTCGTCGGGAGCCGTGCCGGTAATGGTGAAACGGCTTTGGGCGCAGCGAATGGTGAGCACCATTTTATCATTCATGGTAAAGGTGGCCGTGCCCTCGGGCAGCTTGCGCACCACCTCGGTGAGCAGCTTTCCGGGCAGCACCACCGAGCCGGGTTCCGATACGTTGGCCTGCACCACGCACTTGATGGACAAAGACCCGTCAGAGCACATCAGCTCCACGCTGTCCTCCTGCGCGGTTAGCAGCACGCCCTCCAGAATTTGCATGGCAGGACGGGAAGAAAGAGCACGGGTGGCGTTTACCAGGCCGCCCACCATTTCCTGGGCGGAACATTCAAATTTCATGCGGGGAACCTCCAAAACAGTATGGTTGTTGTTGTATATCTTTGTTAGTAGTAGTAGTAGGGGGTGTGGAAATCGTGGAAAAGTGGCGCAAGGGCTTGTGACGTCCCAAAAACCCACTTGGAAAAGCTGAGGAAAAGCATGAATTCTTTCAACAGGTTTTCCATGGGCTGGTTTCCCTTTTCAGGCGGTTCCTGCCAGCCAAAGAGTAGATTTCGCTCTTTCAGGGCCGGTTTCCTGCAAAACGCGCAAGAAACTGTTCGCGTTTGTTCCTGTTTTTTCCCTTTCTCTTGAAAGATTTCCACAGTTTCCACATACCGTGGAAAAAAGAGGGTGGAAAAAGAAAACAAAGCGCGAAAAGGGAATGAGGATTTCTGTCACATTTTGCCCATGGGTTTTTCAACAATACAGGGGAAGAAACGTGCATTAGCGGTGGATAGCGTCCGTAATGGCGCGCAGGGCGCTTTGCTCGTCTTCGCCGCTTAGCACCAGGTCAATTTGACCGTCCTTGGGAATCGACTGGCTCAGCATGCCGATCATGCTTTTCAGGTTCAGCACAATGCCGTCCCGCTCCAGGGTGGCGGTGGCGGCAAAGCGGGAAGCCGTAGAGGCGATCAGCGCGGCTTTTTCTCGGCTGATGGGAATCATATGGCTCAGGTCCAGATGGGTGCGAATCATGGGTGTTCCTCCTTGGTTTGGGGCAGATAGTCCATCAGGCGCCGCATGCGGTGATTTACGCCGCTTTTTCCGATGGGCGGGGTGAGCATTTGGCCCAGTTCTGTCAGGGTGGCGTCCGGCGCTTCCAGCCGGGCCAGGGCGATGGCCTGCAGGGACGGGGGAAGGGCGGAAAACTGGTCGGTTTCCCGCAGGCGGCGAATGGCCTCCACCTGCTGCCTTGCGGCGTTCATTTGTTTTTGTAAATTGGCGCTGTCACAGTTCATGGCCCGGTTCACAGTGCCCAGCACCTGCCGTTTCACCCGCAGGTCCTCAATGTGCATAACGGCGTTGTGGGCGCCCAGGGCGGTTAAAAAGTTTACGATTTGGTCGCATTGCTTCAAATAGAAGAAGGGCTGATCCCGCCGGGCGCTCCAGTGAATGGGAATGTTCAGGCGCTGCATACACTTGGCCATGGCGGCCTGTGCGTCGCCGTCCCGGCAGGGAATTTCCAAATGATAGCCCTGCTCCGGATTGGTAATGGTACCGCCGCCAAGCATCATGCCCCGCAAAAAGGCGCGCATGCAGCATTGACGGGTCAGGTGCAGCTTTGGTTCAGTCGCCTTCAGGTGATAGCCGTCGTCGTCCTTTTCCATCATCCCCAAAGAACACAACAAAACCGGAGACTGAATGGGCCCCAAAGTCAGCACGCATTTGCGCGTGCCGCCAAAGCGGGCGTTGGTTACATAGTGAATTTGCGGGGTAAGACGCAGGGTTTGCACCAGCAGCGTATAGGCGCGGCGGCACACCGCCAGGCTTTCGCCGGAAAACTGCACGTTCACCTGCCCGCGGCCCAGCAGGCTCAGGCTGCCCATGGATACGTACAGCCCGCAAAGCTCGCTCAGAAGGCAACAGTTTTTCTCCGGCTTTACCAGCGCCAGTTCCTTTTTGCAATCGCTTGAAAAGGACATGTCGCCCTCCTTTGGCACGGCTTCGGATTTTGTCCTTATTGTACGCTTTTCAGGGCGCGCCGTCAATCTTGCGCGCCCTGAAAAAACCTGAATTTATCATTTGTTTACAATGCTCATTTGCGGCTGTACAGCCCGGTTTGAATTTCCCGGATATAAGCGTCGATGCGGGGAACCCTTGGGGCGGCAAGCGCATCGCGCACGGCGGCGTTCCGGTCGTATTCCAGCTGGCGGAAGCGAAGCTCCCAGGCGGCGGGTTCTTTGCCCATTTCCCCCTCCAGCAGGGCGTAACAGCACTTGGGCACACCCAGGGCGTTGCCCACGCTGCCCACGTTGGCAAACAGGCCGGGAGTCATGGTGCGCAGGGCCTGGCGGTGAGCGTCGGCATAGAGAACCGCGTCATACCGGTTTCCGTCCAAATCCTGAAAAAACGGGTCGATAAGGGCCGCATCATCCCGAACGGTAATCAGCTCGGTCATCACGGGCCGGCCGTGAAACAGGCGTACCCGGCGGCCGCTGAAAAACAGCTCGCTTTCCAGCGGCAGTGCGCGCAGGGCTTCCAACCGCTTTTGCCCCAGCTGCTCCCAATAGAAAGCGTCGTTGGGGTACAGTTGCCTGCCTACGCCCTCATCCCAGTTGCCGCCCAGAATCAGGCTGCAATGACTCATGGCCCAGTCGAAGGTGAAATCGTTGGAGGGGCCTTTGCCCACGATATCGCCCAAACAAAGAATCTGGTCCGGGCGCTGGGTTTCCAGGTCCTTTTCCAGGGCCAGGGTGGCGGGGCGGTTGCCGTGCAGGTCTGCGATGAGCGCAATGCGCATGAAAGGCGGCTCCTTTCCGTACGGGATTACACAAGAGAAAGAGAGGGAACGGCGTTTAACTCCAGCGAGGCCAGTTCACCCCTCAGCAGGCGGTAGTAGGCGGCGGAGCCGATCATGGCGGCGTTATCGGTGCACAGGTCCAGACGGGGCATGCACAGGCGGAAACGACGCTGGCGGGAAAGCTCCTCCATGCGGGCGCGCAGGCGGCGGTTGGCGCTTACGCCGCCCGCCAGGCACAGCGTATTCAGCCCGCTGTCCCGCAGAGCCAGCATGGCCTTGTCGCACAGGGTGTCTGTAACCGCCTGCTCAAAGGAGGCGGCCAAATCGGCCCGGGGCAGTTCTTCTCCCTTCTGCTCCATTTTGTGGCATGCGTTCAGAAAGGCGGTTTTCAACCCGGAAAAGCTGAAATCATACTTGCCCTCCAAATGGGCGTGAGGCAACGGCAGGTAATGGGGATCGCCGCCTTCGGCCAGGCGGCTTAGCAGGGGGCCGCCCGGATATTGCAGCCCCAGCACCCGGGCTGCCTTGTCGAAGGCTTCGCCAGCCGCGTCATCCACCGTTTGGCCCAGCAGAGTATAATCGCCATAATCGTTCACCCGCACCAGGTGGCTGTGGCCGCCGCTGACCACCAGGCAAAGGAAGGGCGGCTCCAAATCAGGCGTGGTGAGAAAATTGGCGCTTACGTGGCCTTCAATATGGTTGACGGGAATCAGCGGCAGGCCGGCGGCGTAGCTGATCCCCTTCATACAGCTTACGCCGGTCAGCAGCGCGCCCACCAGACCGGGGCCGTAGGTAACGGCCAGCGCGTCCACATCTGAAAGGGGCATGCCTGCCTCCTGGAGCGCCTGATCCACCACCCGGTCGCAGGCGTCCACATGGGCGCGGCTGGCAATTTCCGGCACTACGCCGCCGTACAGGGCGTGCACGTCAATTTGGGAAAAGATGACGCTGCTCACGATACGGCGCCCATTTTCGATGATGGCGGCGGCGGTTTCGTCGCAGCTGCTTTCCAGGGCCAGAATCCGAACGGAGGACTGGGTTTTTAATTCCTCCAGGCGTTTTTGTTGAGTTGCCATCATGTTATCGGCTCGCTTTCGTAAGGCGTTGGGAAATGGCTGAAACAGCCGGAGGCAGCAGCAGAATCACGGCGCAAAACAGGGCGAAAAGGCCCAGAATCCTCGGCAAATACGCGGCAAACAGGCTTTCGGGAAACAGCAGCATCACCGGTTCGCCAGCGGGGAAAATGCCGTCGGGAATCAGCGTGCGGTGCAAAAAGCCCCACATGGCGTCAAAGTCGAAAAAAGCCCACATCCCTGCGGCGGCCATCAGCAGCAGCGGCAGCGCAGCGCCCAGGTACCAGCCGCTCCAGCGCAGGCCCTGCCGCCGAAAACCAAGCGGCAGGAGCAGGAGAGCTTCCACCGCCGCGCCAAGCAGCAAAACGGTGGGTATCGTCAGCGCCCAGCCCCGCACTGTGCCCATGTGGCGAACAAAGCTTTGAGGAATGAAATCCCGCAGCCCCAGAATGGAAATATCCGGTTGCCATATATCGGTTTTTCCCAGCAGGTAGTCCATGGTCTCCCGGGCAAAGCGCCGAAGGCTTGCTTCATCGGTTTGCAGACTGTCGGCGTTTACATGCTCCAGCAGGGCCTGTTCAAACAGGTCGGTTCGGCTGGCGTTCAGGTACACGGCCGCCAGGGCGGAAAGAGCCACCAGCAGCAGCGCGGCCAGCAGGCACATGAAAAAGGGGGCGCGCCCTTTGGAAGGGTCGCGCCGTTCAGTCGTTGCCATGAGCCGCGCCTCTTACTGCATCTTCAGGTACGCAGTGATGAAGCCGTCCAGGTTGCCGTCCATCACATCGTCCACATTGCCGCTTTCGTAATTGGTACGGTGGTCCTTCACCATGGTATAGGGCTGGAATACATAGGAGCGAATTTGGCTGCCCCACTCGATTTTCTTCATTTCGCCCTTGATATCGGCCATTTGCTCTTCCTTTTCCCGCTCCCGCAGTTCCAAAAGGCGGCTCTTCAAAATGCGAAGACACACCTCCCGGTTCTGAATCTGGCTGCGCTCATTCTGGCACTGGGCCACAATGCCGGTGGGAATGTGAGTCATGCGCACGGCGGAGTCGGTGCGGTTGACGTGCTGGCCGCCCGCGCCGCCGGCACGGTAGGTATCGATGCGCACTTCTTCCATATTTACTTCAAAGTCCTTATCGTCCTCGATGACGGGAGCCACGTCCAGAGAGCTGAAGGAAGTGTGGCGGCGGGCGTTGGCGTCAAAGGGAGAAATGCGCACCAGCCGGTGTACGCCGCGCTCGCTGCGCAAAAAGCCGTAGGCGTTTTCACCCTCCACCTGGAAAGTAACGCTTTTGACGCCGGCCTCATCGCCCTCCAGCAGATCGTTGACGATCACCTTGTAGCCGTGGCGTTCGCAGTAGCGGGTATACATGCGGTAGAGCATCTGGGTCCAGTCCTGGGCCTCGGTGCCGCCTGCGCCCGCGTGCAGGCTGAGCAGGGCGTTGCAGCTGTCGTACTCGCCCCGCATCAGGGTTTCCAGCTCCAGGGCGTCCGCGTCGGCGGACAGGCTGGCCAGCTCGGTCTCGCACTCCTGGGCAATGGATTCATCCTCGTCCTCGCTGAGCAGCTCCAGCATGGCCTCGATATCGTCGGCCCGGCTTTCCAGGCTGGCCACGTGGTTCAGCTTGTTTTCAATATGGCTTACCTTGCGGTTTACGGCGGTGGAGCGCTCCAAATCGTTCCAAAAATCGGGAGCGTTCATTTCCTCCTTGAGCTCGGCCAGATCCTCCCGCAGGTGAGGCAGGTGAAGGGCGTCGCCGGCCTTGGCGGTTTTGTCACGCAGGCGAGCCAGCTCCTGTTTCATTCGTTCCTGATCAATCATGTGGATTCCTACTCTCTATGTTGATATTGGTTAACGGCTGGTCTGTTTCCGCGAAAAGGGGAAACTTTTCTCAATTGGGAAAATGGATTTCCGCGCAACAGGCGCTATGCGCCCGATGCACATCCTGCTCCTCATGCTCCGGCAAAAGTGCTTTTTGCCCCATTTGAGGTAAAAGGGTTCGCGATTCCGCATCGGTTATGAGATGAACCGCATTGCCGTGCTTTGAAACAGCGCGCACATCCTGATCCTCGCCTCAAAGGCGGGGAATTTTCGCCTGCGCCGCAAAAAGCCGGGTTTGACCCGCTGCCTGAGCAGCAGAGTGAAACGGATTCAGACAAGGAAAAGAAGGGCAAGGAATAGATGGGCATACAAGCATCGCCTGCACGGCGAGCACAGGGCCGTCTAAAACAAACGGTTCTGCGCCAGGCTTGTAAACGCCAGCCCTGCGGGCCTTTGGCTCGCAGCAGACTGTCGAAAAACCCTGATTGGCCGCCATCGCCCGGAAGCAGCGCTTCGCAGGGAAAGTGCTGCGGCATAAGGCGTAGTGGCTCCGCCCCTAAAACCCCGGCAGAAGGCAGTGCCTCCTGCGCCTCCACTTTTTCAGCAACCTGCATGCGGGCCTTTAGTCCGCAGACCGGTTACCCCCTGCCGCAGCAGTGCTTGTACTTTTTGCCGCTGCCGCAGGGGCAGGGCTGGTTGCGGCCTACGGCGCCGGGCTTGCTTTTGTCGGTGGGAGCTCCGCCGGTTTTGGCCTGACCGTTGGCGTTGCCGTTTTCCAGGTTGGTCTGGATTTTTTCCAGGTTCACGGCGCGGCGGCGTTCCGGCAGACGCTCCACATGGCTCTGATACAGGCGGCGCACGGTTTCCTCACGAATGTAGTGCACCATGTCGTTGAACATGTCGTAGCTTTCCATGCGGTATTCCTGCACCGGGTCCCGCTGACCATAGGCCCGCAGGCCGATGCCGTCCCGCAGGTTGTCCATATCGTCGATATGGTCCATCCAGTGGCGGTCGATGGCGTTGAGCAGCACTACGCGCTCAAACTCGCGCATGTCAATGCCCATATCGGTCAGCAGCTTTTCTCGCTCGGCGTAGAAGTCTTCCGCCTCCTGGTACAAAAGGGGCAGCAGCTCGGAGCCGTCCTCCATGGTTTTGATTTTGTCTGCATACCGGGCAAAAGTACCGGGTCTCAGGCACAGGCGTTCCAGATAGGCGGCCGCGTCGTCCACGCTCCACTGGGTGGGATCGTCGCCCCCCAGGTTGCGCTCGGCGGTGGCGTCAATCAGCTTATGCACCATATCGATGATGGTCTGGCGCACATCGCTGCCCAGCAGAATGTCCCTGCGCTGGCCGTAAATCAGCTCGCGCTGCTTGTTCATGACGTCGTCGTATTGCAGCACGCTCTTGCGGATGGCAAAGTTGCGGCCCTCAATGCGCTTCTGAGCAGCCTCGATTTGCTTGGTAAGCATGCCGGCCTCCAGGGGCTGGTCCTCGCCCATGCCAAGCCGCTCCACCATAGCGCCAAGCCGATCGCCGCCGAACAGGCGCATTACGTCGTCCTCCAGGCTGATGAAGAACTGGGAGGAGCCCGGATCGCCCTGACGGCCCGCGCGGCCCCGCAGCTGGTTGTCAATACGGCGGCTTTCGTGACGCTCGGTGCCCAGAATGTGCAGGCCGCCCAGCGCCATCACCCGCTCATGCTCCGCGTCAGTTTCCTTTTTGAACTCGGCAAAATACTGCTGATACAGCCTGCGGGCCTCCAGCACCGGCTCGGCCACGTTTTCGTTGTGGCCGATGGCCTCCATGATCATTTCGTCCGGAATATCCTCCTGCCGCATGCGGCGGCGGGCCAGATAATCCGGGTTGCCGCCCAGCAGAATATCCGTGCCGCGGCCGGCCATGTTGGTGGCGATGGTCACGGCTCCCACATGGCCCGCCTGTGCCACGATTTCGGCTTCCTTCTGGTGGTTTTTGGCGTTGAGCACCTCATGGGGAACGCCCCGCAGCTTTATGAGATGAGACAGCATTTCGCTGGTTTCCACGTTCACGGTGCCCACCAGAATAGGTTGGCCGGTGGCGTGGCGGGACACGATTTCCTCCACCACGGCGGCAAACTTGCCCTTTTTGGTTTTGTACACCATGTCGTTCATGTCCTTGCGGATCATGGGACGGTTGGTGGGAATCTGCACCACGTCCAGGTTGTAAATGCCCTGAAATTCCTCTTCTTCGGTTTTGGCGGTGCCGGTCATGCCGGACAACTTGTGATACATGCGGAAGTAGTTTTGGAAGGTGATGGTGGCCAGCGTTTTGCTTTCCCGCTCCACCTTCACATGCTCCTTGGCCTCAATGGCCTGGTGCAGGCCGTCGGAGTAGCGGCGGCCCACCATCAGGCGGCCGGTAAACTCGTCCACAATAACCACTTCGCCGTTTTGCACCACATAGTCCACGTCCCGCTTCATCAGGGCGTGAGCCTTCAGCGCGGCCAGAATGTGGTGGTACAACTCCTGGTTGTCTAAATCAGCGATGTTTTCCACGCCAAAATGGCGCTGGGCCTTGTCGACGCCCTGCTCGGTAAGGGAAACGGCCTTTTCCTTTTCCTCCACGGTGTAGTCCTGTTCGTTTTGCAGGCGGCTGACAAAGCGGTCGGCCTTTTCATACAGGTCGGTGGATTTATCGCCCTGGCCGGAAATGATCAGGGGGGTGCGGGCCTCGTCGATCAGAATGGAGTCCACCTCGTCCACGATGGCGAAGGCGTGACCCCGCTGCACCATATCGCTCTGGCGAATGACCATGTTGTCGCGCAGGTAGTCAAAGCCCATTTCGTTGTTGGTACCGTAGGTTACGTCGCAGGCGTAGGCGGCCCGGCGCTGCTCGTTGTCCATGTCGTGCACAATCACGCCCACGGTCATGCCCATGAAGCGGAAGATGTTGCCCATCCATTCCCCCTGGAACTTGGCCAGATAGTCGTTTACGGTAACGATGTGCACGCCTTCGCCGGTGAGGGCGTTCAAATAGGCGGGCAGGGTGGCGGTATGCGTTTTTCCCTCGCCGGTTTTCATTTCGGCAATGCGGCCCTGATGCAGGCAAATGCCGCCGATAATCTGTACGGGAAACAGGCGCTTGCCGTCCACGCGCCACACGGCCTCGCGGAAGGCGGCGAACGCATCGGGCAAAATGGCGTCCAGGGTTTCGCCGTTTTGCAGGCGGGCCTTCAGTTCCGGGGTTTTGGCTTGCAGCTGCTCGTCGGTGAGGGCCTTGTATGCGTCCTCCAATGCCAGCACTTTATCGGCAATCTTTTGCAGGCGCTTGACCTCGGCTTCGTTGCTCTGGCCAAACAGCTTTTTCAGTCCATCCATCATTCCCAAAGCGGTTGTTCTCCTTCCATATCCATTGGGGCAAACATACGTGTTGAGCGTATCGTATCGCAACTTATATTATAGCATGAAGGCGGCAAAGTACGCAAGGGCGGCGAACGGGCGGAAAAAAAAGCCCGAAGCGTTTTTCAGCTTCGGACGGTTGAAATCAGGCGTGCAGTCCCAGCAGATAGGCGCCAACCAGGCCGCTCAGGGGGAATAGCTCCGGGAAAACAATGTACTGGTCCATATGCTCCAGCACCTGGGAGGTTTGCACATAGCCGCCCAGCAGGCGCTGGGTTTCCCGGCGAATCATGGGCAAAAGCGCCTTGCGCTGCATTACGCCGCCGCCCAGAATGATGCGTTCGGGGCTGAGGGTCATAATGAGGTTCACGCACATTTGGGCCAGGTAGTGGGCCTCGATGGCAAAGGTGGGATGGTTGTCCGCAAGAAGGCGCGCGTCTCCGCCAATGCGGGCGCCAATGGCAGGGCCGGCGGCCAGGCCCTCCAAACAGCCGTCGTGATAAGGGCACACTCCCCGGGGATTGGGGTCGTCCGGATGGGGCCGGAGCAGCATATGGCCCACCTCTGGGTGCAGCATGCCGTGCACGGGACGGCCGTTGCACAGAACGCCGCCGCCGATACCGGTGCCCACCGTTACATACACGGCATTCTGACAGCCGCGGGCCGCGCCCAGCTCCTTTTCGGCGATGATGGCCGCGTTTACGTCCGTATCGATGGCGGCGGGAATGTCGCGGCCGTCCAGCAGTCCCTTCAGCAAAGGATAGTTGCGCCAGGCCAGCTTGGGGGTAGAGGTGATATTGCCATAGGTGGGGGACTGAGGATCCAAATCCAGCGGGCCAAAGCTGCCCACGCCCAGGGCGTCGATTTGGTTTTCCCGGAAAAAGCCCGCCATTTTGGGCATGGTTACAGACGGATCTTCGGTGGGAATGGTTTGTTCTTCCAGCTTGATGCCGTTATCCTGATAAACCGCCAGCACCATTTTGGTGCCGCCGGCCTCTAACGCGCCGATTTTTCGCATGGTTTACGCCTCCCTGAAAATACTACGGTTAAGCATACCGTTTTCCCCTTTTTGTGTCAATGCTGATTTTTGCACATAAACCTCCCTCATTTTGGGCAGACTTTTGCTATCAATCCCAGAGGGAGGTGAAACGAATGTCCTTCCAGAACAAGAACCAGTGCATCCACTGCGATGTGACCAGCTGCAAGCACCACGCCTCCGACGGCATGTGCAGCCTGGACAGCATCAAAGTAGCTCCCCGCGAGAACTGCCACAACGGCTCCTGCGACGAGAGTGAATGTTCCAACTACAGCCGCTGAGACAGGGGCTGAGCTTTGCGCCTGAAACCGCTTTGATGCCAGGCCGGGCGCAGGCGTTTGGCAAAAAGCCGCTTGGTTTTCTGGTTTCAGAAAGCCTGGCGGCTTTTTGACGCTGCATTTTTTTGTTTCGTGCGTAGGCAGGCCCGCCGGGGGCCGTTCAAAACGTCGCGATACGCGGCCTTCGCAGGTTGCGCAGGCAGAGAAAAGGATGTATAATCTTGTAGAATGGAGTAGTTGTCGGCTTTTGCCGATGGAATACGGAGGAAAAATCATGCCTGCGGTAAGTGCTTATCAACGTTCACCCCTGGTGAACCTGGCTTATACGCCGCTGTCTGATGCGGCGGTGCATACGGATGGAATCCAGCGGCAGCTGACCCAGCTGGCCCTGAACCTGGTAGATACCCACCGCCTGCCCGTGCTGGATGCGGTGCTGGCCACCAAGCTGGGCGGCTACACAGAGGCGCCCGCCTGTTCCATGCCCGACCCGGCCCAGGTGAAGGAAAACACGGCGGCTTACCTGGAATCCCTGCGGGCCAAGGCCATGGTGAGCGCCATGACCCGGGACAAGCAGGGCATGCTGGACGCGCTCTCCGGGCTGAAAAGATTCCACGCCGCTTTGCCGGAACTGAGCGAGGAAACCCTGTTTTGCGTAGGCGCCGATGCGCTGCGCCTGATTGTGGATTTGTACCGCCGCACGGGCCAGTCGTTTTTGCTCAGCCTGCTGGAAAACCTGCGCTCCCGCCTGCCGGACGTGTCCGGTGTAATGCACATGTTTCCCTTCCAGCGGGCCTATCGGCCGGATTCCGCCGCCCACACCCCGGATGAGGAGGCTTACTATGCCCGTATGCAGCGCTTTGCCACGGGCAAGCTGATGGCCGATGCGCTGGCCATGACGGCGCTGCTGAGCCAGTACAGCGGCAGCGGCCGCGACGCCGCCGCGCCCCGCACGGGCCTTTCCGCCCTGATGCGGTACCATGGCATGCCCAGCGGCGTGTTTTCCGCCGACCCCTACCTGGCGGGCCGCGACCCTGCCCGGGCGGCGGAGCTGGCCGCGGTATGCGCCCAGGCGGAAGCCTGTCTGGACGCGCTGCTTGCCACCGGCGACGTAGCCATGGCCGACGGCCTGGAACGCATTGCCAAAAATGTGCTGCCGGACCTGCTCAGCGAAAGGGGCGTGCGCACCCTGTCGCCCACCAACCGCCTGGCCGACGACGACAGCTGCCAGTGGCAGCAGCCCGCCCGGGAAGATACCAGCGCCCTGCTGCGGGCCCTGTACGCCCTGCGCCGAGCCGTGTGGCTGGCCAAGGACGACAGCCGCCTGTGCTACATGCTGCCCCTGGCTGGCGGGTGCCTCACCCGCATGAACGGCGTGCCTGTGCGCCTGACCGCTGCGGTAAGCGGCGTGTGGCAGCAGGAAATCGCCGTTAAGGTGGAATGTAAGCAGCCGGTCAGCTTCACGCTGGATTTGCACGTGCCCGGCTATGCCGACGCGGCCCGGGTAAGCGTGAACGGCGGCCGCGCGCAAAACGCCGTTCCCGGCGAATTGTGCGCCGTTACGCATAATTTCCAGACCGGCGACGTGGTTACCCTGCAACTGGACCTGAGCCCCCGGGTGCAAACTGGCTACCGGGGCAGCGTCAGCGTGTATGCAGGCGCGCAGCTGTTGGCCCTGCCTCTGCCCGGGGCGGACGCCGCCTGGCGTTACGCTCTGCTTGCTGGAGAAAGCCGCGCCGCCGCCGAGGAAAACGGCCGCCCCGTCGCGCTGATGACAGCCTGCGAGGCCCCCGCCTGGCAGGAGCGGGCAGGCTTCATCCTGCCGCCGCCTCAGGGCGTGGCCGTGGGCTTGGCTTATGAGCTGACGCTGGTGCCCGCCGCAGGCATGGACGGCCGCATCGCCGCCTTCCCCTGCGCAGTGGAGCGCTGAACGGGATGAAAATGGAAAAACTGCCCGTTGTATGTCTAGCCCCCATGGCGGGGCTGACGGACTGGCCCATGCGGGTTTTGTGCTACCGCATGGGCGCGGAATACGCCTGCTCGGAAATGGTGAGCGCCATCGGGCTGATGTGCGCCAAGCCGGGTAACGACGCCTATCGCCGCCTGCTGGAGGTGCACCCGGAGGAAACCAATACCGCCTGCCAGCTGTTTGGCAAGGATCCGTCCATCATGGCTGAGGCGGCCCAGAAGGTAACGGAGCTGAACCGTTTTGCGTCGCTGGATATCAACATGGGCTGTCCCGCCCGCAAGGTGGTATCCTCCGGCGACGGCAGCGCCCTGCTTTTGGACCCGGACCGGGCCTACCGGGTGATGGAGGCGGTGAAGAGCTACACCCATTTGCCGGTTACGGTGAAAACCCGCCTGGGCTACGACCAGGACAGCATGAACGCCCTTTTGCTGGGCCAGGCCGCAGAGCAGCTTGGGCTGCGCTGGTTTTGCGTACACGGCCGCACCCGCCGGCAA
This sequence comes from uncultured Clostridia bacterium, assembly GCA_934621485.1. Taxonomy (GTDB): domain Bacteria; phylum Bacillota; class Clostridia; order Christensenellales; family Aristaeellaceae; genus Limiplasma. The sequence continues at coordinate 13,980 of CAKTUS010000001.1, forward strand.
CAGTACAGCGGCACGGCCGATTATGAGGCCATTGCCAGGCTGCGGCGGCAGCTGACCATACCGGTGATCGCCAACGGGGATGTGGATTCCCCGCAGGCGGCCCGGCGCATTTTGCAAACCACCGGCGCGGCCGGCTTCATGATTGGCCGGGCCGCTATGGGCAATCCCTGGCTGTTCAGGCACATTCGGCAAAGCATGGCTGGGCAGGAAACGACCTCCGTTTCCTTGGATGAGCGCATCGACGCCGCCCTGCTTCAGGCGGAGTGGATGGTGGCCTTTAAGGGGGAGCGGCTGGGCATTGTGGAAATGCGCAAGCATGTAGGGCACTATATCAGCGGACTTCGGGGGGCCACCGCCATCCGGCGGGAACTGAACCTGATGACGTCGCTGGAACAGATGCGGCGGCTGCTGACTCAGCTGCGCGCCGCTGGGGAGGAACAAGCCATATGAAACGGATATGCAAAGGAATGGCGGCCGTCTGTCTGCTGCTGTGTCTGCTGGCAGGCAGCGCGCTGGCCTCGGAGATCAGCGGTGTGGACGCGGCCCTGGCCGGGTACTGGACGCAGGAGGGAACGGTGCGCTTCAGCCTGTCGGCGCAGCTGGATACCTATCTTCCCTATGTGGAGGAAACCGTATCCATGATGAACAACCTGCTCAAGCACATGAGCGTGGAGGCGGAGCTGGGCCCGCAAAGCAATGTCCTGTCCCTGGCAGTGGCGGGCGACAGCGTTGTCAGCCTGACCGAAACCCAGGCCGCCGACGGCACGCAGCTCACTACGCCCCTGTTGCCAAACCGCACCCTGCACAGCGCAGGCTCCATGCTGGACGCGCTTTCCGCCGATGACAGCCAGCCGGCCTTCGATGCGTTTCAGGCCGTGGCCCAGGCGCAGAGCTGCTATCAGGAGCTGACGGACGCCATCCTCCCCTATGCGGAGGAAAAGAAGGCCAATTACAAAATCAAGAATGTGGGCTCCTCCAAGTGGAGCCGCATCGCCCGCCTCAGCAAGGAGCAAAGCGCCGAGCTATCTTCCCAAATCATCGCCGTGCTTTCCTGCGGCATGGACGACGCCTACCGCCGGCAGCTTCAGGAACTGTCCTTTGGCAAGGGGTTCATTGTGGGCCTGTACCAGAGCGCTCAGGGCGGCGACGATATGGCCGTGTACATGAAGGGCAACGTTACCCTGCCCGAAGTGGGCACCCGCGCCCTCAGCTTTCAGTGGGCGTTCAGCGAGAACGGCTCCAGGCGAATCGATACCTGGAAGTTTGAACTGGGCAAGGGCAAGAAAGGCGGCCGGGAAGTGGCCGTTACCCTTACGCGCGAAGCAGGCGACAGCTTCCTGCTTAAGGGCGACAGCTCGGTAGTGGTGCGGGGCCAGGAAACCAATACCACCTATACCCAGCGCTATGATTTGTCCGGTCAGGCAGGCTCCCTGACCGGCAGCGCCGTGTTCACCCAGAAGCAAACCGACCAGGCGGCGGTGGAAACCCGCTTTACGCCCAACCTGACCCTGACCCAGGCGGAAGGCAGCGGCGTGCTCAGCGGCCAGGTAAGCCTGAGCCGCAAGGCAGGCAAAAACACCACCCTGGCCTATACCCTGCTTTTCAGCGATGAGCCTGCGCAGGCTTTGGCGTCCGCTGTGGAAAACGGCACGCTATACGCCGTGGACGACGCTCCCAGCGTGGAGGTAACCGCGCCCCAAAGCAGCCTGACTCAGAACGAGGAGCAGCCGGCTTCCTCCAGCCAGTACCTGGTAGGCACAGCCCCGCTGGGGATGCAAACCTACACGCCTCCCACCGCCATGCAGGCCGTGGACTGGGACTCCGCGGCTCAGGAGCAGCGGGACGCGCTGATGGGCGAAATGGCTCAAAACCTGGCTGGACGGCTGCTGATTGCGCTGTCCAAGCTGCCTCAGGAGGATGTAAGCCTGCTCAAAGACAATATGTCCGAGGAAAACTTTACCGCTTTTTTGCAGCTGATCGATGCCTTGTAAATTAAGGAGAGGATTTCATGAAACGGTTTTTTGCCCTGCTCCTGTGTCTGGCGCTGCTTGTGCCCTCCGTTTCCCTGGCGGATACGGAGGATTACACGGTGGCCGGCAAGCTGTTTAAGCAGCTGTGGGCCGGCAGCGGCTTCAGCGGCGTTCTCACCCTGGACATAACGGATAAGGCGGGGGCAAGTACCCTGCAAAAACCGGTAACGGCAAACGTGGACTACATTTATGTGCGTCCTGCCCAGAGCGACCCGGGGCAGTACCGGCTGGACCTGACCCTGATGGATGGGGAAAGCGCCACCAGCGCCGCTCATCTTCAGGTGCGGGAGGGCGTGCCGGCCTTCCAGGCGGATGTTATCAGTCCCGACTGGTACAGCCTTGCGCCGGTGGAAACCGATGGCGCTTCCGCCTTTAGCCAGGCCGCCCAGGGATTGCTGGAGGCTACCGGTGTGCCGGGCATCAGCCGCGCCGCGCTGGAAATGCTGGCGGGGCTGCAAACCAGCGATGCGCTGACAGAGGCGCTGGACAGCTATACCACCCGCATCGACCTGTGGATTGAAGGTTTCCGCCAGGAGGCCAAGCTGGGCAAGCTGGCCGACGGCACCACCACCATGGAGGTGAGCTATCAGGTGCCTGCTCAGGCCGTGAAGGCCCAGGCAAAGCAGCTGGTGCTGGATGTGCTGAACGACCAGCCTACCCTGCAGGCCCTCACCCAGGCTTTGGGCGAGGAAACGGCCTCCATCCTGCTGAATCCGACGCTGCAAAGCTACTATTTTCAGGCGATTGACAATCTGCCCCTGAGCGGACAGCTGGCCCTGTCCCGCACGGTCAGCCTGAAAAACGAAACCCTGGCGCTGCACCTTTCTCTGCCCCTGTATGATGAGCAGGGCGGCGCTGTTACGCTAAGCTACGACCGCAGCCGGGGTGAGGGCGACCTGCCTGATGATAACGTTATCAGCCTGGAAAGCGACCTGCGCAAGCTGACCCTCAGTTTTCAGGAATACAGCAGCATGACCGACGTGCGCGTGGTGCGCGGTACGCTGCGCAGCGAGCCCAAGGGAGCCCAGCCCTTTACCGTGGACGATGGCGCGGCAAAGCAAACTCTGGCCCTGGCCTTCACCCTGCGCCAGCAGGAAAGCGAAAGCGTGGACGAACAGCAGCAGGACGTGTATACCTATGACGCTATCCTCAACCTGTCCCGGGACGGCGAGGGCGAAGACCTGGTGGCCGTGCCGGAAATGGAAATGACCCTTTCCTCCCGCTTCGTAAGCAAGGCGCTGAAATCGGCCGCTACGGAGGTAAGCGCTAGCCTGACCCTTGGCGGCGACGGCCTGGACAACGCCATAACCCTGACCCTGGAAGGCAAGAGCCGGAAAAAGTGGGAGCCGGAACAGCTGCCGGACGATATGGTGTATGTAAATGAAATGACCCAGGAGGATTTGGCGGCGCTGCTGCCCGGCGCTGCCGCCCGGTTTGCCGCTTTGGCAGGCCAGTATGCGGCCGCTCCCGCACAGGAAACGGAAACCTCCCCGCAGCCGGAAACCACGCCGGAAGCATAAGAAAAACTTGACAAAACCGCTGTGACGGGTTCATAATGCCAACATGCAAAAGGGCGGCGCAAGCCTATGGCTGCGCCGCCTTTTTGTGAGAAAGCACGCGCAAAAGGGGTTGGAAGCATGGACAATCCACTGGAGAGGTTTGGCGAATCGGTATTTGACGATACCATGATGCAAAAGCGCCTGCCCAAGGAAACCTATCAGGCCTTAAAGCGCACCATGGAGGAGGGCCGCTCGCTGGATCCGGCTATTGCCAGCGTGGTGGCCAACGCCATGAAGGATTGGGCGCTGGAAAAGGGCGCAACGCACTACACTCATTGGTTCCAACCCATGACCGGCGTTACTGCGGAAAAGCACGACGCCTTCATCAGCCCGCAGAAAAACGGCAAGGTGATTTTGGAGTTTAGCGGCAAGGAGCTTGTGCGCGGCGAAACGGACGCCAGCTCCTTCCCCTCCGGCGGCCTGCGCGCCACCTTTGAGGCCCGGGGCTATACCGCCTGGGACCCCACCAGCTATGCCTTCATCAAAGACGGCACCCTGTGCATCCCTACGGCCTATTGCTCTTACGGCGGTCAGGCGCTGGATAAAAAAACGCCCCTGCTGCGCTCCATGCAGGCCCTAAGCAAGCAGGCTCTGCGCATCCTGCGCCTGTTTGGCAATCAGGAAGCGGTACGGGTGTATCCCACCGTGGGCCCGGAGCAGGAATACTTTCTGGTGGATAAAGAGGTTTACCGCAAACGCCCCGACCTGATGGTAACCGGCCGCACCCTGTTTGGCGCCAAGCCGCCCAAGGGGCAGGAGCTGGACGACCATTTCTTTGGCGTCATCAAGCCCCGGGTGCAGGCTTTCATGAAGGAGCTGAACCAGGAGCTGTGGAAGCTGGGCGTGCTGGCCAAGACCGAGCATAACGAGGTAGCCCCCGCACAGCACGAAATGGCCCCCGTATTCAACACCGTAAACATTGCCGCCGACCACAACCAGCTGACCATGGAAATCATGAAAAAGGTAGCCGACCGCCACGGTCTGGTGTGCCTTTTGCACGAAAAGCCCTTTGGCGGCGTAAACGGCAGCGGCAAGCACAACAATTACGCTTTGTCTACCGATAAGGGCGTGAACCTGTTGGAGCCCGGCGACACCCCAAGCGAAAACGCGCAGTTTTTGGTGTTCCTGTCCGCGATTATCGCCGCAGTAGACGATCATCAGGATCTGCTGCGGGTAACGGTGTCCTATGCAGGCAACGACCATCGCCTGGGCGCCAATGAGGCCCCGCCGGCTATCATCTCCATCTTCCTGGGCGACGAGCTGAACGCGGTGATTGAAAGCATTGTGTTTGAAAGCAAGTATGCCGCCCATGAGCGCAGCCAGATGAGGCTGGGCGTACACATTTTGCCCAAATTTCCCAAGGATTCCACCGACCGCAACCGTACCTCGCCCTTTGCCTTCACCGGCAACAAGTTTGAGTTCCGCAGCCTGGGCAGCTCTCAGTCCATTTCCGGGCCCAATGTGGTGCTTAACACCATCATCGCCGATCAGCTCATGCGCATGGCGGATGAGCTGGAAGCCGCGCCGGACTTTACCGCCGCTGTGGACGCGCTGATTCGCAAAACCCTAAAGGCTCACATGCGCATCATTTTCAACGGCAACGGCTACGACGACGCCTGGGTGGCCGAGGCAAAGCGCCGTGGGCTTTTGAACCTGCGCACCACCGTGGACGCCCTGCCCTATTACATCGCGCCGGAAAACATTGCTCTGTTTGAGCGGCAAAAGGTGTTCAGCGCCGAAGAAGTGCAGAGCCGCTACGAAATGAAGCTGGAAAACTATGTGAAGGTCATTGATATCGAAGCCCTGAGCATGATTGACATTGCCCGGCACCTGATTTTACCGGCCGCCATTCACTACAGCGGCGACGTGGCCGGAGAAATTCGCCAAAAGAATGATACCATGCCGGAATTGGGCTGCATGACAGAAAAGGACCTGCTGACCCGGCTGAGCCGTCATACCGACGGGCTGTATGAGTGCATCGGTGCGCTGGAAAAGGCGCTGGACCATATGGACCAAAGCAGCGACCTGCTGCTTCAGGCGCAATACACCCGCGACCGGGTGGTGCCTGCCATGGAGGCCCTGCGGGCACAGGGCGACGCGCTGGAATTGCTGGTGGCCAAAGCCTATTGGCCCATGCCCACCTACCATGATTTAATGACCAGCGAGGGCTGACGACTGTGCTCTTGCAAGCATTCGTTAAGTCTGGCAGGCCCACTTTCCATTTTGGCTTGTCAAAACGCCATGGGTGATATCGGAGGGCTACGGCCCTCCGATATCACCGTCGAAAACCCTCTGCGAGAGATCGCGTCCGTGCACACGGCTGCGTTTGTTCGCAGGGAAAATGCTGCGGCATAAGGCTTAGGGGCTCCGCCCCTAAAACCCGGCAGGAGGCACTGCCTCCTGCACCTCCACTTTTTCAGCAACCTGACCACCAGCTTTGGTGGTGGTTTTGATTGCGGACCCGGCGGCATGTACGTTGGCAGACTTGCTGCGAAAGGCTCAGCCTGTTGAAAAAAAACTGTGGGCGGGTGCGCGCCCGCGAACACGGCCACGCTGATTCGCGGACAAAGCGTTTCGGCATAAGGCGGGCGGAGCCCCCAAAACCCCGGCTGGAGACAGTGAGACTTCCTTTTCTGACAACCGGAGCCCTGCGCGCTTTGCCGCCAGGCCGGCTTTTTTGACGACATGAAACGGGCTCTGATTCTTCAAAATCAGAGCCCGTTTTGATGAAATCAGGGAGAAGCGTCAGCCCTTCACCGCGCCCGCGGTAACGCCCGCGATGATGTATTTCTGACAGAACAGGTAGAACACCACAATGGGGATAATGCTCAGCAGAATCAGCGCCATCACCGCGCCCAGATCCACATGGCCGTAGCTGCCCTGCAAATACTGGATGTGAATGGGAATGGTGCGGTACTTGGTGCGGTCCAGCACCAAATAGGGCAGCAGATAGTCGTTCCATACCCACATGATTTCCAAAACACCCACGGAAATGATAATGGGCTTGAGCATGGGGAATACCACGCTGAAGTAGGTACGCACGGGGCCGCAGCCGTCAATGGCGGCCGCCTCCTCAATTTCCAGTGGGATGCCCTTCACAAAGCCCACAAACATGAACACCGCCAGACCCGCGCCAAAGCCCAGATAAATGACGGGAATGGTCCAGGGCGTATCCAGATGCAAATCCCGGGCGGTTTTCGCCAGGGTGAACATCACCATCTGGAAGGGCACCACCATGCTGAACACGCACAGGTAGTACACCACCTTGGAGAAGGGATCGTTCACACGGGAAACGTACCAGGCCGCCATGGAGCAGCACACCAGAATCAGTGCGGCGGAAAGCACGGTAATCAGCAGGCTGTAGCCGCCGCAGGCCAGGAAGGAGTATTCTCCCAGAAAAATGCCGTTTTCAAAGTTCTGCCAGCCCATAAAGGTGTCCGCATTGGGCAGGGCAAACACATTGGTATTGATGGCGGCGTTGCTTTTGAAGGCGTTGTACACCACCACGATAATTGGCATCATGTACACCAGGGAAATGACAACAAACAATAGCGAAAGGAAGTCTTTGAACCGACGGTCGCGCTTCATTATTGCTGCACCTCCTTGGAGTGGGTGGCGCGCATCTGAACGAGGGCAATGGCAGCCACCAGAATGAAGAACAGCACAGCCTTCGCCTGTCCTACGCCGCGAGACTTGGAGTTCAGGTAGAAGGTGTTGTAAATGTTCAGCGCCAGCATTTCCGTGGTTTTAATGGTGGTTCCGTTCTGGAACACAAAAGGCTGGCCGCCGTTCAAAACCAGGTTCTGGTCAAACAGCTTGAAGCCGTTGGTCAGGCTCAGGAAGGTGCAAATGGTGATGGAGGGCATTACCGTGGGAATGGTAATGCGGGTAAGGGTCTGCCAGCCGTTAGCGCCGTCAATGCGGGCGGCTTCCAGCATATCCTCCGGCACGGACTGAAGGCCAGCGATGTACACAATCATCATGTAGCCGATTTGCTGCCAGCTGATAACGGCAATCAGGCCCCAAAAGCCGTAATTGGTGTCCAGCACAATGGCCTTGGGCAGCAGCGTGGAAAAAATGATGGACCAGATATAGCCCAGCACAATGCCGCCAATCAGGTTGGGCATGAAGAACACGCTGCGGAACACGTTGGCGCCCCGAATCCCCCGGGTGAGGGCATAGGCCACCGCAAAGGCCAGCACATTGATGATGACCAGCGAAACCAGCGCCACCAGCGCCGTATACCAGAAGGCGTGGAAGAAGCCGGGGTCAGAAATAGCCCGGAGGTAGTTGTCCAGGCCGATCCACTTGGCGTTGGAGGTGGTGGTGAATTTGCAGAAGGAAAGATAGATGCCTTTCAGGAAGGGGTACAGAAAGCCGATGCAGAACGCCACAAACGTGGGCAGCAGGAAAATGGCGAAGCACCGCTGGATGGGCCGGCGGATCAGGTTGGAGTTGACCGTTGAGGTGCTGTTCCGCTTTTTCTTTTTCATAAGCCGCGCCTCCAAAAGGATGTGTCAAACGGGTGGAAATGGAAGAAAAAAGGGGAGCGGGGCCAAGCCCGCTCCCCTTTCGTAACATGCTTATGCAGCAGATGGATTATTGATTCGCATACTGGGTGGCCCAGCCGTCCACGAACGCGGATACCACGTCGTCCCAGGAGCCGGTGCCGGCAGAATACTGGGTCAGGGCAGCCACAACGCCAGCGCGCCATTCGTCCACGTTGGGGGTGTAGTTGAAAGCCCAGGTTACAACGTAGTTGCCATCAGCGATGTACTTGTTGGCGTCGTTGAAGAACACGTTGGCGGAAGCCTTGGCATTCTTGAAGGGGATGGGGCCAAACTCATCGGCCATCATGGTGGTGCCTTCGTCGCTGGTTACAACCCAGGTCAGGAAGTCCAGGGTGGCCTTGATGTCGGCTTCGGAAGCCTGGCTGTTCACAGCCCAGCAGTTCTCGGTGCCGCAGGCCAGGCCGGCCTTTTCCTCGCCGTCCACACCGCAGTAGATGGGAATCATGGCCAGATCTTCGTCCTTCATGCCGAAGGTGCCGGTCAGGTTGGCGTACTCCCAGGTGCCGTTCTGGTAGAAGGCAGCCTTGCCCTCGCCAAACTCAGCCTCGGCCATGTCGCCGGTAGCGGTGGCCAGCTGGGCAGGATCGGTGGAAGCGTCGGTGATGTACAGATCCCAGATGTTCTTGTAGGCATCCAGGTAGCTGCCCTTGATGGTAGCGGGCTTCTCGGTCACGCCGTCATCGCGGAACTCGTAGTACAGAGGCATGTTGGCCAGGTGACCGGAGAAACGCCAGCTGCTGGAGCCGTCCAGGCCGGCGGAGGTGAAGGCGTCAAAGCCCAGCTCGTCCTTGCGGGCGTGGATGTCGTCGGCAACGGCCTTCAGGGACGCGAAGTCCTTGATTTCCTCAACGCTGTGGCCGGCCTTCTCCAGCAGAGCCTTGTTGGCGATGATGCCGAAGGCTTCGTAGCAGTAGCCCACAGCCAGCAGTTCGCCGTTTTCGCCGTAAAGGTTGAAGTCCTCGGTGGTCAGTTCCTTGGCCAGGTCGGTGTCCTTCAGATCCAGCAGATAGTCGCGCCAGGTGTCGATGCCGGCCTGGTTGCCGCACTGGAACAGAGTGGGGGCGGAAGCGCCCTTGTCCATTTCAGCGGTCAGGGTTTCGGAATAGGTGCCGGAAGCGGCGGTAACAACCTTGACTTCCACACCGGTCTTTTCAGTGTAGACCTTCGCCAGGTCCTGCCAGGCCTGATCGGCTTCGGGCTTGAAGTTCAGGTAGTACACTTTGCCTTCTTCAGCGGAGGCCACGGTGACCAGAGAGAGCACCATAGCCAAGGCCATAACGATAGCCAGCAGTTTTTTCATGATGGATACCCCTTTTCTGATTATTGCAGCAGACAAAGCCTGCCGCCGATGGGTTGTGACAGAAGAGTGTTTGTCGTTTTGATGAGTGGAAACGTTTGCACATCCATCTGCCAACTCGCATTATTATCATAACAACGATTGTACAAATTGTCAATAGGTTTACCAAAATTTCTGGAGATTTTGCCGGGGTGGATGAAAGACCGCCCCGGCACGGGATTTTAGATCCCTAAAAGTCCACCGGACGATCCTTCGGGCTGTCTCAGGCCGTCAAAAAAGCTCGCCAGGCGGCGAGCTTTTCTGCCGAGAAGAGCTCTTTGCCTGCTGCCTGCGGATCGCCGGGCGCAAAGCGCGTAAGGAAAGCCTTGCTGCGCAAGGCAACCGAAACCGACGTACACGCCGCCGGTTTCGGAACCAAAATCGGAGGGCTGCGGCCCTCCGATGCCTCTCAGGGGCTTTTCAGCATAGGAAAACGCCTGCCATTCTTCGTCGAAAGGCGGGCGTTTTCACAAAAAGAACCTGTTAATCGGAAAAGGTGGTCTGCGAACGCCGCATAAATCCGGTAGTTCCGTCCGCCCGCACATGCAGCCAGCCGCTGTCCACCACTCCCAGCACTTCGATTTCAGCGCCGGCAGCCAGGGATTTGCTCTTTCCGCCGCCCTTCTCGCTCTGGTACAGGGTCGCGCCGGATGCGCCCGCCCGTACCGTAGGAATCCCATAATAAGTGGGGTTGGGGCCTTCCCCTTCAATGTACAGATACCGGCGCTGCATCCAACCCGTGCGTCCGTACATCTTCACCTGAAGCCACTGTCCGTCCTCGCTGAAGCCCAGCAGGGTTCCAACGCAGCCGTTGTAGTACTTGCCCATGTCCTGGCCGGTTTTGGCGGGGGTTTTGCGCAGGTGCAGCCGGTCGGCCGGGTTGGGGTTGGAAACATACACGTTGCAGCCGCCGTTCTTCAGGGAGAGCAGGGCGGGGTGATTTTGGGCTACGGTGCAGGCCACCGTTCCCTGTTCGCCCGGCAAATACGCCTTCAGATACCACAGGCCGTCGGCCTCGTTTACGCCCATCAGGGAAACCGGCGTGCCGGCAGGCAGTTTCTTTCCGCTGCCGATGGCGACGAAATCCGTGACGTCGGCAGCGGTCACATACTGGGGCATGGCGTTTTCGGGCTTTGTTTGGCTCAGATACCGATACTGCATCCAGCCTTCCAAACTCAGGCCGTGGACGGTATCGTCCACCCGCACCTTTACCCAGTCTCCACCGGAATCGGAAATCTGCGTGATGGGCGCGCCGTTGTAAAACTTGCCTAAGGAGCGGGAAGCGGCATCCGGCTGCCGGCGCAGGTGCAGCCGGTCGGCCGGGTTGGGGTTGCGGATATACAACAGACCGTCTCCAGCCAGCGCCAGGGAAGGCAGCACACACAGCAATAGCAGCGTAGCGGTCAGGAAGGAAAGAAATCGTTTCATCAGCTGTCGTCCTCTCTTGTGGAAATGCCTGGAATACTCATACAACGACAGCTGAAGAACCTTTCTTCCCTCGGCGCTTCACAGATTCAGCGGCAGCCTGGAATCCAGGCGCAGCTTTTGCAGCGCCGACAGGTATTCCGGCGGCGGCGGAGCGCAAAAGCGCAGCCGCTGCCCGGTGCGCGGATGGGTGAAGGAAAGCTGCCAGGCATGCAGCATGAGCCTGGGAACCTTTACGCCGTTCTTCAGCCCATAGATGGGGTCGCCCGCCAGAGGATGATGCAGGCTTTGCATATGAACGCGAATTTGATGCGTGCGCCCGGTCAGAATATGCACGTCCAGCAGGGCGGCTCCTTTCAGGTTTTCCAAAAGCCTCCATTCCGTCTGCGCAGGACGGCCTGATGGGTCAACGGCCATTTTCTTGCGGTCCCGCCGGCTGCGGCCAATGGGCAGGTCGATGAAGCCGCCGGGTTCCTTCATGCAGCCCTCCACCACCGCCAGGTAGTGCTTTTCCATGGCGTGGTCGTGCAGCTGACGGCTCAGCTCCAGGTGGGCGGCGTCGTTTTTGGCTACCAGCATCAGGCCGCTGGTGTCCTTGTCCAGCCGGTGCACAATGCCGGGACGCTTTACCCCGCCAACGCCGCTCAGGTCGTCCATGGCGTACAAAAGGGCGTTCACCAGGGTGCCGTTTTCGTTTCCCGCCGCCGGGTGAACCACCATGCCGCAGGGCTTGATCACCACCGCCAGGTCCTGGTCCTGATACAGAATATCAATGGGGATGTTCTCTTTTTCCACGGGAGATTCCCTGGCTTCCGGCGCCGTCAGCGCCACCAGCGCCCCTTCGGTCACGGGGAACGAGGGCTTGCTCTGCACGTTTCCCTCTACCAGGCAATAGCCCGATTCAATCAGCCGGGCCGCCTGAGAGCGGCTCAGCCCATACAGCTCCGCCGCCGTTACATCCAGCCGCGCCGCCCGGGCGGCTGGGCGTTCCTTATTCTGCATGACGCTCCCCCTTTTTTTCACGCCAGTCCTGGGGCCGCAGCAGCAGGCTCAGCAGCAGCATCGCCACGCCAAAGCAAATGGCCACGTCCGCCAGGTTGCACACAAACCAGGGAAGCCAGGGAAAGAAAAGCATGTCCAGCACATAGCCCCGCCACAGCCGTTCCAGAAAGTTGCCCAGAAAGCCGCCCAGCACCAGCCCGCAGGCCGCGGAAGTAAAGGGAGTGAGCACATAGCGGCGCATGACCAGGCAGCCGCACAGAATCACGGCCAGCGGCAGCAGGACGCCCGCCAGGCGGCTGTTTTGCAAAATGCCCAGCGCCATGCCGGTGTTGCGGGTCAGAGACAGGCGGAGAAAGCCGCCCAACGAAACGGTGGCCGCGCCCAACAGCCGTGCGGCCAGCAGCTTGCTGCCGGCGTCCAGCGCCAGGGTGGCCGCCGCTACGCAAACCATGGTTTTCATTCGTTCCTCCTGTTATTTCGGGTTGCTTTGCACCACGCCCATAATCTGGGCCAGAAAGTCGCTGATTAAGGGCAGGTTGCGCTTGGCCAGGTCCTGGAGCACCAGCACCAGCACCGCGCCCAAAATGGTAAAGCCCACCGCCATGCCCACGCCTCGGGCCACCCCGGCCCAAAAGCTGGTCCAGAACAGGCGCTTGCGGTCGTCCACATAGCGCACGTAATCCGCCAGGCGCAGCCGCTCCATGGCGGCAATCCAGCGGTCGATTTGCCGCACCACCAGGTTGGCGCTTTCCACATCGCACACAGGCGGGGGCTGGGTCGCGCTATGAGCTTCAACCTGGCCGCGCGGGTCAAAGGGTCTCCACCAAAGCCGCCGGTTCATACGCTTCCACCTCCCGGGTAGTGTGCGCAGCAAAACCGGGTTTTATCGCCGCCGCAGCTTGTCCTCGAGGCCACAGAAGCGGCAGAAGCCCTCCGCCGCCAGGGGCGTCAGGAAGGGCAGGTTGATGTAAACATACTGGCCGCTGGCCTCCCAAACCAGATGAAACAGAAAAGCCCCCAGAAAGAAAAGCAGGCCGAACAGTTCCCAGGGCTCCCAGCCGCTTTGGCGCTTCAGCCGCCAAACCGTTTCCCAAAGAACGCTCAGGTAGCACAGCAGCAAAAAGGCGTACATGAAAGCATACAGCGCCCGGTAGCTTTGCCTGCCCTCATACAGGTTCTGGGTCAGGCGGGAGGTGGTATACTGCCCGCAGTTTTCCAGCGGGCCGGACCAGATACATTCAAACAGCGGATCGCACCACATGGAGGCCGCTTTACGGTGGAAAAACCGCAGGGCTTCCCCCGGCTGGGAGGAAAACGCCTCCAACCGCTGCTTCAGCACAGGGGCCGACAGCCGGGCCGCTGTCTCCGTGTCGCAGCCGGCCTGCCGCCAGGTGCGGCTGTTATAACCGTTGTACCAGCCGTCCTGCTTGCCAACGTCGTTGGTTTGCAGGCCCATGGCAATGAAGGTAACGGGGGGTACGCCGCAATCGGCCAGGTCCATGCCGGTTTTGCGGGCGTAAAACAGCTGCGGCAGCCGGGGCCCCAGCCAGGCTCCGCCCAGCAGGCACAGGGCCAGCAGCCCCGCTTGCCACTGCCGGTTCCGAAGAGCCGTCAGCAGCGCCAAAGCGCACAGCGCAATGGCCGCAATCCAAAAGTTTTTGCGAACGGCGCAGCACAGGGCCAGGGCCGCAACGCTCCATACCCAGTGCCGGTAGCGCGTACGGCGGCTTCCCAGGCACAGGCCGTACAGGGAGGCGCTCAGCAGACAGCCGCCGGGAATTTCGCCGTAAGCCATCAGTACAAAAAACAGCTGGGGCAAAAACCCAAAGCCAAACAGCAGGCCATATTTGCGCACCTGCGGGTCCGGCTGGAACAGCGCGTGGGTTTTCCACAGAAAAAACAGGGTCAGCACCACCAAAACCAGGTTTGCGGCAAACAGAATCCTGGGGCTTTCCGTAAGGTGCAGCAGCAGCGCTTCATACAGCGCCAGGCCCAATTGCTGCGGATATTCCTGCAAATAGCTGCCGTGGGCAAAATCCGCTAGGGAGCCGTTTTTCAGGTTCAGGGCAATTTTGTACACCGCAAGATTATCGCCGCGCAGCGTAGGCTCCGTGCAGGCAATCAGATAGGCGCCCGCCGCCAGATAAACCAGGGCCAGACAGCTAAACAGCAGCCGCTCCGACACGCGGCGCACCGCATTCCGGCCCGCGTAAAGCAGAACCGCCGCGGCAAGCGCCAGCAGATACAGCCCGGCTCCGGGAGAAAGAAAGACCAGGTGCTCCCGTTGGTCCAGCTCCATAAAGCCGTAGCTGCCCAGCAGCGTAACGGTCATCACGGCCAGCGCCAAGCCCGCCAGCGCGAGAACGGCGCGTTTTCCCAGGGCGCTTAGCGGGTTTTCTTTTGTGCTCACAGCAGCTCCTCCCTTGTGTCAGCACGTGCCGTCCGGTGTGCAGCAGGCGCCCGCGGTGGATACCAGAATCACGTCGTCGCCTATGCGGCTGATGTTTTGCCAGGGAATGACCATGCCGCATTTTTCGCCCCGAAGGCTTTGTAAAAAGCTGGTTTCGGCCGGCACTACCAGAGCGGTAATGCGGCTGTCTACGGCGCAAAACTCCAAATCCATCACGCGCCCCAGTCGCTTCCCGTCGTGCACGTCGATCACTTCTTTGGTGCGCAGTTCGCTGAGCGTCACGCCGATGCCTCCTTGTGAAGATTTGCGGGGGAGTGCTATCAGCTTATGCCGTCAGGGCCGGAATGATGTGCAGCCCTGCAGCCCAGCCCCAGAAGATGGGGCGTCATGGCCACGATGGGCAAAAAGTAGCGGAAATAGTCGTTCACCGGTCCCAGCATGCACACGCCCAGCGTCATCAGCGCAGGCAGGAAGGCTGCCAGCAGGCTTGCGCGCCGCCGCCGAATCAGGCTGAGAGCCACGCCCACCAGCGTCCAGGTATAGGCGGCGCAGGCGTACAAAAGCCCAACCAGCGGAATTCGCCGCCATTCCTTGGCAAAGGTTGCCAGCACGGTACGCAGCGGAGCCAGGGACTCCTTTTGCCGGGTGTGCAAAAAGCGAGGATCCTGGCCCAATTCATGGGTATCAAAAACCAGGCGGGTACCTGCCTGCTGATTGTAGGTCTTTCCCTCCAGCTGAGGTTGGAAGGTATAGTAGGAAATATTACCGGCAAAAAATGCCTCCATGCAGGTAAGCGGATACTTTTTCAGCATGGACAGCCAGGTTTTGCGGTAACGGCGCAGCGCTTCTTTTTCCGCCTGGGCGCCCTGGCCGTATTGGCGGAAGGTGTATTTCACCGGGTCGCTGATCCAGGGTTCATACTTCTTTGCTAAATGCTCCGCATCCAGCACATAGTCAATTTCAGCGTATTCCTCGGGCGTTACGGTGTCGGCGTGATCCCGTAAGATGCGGGCGCTTTGCTGAAAGCACACAGAGTACAGCCCGCTGGCGGTTTCGTCCCGGATGCCCAGGGCAGGCACCAGCACGCCGGAAAACAGCAGGGCGCAGGCCACGGCTCCGCACAGCGCCGCCCCGGCCCGCAGCCTGGCGCGCCCGGCCAAAATCACCGCCAGCAGCGCCGTGGGCAGCACCACATACAGGCCGTTGGAGCGCATCTGGCAGGGCAGCAGGCCCCACGCAAACAAGGCGGCCGTCAGGCGGGGAGAAGCCTTTTTGGAAAGCAGCAGATCCAGTACGCTCAGGCTGAACAGCAGCAGGGCAGCGGTATACAGCGTATCCTTGCTGATGAACTGGGCGTAGCCGCCCCACAGGGGCGTTAGAGCAAAAAAAGCCGTGACCGCCAGCCGAAAGGCCCGGTTCAGCCCCAGACGGCGCAGGGTTTGCACCGACCGGGCCAGGGCATAGCTCAAAAGCAGGGTTTGCAGCAGCGTATACAGCGCCGCGCCCAGGTTTTCATTGCCAAACAGCCGCCCAAACCATACCAGGCCGCCCAGCACCCAGGTCAGGAATACCGGATGCCAGGTGTCCATTTCCCTCTCCCCAAAAAACTGGGCCACCATTTCGCCCAGATCCCAACATACGGTACCGGGGTAGAAGGCCAGCAGATAGGGCGACCAGCACAGCACAAACAGCGCCATCAGGCTGAGCAGCTCATGCCTACGCACGAAGGCCCGCAGCCGGGGAAAGCGTGCGGGGTTCCAGTTTTCCAGCGCGCCGGGCTTTGCGGCGGCGCCATCCAGGAGCCAGCGGTGCAGCCATGTGAAAAAGGCGGTCATGGGCAGGCTTTGACCCAGAGCCTTCAGCAGGGTAAGCGCCAGCTGGGCCGCGCTCATGCTCCAGCTGTCGTAGGCAAACAGCACGCTGCCAAAGGCGTTGAGCAGGCCGAACAGCAGCCCAAAAGCCAGGGCAAGCCCGTTTCTCCTGTTCTGTCCGCGCACATAAACCGCCCAAAACAGCAGCCCAAAGCACAGGGCCAGGGCGCTCCACAAGGGATCGGTCGCCGCGGCGGGCAGGGCGCTCATGCCCAAATAGTCTTTTCCGCTTACCACAAAGCTCATGGCCGACAGGATGCCGCATACAAAGCACAAAAGCCCCGCCCACGCTTTGCGCAGGGGGCTGACAGGGGAACGCGTCATTTGTCTTCTCCTTTTTGGTGCATCAGCCGCAGTATGTTCAGGTTGATTTCAAACAGCTGGCGATGTTTTTTGACCACAGTATCCAGAATGAAGCCGCATACCAGCAGCAGCAGCGCAAAGGTGAACATGACGCCGCTGACGATGAGCGTGGGCACCTTGTGCACATACTGTTCCCGCACAAATTCAAACAGCGGCGGCAGGAACAGGCACAGGCCCGCCACGCCAAAGACCGCCGCAATGATGGCAAAGAAGGCCAGCGGGCGGTATTCCTTGAACAGGCGCAAAATGGTGCGCAGCACCTTCAAGCCGTCGGAGTAGGTGTTCAGCTTGCTGACGCTGCCCGTGGGCCGGTCGCGGTATTCCACGGGAATACTCTTCACGCTCAGGTTTTTGTCCAGGGCGTGAATGGTCATTTCCGTTTCAATTTCAAAGCCCTTGGACAGAACCGGGAAGGACTTGACAAACTGATAGCTGAAAGCCCGGTAGCCGGTCATGATGTCGCGAATATCGCCCTTGAACAGGGTGTTCACCAGGCCGCGCACCATGCGGTTGCCCAGGTTGTGAAAGGGACGCTTGTTTTCGGTGAAATAGGTGGCGGAAAGCCGGTCGCCCACCACCATGTCCACCTTTTTCTCAAGCACCAGGTTCACCATTTCCCGGGCGTTTTCCGCAGGGTAGGTGTCGTCTCCGTCAATCATCAGGTAGCAGTCCGCCTCGATTTCGCGGAACATGGTGCGAATCACGTTCCCCTTGCCCTGACGGTATTCATAGCGCACAATGGCCCCGGCCTGACGGGCGATGTCGTCGGTATGGTCGGTGGAGTTGTTGTCGTATACATAGATATCCGCCTCGGGCAGGGCGGCGTGGTAGTCGGCTACCACCTTGGCAATGGTTTTGGATTCGTTATAGCAGGGAATGAGTACTGCAATTTTCATTTGTAACCTCCGTTCAGACGCTGGGCGTACTTTGATGATGCTTTACTCCATGGCGCTTTTTCCGGCCCCAAACGGCGACAGGCACGCGCAGGGACCGAAAGCTTCGTTTCGCAAAACACCGTTTTGCAACGGAGCCAGAACGCTCCGTTCGGGCTGACGAAAAAACCTGACTGGCCGCCATCGCCTGGAAGCAGCGCTCCGCCGGTTCGCGGGGAAAGTGCTGCGGCATAAGGCTTAGAGGCTCCGCCCCTAAAACCCCGACAGGAGGCGGCGCCTCCACTTTATTCAGCAACCGGCAGAAAAGCTGGCCGTCAGGCCGGCTTTTTTGCCGGCCTGACAGCCTGAAGGCCCCTTTGCAAAGCCTTCATCCGCCGCGCCAAAGCCATAGCCGCGATGCGCAGTTAGCCAGGGTCCTTACCAGGCCCCTTTCCTTATCTGTACATCATGGGTTCAGTATACCATATTTAGAAGAAAGCTCAAGTCCTCGCAGGGGATTTCCTTCTTGCGATCTTGCAAAAGTTTCCTCTGTCAGAGGCGTCAGCGTTCCCCCCTCCACCCGGTAGCGAGACATGGCGCGGGCCGCTACCGCCGGGTCATGGGTAATGACCACAACCGTGTGCCCGCCCCGGTGCCAGCCGTCCAGCAGGCGCAAAATGCCGTCCCGGCTGTCCGGGTCCAAAGCGCCGGTGGGCTCGTCGCAAAGCAACAGGCTGGGCCGGCTGCAAAGGGCCCGGGCCAGCGCCACCCGCTGCTGCTGCCCGCCGGAAAGCTGGCAGGGCAAATGGCCTTCCCGCCCTTGGAGCCCCACCCGCTCCAGCGCTCGTTGCGCCTCGCGCAGGCGCCGGCTTTCCGGAACGCTGCGCAGCATCAGGGGAAAGGCCACGTTTTCTATGGCGGTCAGCTTGCCGAGCAGCTGATAGCCCTGAAATACAAACCCGATTTTTTCCAGCCGCACCCGACACAGCGCCAATGGGTCCATGCGGCTCACATCCGTGCCGTCCAGCAGGTAGCGGCCGGCGGTGGGCGCGTCCAAACAGCCCAGAATGTGCATCAGCGTGCTTTTGCCGCTGCCGCTGGGCCCCACCAGCGCCGCGTATTCGCCGGCCCGCACATGCAGGTTCACCTGGCGCAGCACGCACAGCTCCGTTCCGCCGTCCCGCCCGGCATAGGTTTTGCTCACGTTCTCCAAACGAATCACACGCAACGCCTCCCATTCATCCCCCCAAAAGCGCATTGCATCCTTTGGGAAAAGAAGGTATAATACCATTGCATACCCATTATTCGGAGGTGTTATTCATGGGCTATCGGGAAAACTATGAGGCCTGGCTGAAGGACTTTGCCAGCGATGAAGCCACTGTCAGCGACCTGCGTTCCATCGCCAATGATGAAAAAGAAATGGAAGACCGCTTTTACAGGAACCTGAGCTTCGGCACCGCCGGTATGCGCGGCGTGCTTGGCGCGGGCATGAACCGCATGAATGTGTATACGGTGCGCCGGGCCACCCAGGGCCTTTGCGATTTTTTAACCGATGAAGAAAAAAAACGGGGCGTGGTCATCGGCTACGACAGCCGCCGCATGAGTCCTGAGTTTGCCATGGAAACCGCGCTGGTGCTGTGCGCCAACGGCGTAAACGCCTATCTTTTTGACGCGCTGCGCCCCGTTGCGCTTTTGAGCTTCGGCGTGCGGCATTTGCACGCCGCCGCCGGCGTGGTGATTACCGCCAGCCACAACCCGCCCCAGTACAACGGCTATAAGGTATACGGCGAGGACGGCGCGCAGCTGGGCCCGGAGGCCGCCGCGGCGGTGACCGAGAAAATCAACGCCCTCACCTTTACCCAGGCCAGGCGCATGAACGAGGCGGAGGCCAGGGAGCGCGGGCTGCTGCACATGATCGGCAACAAAGAGGTGGACGATGAGTACATCGCCCGGGTGAAAACCCTGTCCATTTATCCGGATGTAGCCCGGGAGGCGGGCCCCCGCTTGAAGATTGTGTACACCCCCATTCACGGCAGCGGCAATGTGCCCGTGCGCCGCATCCTGCGGGAAATGGGCATGACCAACGTCAGCGTGGTCAAGGAGCAGGAAGCTCCCGATCCCAACTTTTCCACCGTGAAGGTGCCCAACCCCGAGGATCCCGCCGCCTTTACCCTGGCCATTAAGCTGGCCGACCAGGTGGGCGCGGACGCCATTTTCGGTACCGATCCGGACTGCGACCGGCTTGGCGCGGCCGTGCGCAACAAGGACGGATCCTTCCGCATGCTCACCGGCAACCAGATCGGCTGCCTGATGCTGTACTACATTCTCAGCGGCAAAAAGGCCCAGGGCAAGCTGCCCCAAAACGGCGCGGCGGTCAAGAGCATCGTATCCACCGAACTGGCCCGGGCCATCTGCATGGATTTTGGCGTAGCGCTGTTCGACACCCTGACCGGCTTCAAGTTTATCGGCGAAAAGATTCAGGAGTTTGAGGACACCGGCAGCCACACCTTCCTGTTTGGCTTTGAGGAAAGCTACGGCTACCTGAGCGGCACCTTTGTGCGCGACAAGGACGGCGTGAACGCCTCCTTGCTGATTGCCGAGGCCGCCGCCTATTACAGCACTCAGGGCAAAACCCTGGGCGACGTAATGGACGAAATTTTCCGGAAATACGGCTACTACCTGGAAAAGGTGGAAAGCACTACCCTGCCGGGCATCGACGGCCTGAAGCTGATGAGCGAGATCATGACCCGGATTCGCGAAAACCCGCCCAAGGAAATTGGCGGCGTTCGGGTGCAACGCGTGCTGGATATCCTGAGGGGCACGGAAACGGACTGCCGGACCGGCGCGGTTGTCCCTCTCGCCTACCCGGCAAGCGACGTGCTGTATTTTGCCCTGGAGGGCGGCCACTTTGTGTGCGTGCGTCCCAGCGGTACCGAGCCCAAGATTAAGCTGTATGTGAATGTAAACCACCGCGACCCGGACGAGGCCGCCCGGCTGCTTGCGCACGTCAGCGCCCAGGCCCACGAGCTGCTCAAGTAGCACGCGTTTTATTCCGTTTGCCGGGGGCGGTCATAACGGTTTGTTATGGCCGCCCCCGGCCGTCTAAAAAGCTTGCCTGGCGGCAAAGCGTGTAAGGAGAGCCTTGCCGCCCAAGGCGCAGGTTGCCCAAAAAGCGGAGGCGCTGCCTCCTGCCGGGGTTTTAGGGGCGGATCCCCTAAAACTTGTACCATAACGCTTTTTCCGCGAACCAGCGTGACCGTGTTTGCAGGCATGCACTCTCCCATGGAGGTTCTTTGACAGGCTGAGGCCATCACGGTTGCTGCGGTCTCAGGCCGTCCAAAAGGCTTGCCGGAGGGCGAGATTTTCTGCCGGGAGGAACGCTTTGCCTGCGGATCGCCGGGCGGTGTATACGTCGGGATCACAATCAAAATCGAAGGGCTGCGGCCCTCGATACCATACGGGGTTTTTCGACAGCTTGAGGCCATAACGGTTGTTGCGGCCTTTCTTTTTTTGCCTTTTTTGGGAGCGAAAACGGCGAGTATAACCTTTTGTTATGAGGGGCAAAGGAAAGTTGATTTGATTTGGTTACAGGGGACGCATATAATGGTCACATCCCAAAAGAGGATAAGCAGAGAAAGGAAGTGCGCCGGATGAAAGACGTTGTTTTTGCCGTTGGCCGGTATGCGTTTTCGCCTCTTTGCCCGGCGCGAAGACGAAGGCTTGCCGGCCAGGTGCTGGGCCGTCCGGCCCGCTACCTTCCGGCCGATCTTTTGTATGCGGTGCGTACAAAGCGCGGGTTTGGCACAATGCTGTTGGCCGACCTTTTTTTATTTGGCCTTTGCCTGGCGGCGGACGTGCTGATCGACTTTGTGGTGCCCCTGCTGTTTGCGGTGCGGGCCGCCATTGGCGCCGCGGCGTGCATCCTGGCCTTTGGGCTGCTGGAGGATGAGCCGCGCCGGGCCCTGATGAAGCTGATGATGATTGCCATGACCGTCTCCGGCTGCGGACTGTGGACGCTCACCACCCTGTTTATGCTTCTCTTTGAGCACTTGTTTTGGAGTAAGGAGGCGGAAAGCCATGACCAAATTGCAGAATAAAGAAGCCGTTTTTGCAGAATGTCCCATTCCCGAAGCCATTTTTCGCCTGGCCCTGCCCACGGTGGCGGGACAGATGATTCTGGTGGTGTATAACCTGGCCGATACCTTTTTCATCGGCCTTACCGGCAACGACGCCATGCTTACCGCCGTTACCGTGTGCATGCCCGCGTTCATGATTTTGTCCGCCGTCGCCAACCTGTTTGGCGTGGGCGGCGCCAGCGTGATTGCCCGGGAACTGGGCAAGGGCCGCCGGGAAAAGGCGGGGTATGCCGCGTCCTTTGCCTTTTGGGGCTGCGCTTTGACGGCGCTGACGTACTCGCTGCTGGTAAGCTGCCTGGCAGACTGGTTCATCAACCTGCTGGGCGGCGCCCACCCGGAAGTCCATGCCTATGCCAAAAGCTATCTGCTGTGCACCGTGGGCGCGGGCGGCGTAATAACCGCCCTTGGCAACCTGCTGGCCCACCTGCTGAGAGCCGAGGGCCGAAGCGGCCAGGCCGGCTTGGGCGTAGCCATGGGCGGCCTTTTGAACATCGCCCTGGATCCGCTGTTTATGCTGGTGATTTTGCCAAAGGGCATGGAGCCGCTGGCGGTGGCCGTGGCAACCACGCTGAGCAATCTGCTGGCCGCGCTGTACTTCCTTTGGGCCGTTTACCGCCGCCGCCAAACCACGGTACTGCGGCTTGCGCCCACCCGGCAGGCGCTGAAAAACGGGATTCCTGGCAAGGTGCTGGCCATTGGCCTGCCTGCCTGCGCCATGACGCTGTTTGAGAACATTTCCTACGCCATGATGGATAAGCTGCTGTCCGCCTTTGGCACGGCGGTGCAGGCGGGCGTGGGCGTAGCCAAGAAAATCAACATGCTGGCGCACTGCATTGTGCGGGGCATGGCCCAGGGCGTGCTGCCGCTGATCAGCTACAGCTTTGGCGCCCAAAACCAAAAGCGCCTGCGGGACTGCGTATGCCTGTCCTGCCTGATTTCGGTAGGGCTGGCCACGGTGTGCATGCTGGCAAGCCTGCTGCTGAGCCATGAGCTGGTGGCCATCTTCATTCACAGCGGCGCGGCCGCCGAAGCATACGGCGCGGATTGCCTGCGCATTTTGTGCCTGGGCGGCCCCTTCTCCGCCTGCGCGTATGCGTTTATTTCCTTTTTTCAGGCGGTGGGCGAGGGAAAGCGCTCCTTCCTGTTGGCCATTTTGCGCAAGGGAGTTTTGGATATTCCGCTCATGTTTCTGCTGGGCAGGCTGGCGCCCCTGTACGGCGTGGTGTGGGCCACGCCGGCAGCCGACGTGCTGTGCTGCCTGTGCTCGCTGCGGATGGCCGCCCCCTACCTGCGCAGGCAAATGGCCCTGGTTAACGCGGGGCCGGCAGGCCGGCAGGAAAGCTCGCCCGGCGGTGAGAAGCGCCCTTTACCTGTTCGCCTGCGGCTCGCCGGGCGGCAATGAGCCCAAGGAAAGCCTTACTGCGCAAGGCTGCCGGAACCGACGTACATGCCGCCGGTTTCAGAAGAAAAATCGGAGGATTGCACCCTCTGATACCACCCGGTTTTTTCGACAGTCTGCCGTCCCTGGTTAACGCGGGGCCGGTGGCGCAGGTTTCGGGAATATGATATACTACCGTAAGCGATAGCAGGAGGATGAACCCCATGATTGACCCTAAGCTTTATTCGCTGCTAAAGGTGGCGGAAAGCGGCAGCTTTACCAAAGCGGCGGAGGCGTTGATGCTGACCCAGCCCGCCGTGAGCCACCATGTGCGCGCCATTGAGGAGGAGCTGGGCGTAAAGCTGTTTGAACGTGTGCATAATGAACTGCACGTAACGCGCGAAGGGGAAACGGTGATTCAGTACGCCCGGCGCATGGCGTCGCTGGACGCTCAGCTGCGCCGCGACCTGACCAGCGAGCGCCGGCAGATTACCTCCCTCACCATCGGCATTACCCATACGGCGGAAAGCAACACCATTGCCGAGGCGCTGGCTGCGTATGTATCCGCCCACGACGGCGTGACCATCAAAATGCTCACCGACACGCTGCCCAATTTGTACGATAAGCTGAAAACCTACGAGCTGGATTTCGCCATTGTGGAGGGCCGGATTAACGACCCGGACCTGAAATACCTGATGCTGGACACCGATTGCCTGGTGCTGGCCGTAGCCCCAGACCACCCGCTGGCCCGCAAAACCATGGTGACCATCAACGAGCTGAAGCGGGAAAAGATGATTCTGCGCCTGCCGGATTCCAATACCCGCAACCTGTTCGTCAGTTCGCTGGAAAGCCAGAATATGAGCATCGACGACTTTAACGTGGTGCTGGAGGTAAACAATATCGCGACCATCAAGGATCTGGTGCGCCGCGGCTTCGGCGTGTCGGTGCTGGCCAAAAGCGCCTGTCAGGATGAGCTGAAAAAGAAAAAAATCGCCGTGCTGCCCATTGAAAACCTGAGCATGATGCGGGAAAACAATATCGTATATCTAAAAAACTTTCAGCATACCGATATGCTGCGCGATATCATGAAATCCTACAGCCATAGCTAAACTGCGGCAGCTCGACAAAAGCGCGGGCGAAAACAGCCTGACGCGCTCCGAGGGCGTTCAAACACCCCAAATCAAAAGCCGTTCGATTTTCTGGATGCAGAAAGTCGAACGGCTTTTGGCGGTGCTGTTCCCCCCAAAGCGCTTCGGGGCGCGGCCTCCGCTAGTCGAAAAGCGTCTGCCACAGCGGGGTGCGATGGGCCGAAAAGCAAAGCGCGATTTGCTCGGCCGTAACCTTTTCCCTGGCCAACGGGGGAAGCTCATCCAGGGAGAACCAGCCGCTTTCTGTGGTTTCGCTGTTGGCTGCAAAGCTGCCGCCCAGCAGCTTACATTCCATAAATACTTTGATAACGCCCCAGGCGTAAACAGGCTGGTTGTGCTTTTCCCGCTGCTGCACGGCAATCACCCGCAGCGGCTCCACCTCCAGCCCCGCCTCCTCGCGCACTTCCTTGGCCGTGTTTTCGCCAATGGACAGCCAAACGTCCACCCACCCGCCGGGCAGCGACCACCGGCCGTCCTTTTCATGCACCAGCAAAATGCGCTCGCCGTCAAAGATGGCCGCCCGCGTGTCCAGCTTGGGGGTTTGATACCCCGTTTCGCCGCAAAAAAGGGTTTGCACGGTTGGCAGCGGTATTTGAGCCTGATGGGCCGCCATTTCCGCGGCAATTTCCCGGATGCGGGTATAACGCTCCTGGTCAAACACGTTGGGGCTATAGTGCAGCCCCGCCTGAGCCAGGCTTTGCAGCTCCATGGCCCATTGCAGCCAGGGTTCCCGTTCCATGGCGTTTTCCTCCTCAGCGCATGCGTTCCAGCAGCCAGTTCAGCAGCTTCACGGCGTTTTCCTCGTTGCCGCAGCCGGCCAAAACGCTCAGCACGTGATCCTCGCCCACAATGCCGAAATCGTGAAAGCCGCTGAGACGGTCGGCAGGGATGCCCGCCAGGATTTTTTCGCCGCTTTCATTCAGGGTAATGTAGCCGCCCGACAAATCCAGACCCTGCACATCCAGCGCGCCGCTGTCCACATAGGGCTGCAAATTCATCATGCTGCCTTCGGTGGCGGTGATGAGAAACTTTTCGGTTGACAGCATGTATACGTCGCCCTGCCCCGCCGCCATCCATACCATCAGCTGCATTTGGCCATAGGTTTGGTCGTAGCCGACGGTGGTGAAGGTAACCTCCTCCATATCCGGCATGATTTCCTGACGCATGGATTGCAAAAGCTGGTCGATGCGCCGGTTGTCCTCGGCGCTGACCGCCGCCTCACAGTAAAACTCCACCTTCAGGTTTTCCGGCGGGCGGTAACGGGTAACGGTGTACAGCAGGTTCCAAAGAAGAACCGAGCCCACAATCAGCAGCGCATACTGCCACCAGGCGTAATGAAAATGGGTGCGGATTCTGCTTCGCGTCATCGGGATGTTCATAGGGCTCCTCCAGTTTTTTCAATTAAAATCAGCACAGCCTGTTTCCAAATCCGCTCCGGGAAGCGTTCCGAAGGGGGCGGCCCCGCTGACGGAAATCGCAGTGAATCTGCAAAGCTCCCTTCTGCCGTGCGCAGCGTCCGGGCGGTCATTCAAACTGTCCAAAACCCAGGGTAATACCGGCGGGACGAAGCCCTCCGGTTTTCATTCCGAAACCCGCGGCGTATACATCGGCTTCGGCAGCCCTGCGCTTTTTGCCGTCCGGCGGCAGGCAAAGAACGCCTCTTGGCAGGCAGGCCGGCTTGAGCAGCGGTTTCCGCCGGCAAAAACCGGAAAAATTCCCTTTCATTATATCATGAGCGCGTATTGCGGGCAAGCATGAATGATTCTGCCCGAGCCGGTGAAAGCTAGTCGTGAAAACCGATAGCAAGGAGAGCGTCCATCCATGAAAAAGCTTTTGACCATTTTGTGCGCCGCTCTGCTGATTGCAGGCGCAATCACCATTTTCGGCGTGGCGGAAACCGAACGGCCCGCAGAACCCGAAAGCTCCGCCGCCCCGCAGCAGGCGGACGGCCAGGCCGCAGGCAGTGTGTATTACCTGAACTTTAAGCCGGAACAGGCCCAGCAGTGGAATCAGCTGGCCCAAGCCTATACTCAGGCCACCGGCGTGCCCGTTACGGTGGTAACGGCGGCTTCCGGCACCTATGAGGACACCCTGCGCTCCGAGGTGGAAAAGCCTCAGGCGCCTACCCTATTTCAGGTAAACGGCCCTGTGGGCCTGAGCGCCTGGCGGGATTATTGCCTGGACCTGACCGATACGGCGCTGTACCGGCATTTGAAAAGCGATGATTTCGCCCTCAAGGAGGACGGCCGGGTGCTGGCGGTGGCTTATGTGCTGGAAAGCTACGGCCTGATCTACAACCGGAATCTGCTGGAAGCCTACTGCCATCTGGAAAACGCCGCCATTGCCCGGCCGGAGGATATCCGCGGCTTTGAAACCCTGAAGGCCGTGGCTCAGGATATTCAGGCCCGCAAAAAGGAGCTGGGCGTGCAGGGGGCGTTTACCTCCGCCGGTATGGACTCCAGCTCAGACTGGCGCTTCAAAACCCATTTGGCCAATGTGCCGATCTATTATGAATATCAGGCGGAGGGCATCGCTGCTGCGGAAGCCATTCAGGGCGTTTATCTGCCGCAGTTTCAGGCCATCTGGGATCTGTACCTTCAAAACGCTACCTGCGAACCCACCCTCATTGGGGCCAAAACCGGCGAGGACGCCCTGTCTGAGTTCACCCTGGGCGAGGCGGTGTTTTACCAGAACGGCACCTGGGTATACGACGACCTGATTGCCGGCGGCATGCAGGATGAGCAGCTGGGCATGCTGCCCATTTACATCGGCGTGGAGGGCGAGGAAAACCAGGGGCTTTGCACCGGCTCGGAAAACTACTGGTGCATCAACCGCAAGGCCAGTCCGGAAAATATCGAAGCCACCAAGGAATTTTTGGAATGGGTGATTACCAGCGATGCGGGCCGGGAAGCGCTGGCCCGGCAGATGGGCTTTGTAACCCCCTTTGACACCTTCGACGAGGGCTATACCGCGGATAACGCCCTCATTCGGGCCGCCAACGCCTATATTGAGGACGGCCGCCAGCCGGTGGGCTGGACCTTTCCCACCATGCCCAGCGAAACCTGGAAAAACAACCTGGGCGCGGCCATGCTGGAGTATGCCCAGGGCACCGGCAGCTGGGAAAACGTGACCGCCGCCTTTGTGGACGGCTGGAAAACCGAGTATGACGCCAGTCGCAAAGACCAACAGTCCGCAAGGAAAGGCAGATGAATGAACCCATGGAAAACACCCTGCGGCGGTGGTGGCCTCTCTTTGTGCTGCCCACCATGGCGGCCTTTGCCGTAGGCTTTTTGTGGCCGTTTCTATCGGGGCTGTACCTGTCCTTTTGCCGGTTTACCACCATTAGCAACGCGGTTTTTGTGGGCCTGGAAAACTATGTGCGGGCCTTTGGGGACAGCAGCAGCCGCTTTGTGCATGCCCTGTGGTTTACGGCGCTGTTTTCGGCGCTGTCCACCGTGGTGATCAATGTGGCGGGGCTGGCGGTGGCGCTGGCGCTGGTGAAGCGCTTTCGCGGAACCAGCCTGTTCCGTACAGTGTTTTTTATGCCCAACCTGATTGGCGGCATTGTGCTGGGCTGGCTGTGGCAGGTGCTGCTCAACGGGCTTCTGGCCCGCAGAGGCGTAACCCTGGTGTTTAGCGAGTGGTACGGCTTTTGGGGACTGATGCTGATGATGCTGTGGCAGCAGGCCGGGTACATGATGGTCATCTATATCGCCGGGCTGAACGCCATTCCGGACGCGTTGGCGGAGGCCGCCGCCATTGACGGCGCCAACGCCTGGCAAATGCTGACCCGCGTGCGCCTGCCCATGCTGATGCCCTCCATTACCATTTGCACCTTTCTGACGCTGACCAACGGCTTTAAGCTGTTCGACCAGAACCTGGCCCTGACGGCGGGCATGCCCTCGGGCCGCAGCGAGCTGCTGGCGCTGAACATTTACAACACCTTTTACGGCCGCACCGGCTGGGAGGGCGCAGGCCAGGCCAAGGCGGTGGTGTTTTGCCTGATTGTGGTGGCGCTGGCGCTGCTTCAGCTGCGCCTGACGCACACCCGGGAGGTGCAGCAGTGAAAACCAGCCGCGCTGCCAGACGAGCGCTCGTTTGGCTTTTTTCCATCCTGTCCCTGGCTTATGTGTATCCCCTGGCCATGGTGGCCTTCAACAGCCTGAAGAAAAAGGCGTTCATCAGCCGCCAGCCCTTTGCCCTGCCCACTGCGGATACCTTTGCCGGGCTGCAAAACTACCGCAACGGCCTGCGCCTGACCGGCTTTTTTCAGGCCATGGGCTACAGTGCGGTCATCACCGTTTTGTCGGTGGGGCTTATTCTGCTGTGCGCCTCCATGTGCGCCTGGTACATCAGCCGGGTGCGGCGCAAGGCGTGCAGCCTGGTGTATTACCTGTGCGTGTTCAGCATGGTGGTGCCCTTTCAAATGGTCATGTTCACTCTGAGCAAAACCGCCAATACCCTTTCCCTCAATACTCCCTGGACCATTCCCATCATTTATTTGGGCTTTGGCGCGGGGCTGGCGGTGTTTCTGTTTGCCGGGTATGTGAAGGGCTGTCCCGTGTCGGTAGAGGAAGCGGCCATGATGGACGGCTGCTCGCCGCCGCGCATCTTCTTTTCGGTGGTGCTGCCCATTTTGCAGCCCACCTGCGTGTCCGCAGGCATCCTGGAGGCCATGTGGATTTGGAACGACTATCTGCTGCCCTACCTGGTGCTGGATCTGAAGCGCTTTCAAACCATTCCCATTGCGGTGCAGTACCTGAAGGGCGGCTACGGCTCGGTAGATATGGGCGCCATGATGGCCATGCTGGTGCTGGCGATTACGCCCATTGTGGCGGTGTACCTGCTGGGGCAAAAGCACATTGTATCCGGCGTGATGGCGGGCGCGGTGAAAGGATAAGAAAAAATACGGGAGTGCATAAAGCCCTTGCAAAGCAAGCTTTGCAGGGCTTTTTTAGCCCGCTGGAAGGGGCTGGAGCAATTGACGCGCAGACGCTTCTCTGGTATGATGATGAAGAAGCCCGAAAAGGGCGTTGATTCTGGAAAACTGAATGACGGAAAGGACGGAAAAGACGAATGAAAAAGATTCTTTCTCTTGTTCTGGCACTGACAATGGCCCTTCTGGCCATTCCCTCGCTGGCGGAAACCGCCGAGGCCCTGCCGCTGGAGGGCGCTTTGGTCGTCTTGCACACCAACGATGTGCACGGCCGCGCCATGGCTACGGACGACAGCTTCGGCTATGCCCGCGTCGCTGCATTCAAAAAGAACCTGCAGGCGCTGGGCGCCAGCGTGCTGCTGGTGGACGCCGGCGATTACTCTCAGGGCGCGCCCATCGTGAATCTGAGCACCGGCGCGGCCGCCATGGAGTTTATGAACGCCGCAGGCTATGACGCCGCCACCCTGGGCAATCACGAGTTTGACTGGGGAACCGACAACCTGCTGCAAAATGTGGAAAAGGCGGAGTTCGCCGTGCTGTGCGCCAACATTACCCGCACCGCCGACGGCACCACCCTGCTGCCTGCCAACAAGATTTTCGATATGCCCAACGGCATGAAGGTGGGCGTGTTCGGTCTGGACACCCCCGAAACCATGACCAAGGCTCACCCCGACAAGGTAAAGGGCATCACCTTTGCCAAGGAAGAGGAACTGTACGCCGTTGCTCAGGCGCAGGTGGACGAACTGCGGGCCGCGGGCTGCGACGTGGTTATCTGCCTGGGCCACCTGGGCGACAGCGATGAAAGCCAGCCCAACCGCTCCGTTGACCTGCTGGAGAAAGTGACCGGCATCGACCTGCTTGTGGACGGCCACAGCCACTCCACCATTGACGGCGGCGAAATGACCGGCGATACCCTGCGCGTGTCCACCGGCGAATACTCTGAGGCCATCGGCTATGTAGTGATCGCCCGGGAAGGCGAGGGCGAGGAGGCCAAGCTGGCGATGACCGCCGGCCTGTACACCATGGAGTGCGACGACGGCGCGTTCCTGGCAACCGGCGTGTGCCTGGAGCCCGACGAAGCGGTAGACGCCATCGTCAGCAAGATAAACGACGAGGTGGAAGACACCCTGAGCGCCACCTTTGCCAAGACGGAAGTGCTGCTGAACGGCGAGCGCGCCCCCGGTGTGCGCACCGAGGAAACCAACCTGGGCGACTTTGCCGCCGACGCCATTCTGTGGTCTGCGCAGCAGGCTGTGGGCGATCAGGTGGTGGCCGCGCTGACCAACGGCGGCGGCATCCGCGCCAGCATTGAAATTGGCGATGTGACCATGAAGACCATGAAGACCGTGTTCCCCTTCGGCAATGAGGTGGCCACCCTGAACGTAACCGGCGCCGAGCTGCTGGAAGCGCTGGAAGCCGCTACCTGGTCCACCCCCGACGCCATCGGCGCGTTCCCGCAGGTGGCCGGTATTGAATACACCATCGATACCACTGTGCCCTATGAGAACGGCGACATGTACCCCAACTCCACCTACTACGCGCCCGCCAAGCCCGGCAGCCGCGTGACCATTGCCACCGTAGGCGGCGAGCCCTGGGATGCCGAAAAGATGTACACCATCGCCACCAACGACTTTACCGCCGCAGGCGGCGATACCTACTACGTATTCGCCTACGCCTTCCAGCAAACCGGCATCAAGACCGGCGTTGCCCTGGAGGATGCGCTGGTGAACTACACCCAGCAGGTGCTGGGCGGCGTGATTGGGGAAGCATACGCCCAGCCCCAAGGCCGCATTACCATTAAGTAAGCGGGGAGAAAAGTCCGCCCTGCGGCGGGTTTTCAGACCGTCCAAAAAAGCTCGCCTTGCGGCGGGCTTTTTTTGGATGAAGAACGGACGGAATGTTTTCGACGAAGCCGACGATACGAGTACCGTCAGAGAGACTGCGGCCCCTCTGACAACTCCCCCAAAGCGGGTTTTTCTACAGCCTGAGTCGGAGGACTCACTCCGTTTCTTCCTTCTGACACAGGGCAGTCATACATTTGCGATAATACAGGGTCATCAGCACGCTGCAAATCAGCCATCCTACGGGATAGGCCAACGCAATGCCCGCCAGAGGATTGCCCAGAAAATGGCGCATCATATACAAATAGATTTGCCGAATCACCACAAAGGACAAAAGCATCATGGCCATGGGCTGCTTGGCGTTGCCAACGCCCCGCAGCGCGCCCGCCAGGTTTTGGTACACGCACATCAGCACATAAAAGGGCGAGATTAGCGTGATGAAGTACACGCCATAGCGAACCACGTCCGGGTCGCTGGTAAACAGGTAGATGAACGTGCGGGAAAACACAATGGTAATCACCGTTAGCAGCATGGTAATGCTCACTGAAATGATTTGGGCCTGCGTAACGCCTGCCCGGGCGCGCTTCATTTTGCCCGCTCCATAGTTTTGGCCCACAAAGGTGGTAATGGCCAGGGCGATGCCCTGCACGGGAATCAGAATGAAGGAATCCAGCTTGTTGTAGGTGGACCAGCCCGCCATGGAGGCCGAGCCGAAATAATTGATGTAGCTTTGCACAAATACGTTGGAAAACGAGGTGACCATTTGCTGCAAGCCCGCCGGAAACCCAATGTCGAAGATGCGGCGCAGCATGGTTTTGTCCAGCCGCACCTGGCTCAGGTGCAGGGCGTAGGGCGTGTGGTCGTGGCTAAGCACCCACAGCACCAGCAGGGCGCTTAAAAACTGGGCGATGATGGTGGCATACGCCACGCCGGCCACGCCCATGTGAAATAACACCACAAACAGCAAATCCAGCACCGTGTTTACAGCCGCAGAAAAGCACAGGAAATACAGCGGCCGGCGGGAATCGCCCACCGCCCGCAAAATGCCGGAGCCCATATTGTAAATCAGCAGCCCCAGCATGCCGCAGTAGTAAATGGTCAAATAGGTATGGGCCTGCTCAAAAACATCCGCCGGGGTGTCCATCAAACGCAGCATGGGGTCCACCAGCACCAGCCCGGCGAGCGTGGCGGCCGCGGCCAGGAGCAGGGTAAAGGCCATGGTGGTATGAACCGCCCGGCTGAGCCCCTGATAATCCCTGGCGCCGTAGCACTGGGAAATGACCACGCTGGCGCCTGTGGACAGGCCCGCGCTGAAGCCCACCAGCATGTTGATAATGGAGGTGGTGCTGCCTACGGCCGCCAGCGCCTCGCGGCCCACAAATTGGCCTACCACAATGGTATCTACCGTGTTGTACAGTTGCTGAAACAACAGCCCCAGCGCCATGGGAGCGGCAAAATAAAGCAGCTGCTTCCAAATCACGCCCTGGGTCATATCCATATCCCGCCGTATCCGCGGCATGTACGTTCCTCCTTGCTCTGGCGGTTTGCCGTGCCGCTTCAGCATAACACAAAACCCTTCAGGTTGGCAACTTGTCCTGTGCATAAGCGTTTTGTTGCTTTTACAGGAAAAGACAAAAAAGCCGTTGTTGACATGCCGAAAGTGTGTTAAAATAGAAACACTTACCATACCTTCCGTTTTGGGGCGAAAGGAGTTTTCATTTTGAAACGCGCCGTTTCCATGCTGGTTTTGCTGCTGGCCGCTTCCCTGCTGCTTACGGGCTGTATGAGCGGGCCTATCTCCATTACTCCAGGCTCGGTTGACGCCGCGCCCGCTACCGGCGTGATTCGCCTGCCGCTGGAGCTAGGCAACAATCCCAGCCCCAAGGAAGGCGTCACGATAGACAAGGTTACCCTGGACAATTTGGCGTATTTTATCATTGAGAATATCGAAACCCATGAAAAGATCAAGCTGACAAACGCCAGCATTTCCAAAGATCCGAAAGAATCGTATCTGATCGCGGATAAGGCTGATTGCCGGCTTACCATTCTGATTCCGTATCAGAACCTGAAACCCGGTACATATCAGCTTAGCGCGGCAAACGGCTGTGTGGTGTATCCTGTGCAGGGCCAAGAAGATGATTATTCGGCGGAGATCAACATTAACAGCAAGTACAACAAAACCTTCACCGTTATCAAGACGGACGTGCCGCAAACGGGCGATCGGGCCCTTCCGCTGCTTTGGGGAGCGATGCTGCTGCTGTGCGCGATTGGCTTTGGATGGCTGTACCGCCGGGCTCGCGCCTGATGGGACGCTTTGGAACCTCAAAACCCCCCCTGATTGGCCGCCATCGCCCGCGCACAGCGCTTCGCTGGTTCACGGAGAAAGTGCATAAGGCTTTAGGGGCTTCGCCCCTAAAGCCCCGGCAGGAGGCAGCGCCTTCTGCACCTCCGCTTTTTCAGCAACCTGAAAGCTCGCCTGACGGCGGGCTTTCAGACTGTCGAAAAATCCCTGGGAGGCATCGGAGGGCCGCAGCCCTCCGATTTTGGTTCCGAAACCGGCGGCGTGTACGTCGGTTTCGGCTGCCTTGCGCAGCAAGGCTAGGCTCTTTGCCTGCTCGCCTGCGGCTCGCCGGGCGGCAAAGAGCGTTACGGAAATCTTACCGCCTAAGGAGGCAGCGTACACGCCCTCAGTTTCGTCAGCCAAAAGCGAATGGCTTCGGCCCGTTGACGCCCCGCGCTTTTTTGATGCGCCAAGCGCCATGCACGGTTGGACATGGCGCTTTTGCTGTACGGTTTTATGAAAAAAGCTGCCGGCAAAGCCGGTGAAATGCAATAGACAGAGAAGCAAACGGCTTGCTGATGCAGAGCAACGGGTGCAAGCGGCCGTTTGGGAAAAGGCAGAGGCCCTTGCAGGCACCAGGCCCGGCAGGGCCGAATCAAGCCGCCAGACTGCCTGAAAAAGCAGACGCGAAAAGACGGTCGCAGTCTTTTTGCAAGCGCATTGGAATCCCTTTTTCACAAAAGCTCCTTCTGAGGGTTCTTCTTTTTCAAGCCGCTTTTGCCATTGCTCAAAAGGGGCTTTTTCAGGGACGCGTCCCTGCGTCGGGCCGATCTTTTTTCAGATGCATTTTGTGGTTTACGTGGTCTCGTTGCCTTCCGTCTTTCCCAAAGAAAAGGGGCCCTTCTTCCAGTTGCGCCACACGGGATAGGCAAAAGCGCCGCCCACCACCAGGTAAACCACCATCAACGCTACGCTGTGCAGCAGGGAAACCACCACGCCGTTCTGGAACAAATCGCCCATCAGGCGGGAGGAAACGCCCATCACCGCTTCTTTAATACCCAAATTGTTGGGCACGATGGCCACCATGCTGCTCAAACGATTGATGCTGTTATAAAACAGCGCCTGATAAATGGTTACCTTCATGCCGATGGCCTGAAAGCAGGCCATGAACAAAAACAAATGCAGCAAATTGTTGGCCGTCAGGCAGGCCAGCAGCTTCCATAGCAGGGCCTTGTTGCGCAGCAGGTCGTTAAAGCCGGTCACAATCTCCTGTACTTTGCGGTACCGGGTTAAAAACGCAGGCATACGGTCCTGAAAAAACAGCGACAGCACGATAAACGCGCCCACCGCCAGGGTGCAGGCGGCCCAAACCAGCCAGAGCACCGCCGGCCACTGGCCCTCCAGAAGGCCGGTGCACACCAGCGCCGCCAGCATTTGCAGCAGCGCGAACACCACGGTAAAAATGATGTTGCCTGCCGCCACGCTTACGCTTTTCACATAGGCAAAGCCTTTGGTGCGCTTGTAATAGGTGGCGGAAAACACCAAATCGGCCCGCAGGGGCAGCACAAAGGCCAGCACGTTGGCCACAAAGACCACGCCCATCCAATCCGTCAGGGTCAGGGGCATCCGGTAGGTATCCAGAATCAGCTTGTGATACACGCTGTTGGCAATGCAGGCGCCAAGGGCCAAAACCAGAATCCAGGCGACTGTGGCGGCGTCAAAGGTGAGCAGCTCCTTCAGGTCGTCCCGTTTGTGGTACAGGTACAGCCCCAGCAGCGCCATCAGCGCCGCAAACAGCGCCATGGACAACCCTTTTTTCAGCGTTTGCTTCTGCACGGCTCACGCCTCCGGACGCCCGGCCTTTTCCTGAGCGCGGCGGGCTACGTCGTTGGTGTCGATGCGGTTGCGGTACACCACAAAGCGCTGAAACAAAAACTCGGTAGCAAAGTTTATCAGCATGGTGCCCGCCAGCACCAGAAAATCGTTCCAGCCGCAGCGGGTGAGGGCGTCGCCCCACCAGGTGCTCAGGGGCGTAAACACCGCGTAATAGGCGGCTACCAGCAGCATGCTGCGGGTCACGCCCGCGTCGCTGCGGAAGGTGTAGCGGCGGTTGAAGGTGAAGTTCCACACCACGCTGAGTACCAGCGCTACCAGATAGCTGGGCCAGTAGGGCAGTTTGACCAGGGTTTCCAGCAATGTAAAGGAAAGCACCTGAATCAGGCCGGCGCTGGCGGAAAACAATGTGAACTTGAGAATTTGCCAGCCGTTTTTCTTGGAATCATTCATGGCGTTGTCTCCCTTGCTCCATAAAATAGCATCTAAAGCATAGCACAAGGCCGAAGCCCTGGCAACCTTTTTTCCGCACGGACTCCGGGGCGGCGCATAGGCTGAAAAGGAAGTTCAAACCCGAGGAGGCGTTGCTTGTATGAACGATTCGGTTTGGAAACCCTTTGGCGTGGCCACGCCCGCTATCCATACGGCCCCCGTCCTGCCCCCTGCGGACGGCGCTTTGCCGGCAGCCCTTTTTCCTGCCCCGGCCGGGCGGCAAACGGTGGAGGTAACCGTGGCGCTGCGTCATTGGCCTGCCGGGCAACAGCCGGATGTGCATGTTGTTCTCACCCGTCAGGACGAGGAAGGCAAGGAACAGGTGATTCGGGAAACCACCTGCTAGCCAAAGCGTTCGTCCATTATGATGAGGACTACGGCCGTGGGCCTCACAGGCGGCCCAAAACTCGCCGTTTGGCGGCCTTGCCTGTCAAAAAGCGCATTTTGCTCTCCGGCGGACTGCCGGGCAGCAAAGAACATATGAAAAGCCGAAAACGAGGCTGCCCCAAAAACGGAGGTGCAGGAGAAAAAGCAGCTGCTCAACGTGGGAAGGGCAACCGTGGCAGACCACCCCGGTTTCGCGCCCTCATCAGCGGGCCCAACGGCTATAAGCGGTTTATCCCGCTGGACGCCCGTTTTCCTCCGGGCCTGCCGGAGGTTTAGGGGAGGAACCTCTGGTATTACAGTCCATGCGAACCGGCATAGGCCAGCGAAACCGGCGGCGTGCGCCGCGGTTTTGCAGCCGGCATCGGGAGGACTACAGATGAAACGCCGTTTGGTTTTTTCAAAAAACCAAACGGCGTTTTCAGGTTATACGTGCAGGGGCTTATTTGCCGTTAAAGCGGCCACTCGCGCCCGCAAATCGTTGCTGGCTCCCTGGGTTAGGGCCAGGGCGATGATATCGGCAATCTCTTCCATATCCCTTTCATCCATGCCGCGGGTGGTTACGGACGGGGAGCCGATGCGGATTCCGCTGGCCTCGCTGGGCTTCAGGGTTTCGCCGGGAATGGTGTTTTTGTTTACCGTGATATGGCACTGGAACAGCCGGTCCTCTGCCTGGCGGCCGGTCAGGCCCAGGCTGCCGTAGGTGTTCAGCAGCAGCAGGTGGTTGTCCGTGCCGCCGGTTACCATTTGAAAGCCGCGGCTGGCAAAGGCTTTTTCCAGCGCCTTGGCGTTTTGCAGCGTGCGCCGCTGATAGTCGGCAAACGCGGGCTGGGCCGCTTCGTGGAAACAAACGGCCTTGGCGGCGATGATATGCTCCAGCGGGCCGCCCTGCAAAACGGGGAATACGGCCCGGTCGATGGCCCTGGCGTGTTCCGCCCGGCACAGGATGAGACCGCCCCGGGGGCCCCGCAGGGTTTTGTGGGTGGTGGAGGTAACAAAATCGGCATAGGGAATGGGCGAGGGATGCAGGCCCGCCGCAATGGGACCGGCGATATGGGCAATATCCGCCAGCAGGTAAGCGCCCACGCTGTCGGCAATCTGACGGAACCGGGCAAAATCGATCATCCGGGGATAGGCCGACGCGCCGCACACAATCAGCCTGGGCTTGTGCTCCAGGGCGATGCGCTGCACCTGGTCGTAGTCGATCAGGCCGGTTTCCGGGTTTACGCCGTACTGCCGGGCATTATACAGCTTGCCCTCCAGCCCCTGGGGATTGGCGTGGGTCAGATGGCCGCCCGCCTCCAGCGACATGCCCATCACCGGGTCGCCGGGGGCGAGCGCCGCGGCAAACACCGCCATATTGGCCTGAGAGCCGCTGTGAGGCTGCACATTGGCATGCCAGCCGTCGGCATGAAACAGGCGCAGCAAACGCTCGCGGGCCAGGTTTTCCATTTCGTCCACCACTTCGCAGCCGCCGTAGTAACGCTTGCCGGGATACCCTTCGGCATATTTGGCGGTAAAAATGCTGGCCATGGCGGCGCGAACCGCCGGACTGGGGTAGTTTTCCGAAGCAATCAGCTCAATGCCGTCCCGCTGACGCTCATATTCCCGCCGGGTCAGGGCGGCGATTTCCGGATCCGCCGGCGAAAGAAAATG
This sequence comes from uncultured Clostridia bacterium, assembly GCA_934621485.1. Lineage (GTDB taxonomy): Bacteria > Bacillota > Clostridia > Christensenellales > Aristaeellaceae > Limiplasma. The sequence goes on from CAKTUS010000001.1 coordinate 51,504, forward strand.
ATCGACCCATGTTTCCATTTGCTGCATGTTTGCATCCTTCCTTTGCTGTCAAGTGTAGCAACGATACCATAGCATGGCCCGAAAGTCAACGATGCTTGCGCGCCCGGGTGCAAACCGCTATAATAGGGCCGTAGCCTTATTTTTTGAAACGGGAGGGTTCTTTCCGTGCAGCCTATCAGCAATTTTTTCACCTTTGTCCGTCAGTCTCCCACAGCCTTTCAGGCGGTGCAGACGATTGCCCAAAACCTGGAGGAAAAAGGCTTTCAACGCTTGCCGGAGCACCGGCCCTGGCAGCTTGCGCCCGGCGGAAAATACTTTGTTACCCGCAACCGTTCCGCGGTGATTGCCTTCAGCCTGCCGGAGGACGGCCTCACCCATTTCCAGATTGTGGCAAGTCACGGCGATTCGCCCACCTTCAAGCTTAAGCCTCTGTGCGAGGACGCGGTGTGCGGGCAGTATCTTCGCCTGAATGTGGAGCGCTACGGCGGCATGATCATGTCCGCCTGGTTTGACCGGCCCCTGTCCATTGCCGGCAGGGTGGTGGTGCGCAGTGGGGGCCGTCTGGAAACCCGCCTGGTGGACCTGGACAGGGATGCGGCGCTTATTCCCAACATGCCCATTCACTTTAACCGCCAGGTGAACGACGGCTATACGTATAACGCGCAAACCGACCTGCCGCCCCTGTATGCGCAGGGCGGCGATTCCGGCAGGCTCATGGCCGAGGTGGCCGCCTGCGCAGGCGTGCAGCCGGAGGAGATAGCGGCGGCCGACCTGTTTTTGTACAACCGCATGGCGGGCAGCGTGTGGGGCCCGGAGGGCGAGTTTTTCTCCTGCCCCCGCATTGACGATCTGGAGTGCGCCTGGACTGCGCTGAACGCCTTTGCGGACGCGCCCGCCCATGGTCATGGAAATGTGTACGCCGTTTTGGATAACGAGGAGGTGGGCAGCGGCAGCAAGCAGGGCGCGGATTCCACCTTCCTTGGCGACGTGCTCGGCCGGGTATGCGCCGCCCTGGGGCAAAGCGAAGCCCAGATGCGGGCCGCCGTGGCCCAAAGCTTCATGGTGTCGGCGGACAACGCCCACGCCGTGCATCCCAACCACCCGGAGCAATATGACGCGCAAAACCGCGCCTTCATGAACCGTGGCGTGGTGATCAAGCACAACGCCAGCCAGAAATACACTACCGACGCGGTGTCCTGCGCCGTATTTGCGGAAATCTGCCGCGGGGCGGGCGTGCCGGTGCAGCACTTTGCCAACCGGTCGGACATGCCGGGCGGCTCCACCCTGGGCAATATCGCCAACGCCCACGCCTCCATGAACACCGTGGACATCGGCCTGGCTCAGCTGGCCATGCACTCCAGCTATGAAACCGCCGGCACGCGCGACGCCGCCTACATGACCGACGCGCTGTCCGCCTTCTACCGCGCCAACATCCAAACCCTGGCCGACGGCGACCTGCGCATTGGTTGACAAGCGCCAGAGGCAATGATAAGATAGGCACGTCCCGCACACACTAGGGACATATGCAGGAAAGGAGAGTCAACCATGACCGTCAATAAGAAAATGTCCATTTATGAGGTCCTGAATATGGACCGCGGCACCGCCCGCATCTTCATGGAGTTTGGCATGCACTGCCTGGGCTGCCCTCACGCCACCGCCGAGCCCATTGAGGACGCCTGCGCCGCTCACGGAACCGACGCCGACAAGCTGGTAGAAAAGCTCAACGCTTATCTGGCTGATAAATAAGCCGGTAAGCCGTTTGGGGCCCCGCAGGTTGCCGCGCCGGTTCGGTAACGCGGGGCCTTTGCCATGGAAAAAACAAAGGAAAAAGGAGCGATGGCGATGGATATTCGGTCCGCAAAGGAAGCCATGCTGGTGGCCTGCCAAATGGAAACGGGCGCCGTGCAAACCTATCGGCGCGCCCTGAGCCTGATGGAGCGGCTGGGCCGGCAGGAGGAAGCGCTGTACGGCCACCTGTGCGCCATTTTGCGGGATGAGGAAAGCCACCTGGCCAGGTTTCGAGCTTTGCACGATGCTTTGCCCCAGGAAATCAGCCAGGAGCGGGCGCTGATGCTGAGCGCGCTGTCTCAGGGCACGCTGTTTGAGGACGGCCTGCTGGGCGCGGCCCGCAGCGGCTTTCTGGACAGCCTGAACGCCATGCTGCACTACGCCGCGGCGTCGGAAAAGGAAAGCGCGGAGCGTTACCGCGCCTTTGCCCGGGCCGCCGCCGAGCCGGACGCCCGGGAGGCGCTTTTGCAGATTGCTGCCGAGGAAGACCGCCATCTGACAGAATTGGAGGCATTGGAAGCATGAAAAAGCAATCATCCATTACGGTTAAGACCCTGGCTTTCGGCGGCATGCTGGCCGCCTTGGTATTTGTGGCAACGTCCTTTTTGAAACTGCCCGTATCGGTCACCCAGGGCTACATTCACCTGGGCGACGGCGTTATTTTACTGGGCGCGGGCCTTCTGGGGCCCGCCTCCATTGTGGCTTCCGCTCTGGGCAGCATGCTGGCCGACCTGCTGGGCGGCTATACCCTGTACTGCCTGCCCACCTTCCTCATTAAAGCCGCTACCGCCGCCGTGGGCGTGTGGGCGGCCGGCCGCAAGCAGACCTGGCTGCGCATTGTGGGCTTTGTGCTGGCGGAAGCGGTGATGGTGACCGGTTACTTTGTGGCTGAATGGCTGTTCCTGGGCTATGGTCTGGCCGCCGCAGCGGGCGCGCTGCTGCCCAACGCCATTCAGGGACTGAGCGGCGTGGTGCTGGCCACGGTGCTCTGGCCGGTGATAAAGCGGGTGCATCTTCAGTAAATATCAAAAGCAAAATGGGCGCTGACCAAAAGGCCGGCACCCAGGATTGAAACCTTTTTGAGGAGCTGTCAGAGGGGCTGTGGCCCCACTGACAACTCCCCCGAAGGAGTTTTTCGACAGCCTGAAAGCTCGCCGTCAGGCGAGCTTTTTTGACGGGCTGGGGTCGGCGCCCATTCAGGTTGTCCCAAAAGTGAGACCCCGCCTCCTGCGGGCGGAGCCCCTAAGCCTTGTGGCGCAACGCTTTTTCCGCAAACCAGCGTAGCCGTGTTCGCGGGCGCGCACGCTCCTGTAGGGTTTTCAGCGCCCATTTTGTTCAAAAACGCAGTAAGCATAATTAGCGATGCTTGCCGGAAGCAAGCGAGCGCCCAGCAGGCACAACTGCCATAGGCGGATAGCGACCCACAGATGGGACGCGAAACCAGGGAGGACTACGGTGGTTGTCCTCCCCTCTTTTTTCAGCGCCGCTGCTTTTGCACCTTCTGCCATGCCATGCCGCCCATGGCAAGCAGCGCCAGCGCCATCATCAGCCCCCAAAGCATGGGCTGAGCCGTGTCTCCTGTTTGGGGCAGGGGCTCGTCCTCCTGCACGCGCAGGTATTTCAGGTTTTGGTTATAGACAAATTTGGCGTAGCCGGACACATGATAGCTTTCCGGACGCTGTGCCGACGTCAGGTTGCGGAAATAATAATAGGTCATGGGGTATTCGGCCGCAAATTTGAACGCGCCGGTCAGGCTGGAGGCCCGGGTGCTGCCGCTGAGCTGCACGCCGCCGCCCTTCATGAGAATGTTGCGTCCCTTCATGCCCAGGCTTTGAATATTCTTTTCCTGGACTGTGGCCTCATAGGCGGAAGCGCGCAGCGTGCCGCCGTCCGCCACCAAATCCCGGCTCAGGTCCAGGCCGGTGCAGGAGAGGGCTTTGCCTGCCGAAACAGTCACCACGGTTTGTCCCGATACGCGAACGCAGCCTGCATCGTTCCCGCTGGCGCCGTCGGAGGTTATCCGGATGCCCACCGTGTTTTGGGCGCTGCCGGTAACGTTGGAACGCACCTCCAGCTCGCCGTCGCCCACAAAGACCAGTCCGCCGTACTGGCCGCGGATGCCCACAATGGTAGCCGCGGTGTTGCCTGCTCCGCCGGTGGTGGAAATCAGGTTGTCGCCCCATAGCTCCACGCACAGCTGCATGCCGCTGAACAGCACGCCGCATTTTTCTTTTTCAGACAGCGCGGCATAACCCGTCAGCTGCGCGTTGTTCAAAATCAGGGTATAAATGCCGTCTGCATCCTTGCGCACGGCCCAGGTCCAGCCGCTTTGAGGCAGCGCAGCGTAAGCCTTGCCCGCGCCCCCCGCGTCGCCGCCTGCAACATAGGCGTACCCATTTTCCAGCGGGGATAGGTCCACCGCCGTCTCACTGCTGAGATAAAGCTGCTCCTGCTGCGCCAGGGCCGTGACCGCCGGCAGACACAAAGCCAGCGCCAGCAGCAGCCCGAACCATTTTCTCCGCACGTTGCCATTCCTCCTTGCTCCTCTCCAGTATACGCCTTTTTCGTGAAAAATGGATGAACATGCCATGTCGGCATTTTGAAAAGAGCGTTTCGACAGGACAAGACATAGCTTGCGCCGTTTCGTCAAAGGAAAAAAGTGACGCCTACACGAAACCTACATACGGTTTTTTTCATTTCTTCAGGAAACGGAGGCGCAACCCATGCTGCAAGCCAAAACGCGCAGCGGAGCGGTAACGGTGGTCATTGCCGGCGAGCTGGACCACTTTGCCGCGCCGCAAATACGCCGCATGCTGGATGAACTGCTGATGGACCCCGGCGTAACGCATTTGACGCTGGATTTGGAAAACCTGACCTTTATGGATTCTTCCGGCATCGGGGTGCTGCTGGGGCGGCTGAAGCTGCTGTCCAGCCGGGGAGGCACCCTGAGCGTGAAAAACATGCAGCCCCAGGTGGAAAAACTGTTTCGCCTGTCGGGGCTGAACCGGGTAATCCGGGTGGCCGGAAAAGGAGGCTGTGCGTAATGCAAAACCATATGGAACTTACTTTTCTGGCCTGCCCGCAAAACGAGGCCTTCGCCCGGGTGGCCATTGCGGCCTTCGCGGTGCAGCTGAACCCAACCTTGCCGGAAATGGCGGATGTAAAAACGGCTGTCAGCGAAGCGGTAACCAACGCCATTGTTCACGGCTACCGGGACCGGCCGCAAGGACTGGTGCGCATGAGCGCCGCCTATGGGGACGACCGCATGCTTACCGTGGAAATTCACGACGACGGCTGCGGTATTCAGGATATCGAGGTGGCCATGCAGCCGTTTTATTCCACCGGCGACGGGGCGGAGCGCAGCGGCATGGGCTTTTGCGTAATGCAAACCTTTATGGACGCCGTGGATGTGAAAAGCCGCCCCGGAGCCGGTACTACCGTGACCATGCGCAAGGCCATCGGAGGCGAATTGGGCCTGCACCGGGAGCGGGTGCTGGATGAAATTGGCTGAGCAGGAGGCGCTGGCCCACCGGGGCCTGGCCGTTGCCTGCGCCCAACGTTTCGCAGGCCGCGGCGTGCCCATGGAGGAGCTGATCAGCGAGGCGCAGGCGGCCCTGTGCCAGGCCGCCGCCCGGTTTGACGAAAGCCGGGGCGTGCGCTTTTCCACCTATGCTCTTCCGCTGGCTCTGGGGGCGCTGCGCGACCTGTGCCGGCGCAGCGCGCCCATGCACGTGCCCAGAAGCGACCTGCGCGTGCTGTCTGCCGCGGATGCGGCCCGGGAACGGCTGACCCGGGACCAGGGCCGGGAGCCGGGACTGTGTCAGGTGGCCCGGGAAATTGGGGTGGAGCCGATGCGGCTGGGAGAAATGGTGGCCGCTCACGAGCGCATGCGCTGCGCCGCCGCCGACCTTTCCGGACAGGAACCGGCAGAAGCCGGCTTTGAGGACCTGGTGCTTTTGCGGGATGCTCTCAGCCGCCTGCCGCCGCCCCTGCCCCGGGTGGTCAGGCTGCGCTTTGCGCTGGGCCTCAGCCAGCAGCAAACCGCCCGGCTGCTGGGGGTAAGCCAGTCCTGCGTTTCCCGTTGGGAAAAACAGGCCCGGCAGGCTGTCAGGGAACTGGCCCAATAGGAAAGGCGAGCGTTGGTAAAAATTCGTCTTTGTGCTCCGGAAGCATTGACATTCCCCATCAGGTATAGTATAAAGGAACGTGGGCCGTTTGAAACGACGCCCAATTTCCGTATGTTTGAAAGGGGATTGTCCATTATGGTTCGTACCATCGTAGGCGCAAACTGGGGCGACGAGGGAAAGGGCAAGATTACCGATGTACTGGCGGAAACCAGCGATGTAGTCGTGCGCTTTCAGGGCGGCGCTAACGCGGGTCACACCATTATTAACGAATACGGCAAGTTTGCCCTGCACCTGCTGCCCTCCGGCGTTTTTCATCAAAACATTGCAAACGTCATCGGCCCCGGCGTGGCGCTGGATATTGAAAAGCTGCTGAAAGAATACGATGAAATCGTAACGCGCGGCGTGCCGGCTCCCAAGCTGTACATCTCCGACCGGGCTCAGGTGATGCTGCCCTATCACGTGGCCTTCGATACCTATGAAGAGGAACGGCTGGGGAAAGCCAGCTTTGGCTCCACCAAGAGCGGTATCGCCCCCTTCTATGGCGACAAGTACCTGAAAATCGGGATTCAGGTATGCCAGATTTATGACGACGGTATTCTCAGGCAGCGCCTGGGCAGCGCCGTGGAGCAGAAAAACGTAACCCTGAAAAACCTGTACGGCAAAGAGCCCATCGATCTGGAAGCCCTCATTTGCCATGTAAAGCGTTTGGGCGAGCGCATCCGTCCCATGGTCATCGACACCACCCTGTTTTTGCACAAGGCCCTCAAGGAGGGCAAAACCGTGCTGCTGGAGGGCCAGCTGGGCACCCTGCGCGACCCGGATCACGGCATCTATCCCTACACCACGTCCTCCTCGCCTCTGGCGGGCTTTGGCACCGTTGGCGCGGGCGTGCCGGCCGGCGCCATGAAGGACATTTTCTGCGTTACCAAGGCTTATTCCAGCTGCGTGGGCGCAGGCCCCTTCACCACCGAGTTGTTTGGCGACGAGGCCAAGGAGCTGCGTGACCGGGGCGGCGACGCCGGCGAATACGGCGCCACCACGGGCCGTCCCCGCCGGGTGGGCTGGTTTGACGCTGTGGCTACCCGTTACGGCTGCATGGTGCAGGGCGCAACCGAGTGCGTGCTCACCAACCTGGACGTGCTGGGCTACCTGAATGAGATTCCCGTGTGCACAGCTTACGAGGTAGACGGCAAAATCATCACCGATTTCCCCTCCACCCCAACGCTGATGCGCTGCAAGCCCGTTTATACCATGCTGCCCGGCTGGAAGAGCGATGTGCGTGGCATTACCGAATGGGACAAGCTGCCCGAAAATTGCCGCCTGTATGTGGAGTTTTTGGAAAAGCAGGTGGAAGTGCCCATTCGCATGGTGTCCACCGGCCCCAAGCGCTGGGAGACCCTGATTCGAGGCTGACGCAAAAGGCCCGCCAGCCGGCGGGCGTCAGACTGTCGAAAAAACCCTGAGAGGTATCGGAGGGCCGTAGCCCTCCGATTTTCATTCCGAACCCGGCGGCGTGTACGTCGGTTTCGGCTGCCTTGCTGCGCAAGGCTTTCCTTACGCTCTTTGCCGCCCGGCCAGCCGCAGGCGAACAGGCAAAGAGCGCTCCTCGGCAGAAAAGCTCGCCTTTAGGCGAGCTTTTTGGACGGCCTGAGGCCCGCTAACCGGCGGGCCTTTTGCTTATATGCTTCTGAAAAACCACGGCGTGATTTTACTGCTCGGGGCCTTCATGCAGGAAGCGCTCTCCCATTGCAAAGCCGGCCTTGGGCCCCAGGCCCGTGGGCGGGGAAAGAGCGCCTCCCTCCCTTTCCCCACAGGCGCAGCCCAAGTTGAAAAGGCACAGCCCCAGGCTCAGCAGCAGGCTGGCGGGCAGCAGAACCAGCACGCTCAGCCCGAAACACAGCCAGAACAGCACGTTGCCCACAAAGGCGCGCATACCCTTCTCCCCCTCCTTAGTCGCTGACAATGCGCTCGTATACGCGGGAGGTAAACAGATACATCCCCCCATACAGCAGGGCGAAGGCCGCTACGCTGCCCGCCGCGCACAGGGCCATCAGGCGCACGTTGGTCATGGCCAGCGCCCGCATCATGGTAACGATACCGGGGAAGGCGGCCGCAATGTGCAAAGCGGCGGCGGCCAGGGGCAGGAAGAACACCCACATGATTTGAGAAGAAATGCTCTTGCGGATTTCCGCCTGGCTCAGGCCCACCTTGCGCATGATGCGGTAGCGCTCCCGATCCTCATAGCCTTCGGTAATCTGCTTGTAGTACATCATCAGCACCATGGCCATCAGGAACAGCACGCTTAAAAACAGGCCCACAAACAGCAGCCCGCCGTACAGCTCCAGCTCGTTTTGCCAGGCGGCGGGGCGGCTGCGAATGTGACGCAGGCCCATGCCGTTATCCAGCCGGTTCATCAGCTGCTCTGCGGCGGCCACAATCTGCTCGTCCGTAGCGTCCGGCAGTTCCAGCCACAGGGTGGTGCGAATGGAGGAGGCGTTGTTTTGGTACGCCTGCTCCTGCTGCTGCCAGGCCCAGCGCACCACCTCCATGTCCCTGACCACCAGGAAACAGGTGTCGTACATGCTGACCAGAGCGGAACCTGTGTCCAGCTGGTCGCTGATGCGTCGTTTCACCGCAAAGGTTCGGTCAAACAGCGTAATGGTGTCCTCGGGATGCCCGCCCCGGTAGTCCTCCAGCAGCACCTGGTTTTCCTCCAGGGTTTCCGTCTGCCCAAAGAACCGGTTGTAGTCTTCCAGCGGCAGCAGATAGAGAACGGCGGGAGTTCGCACCAGTGCAAGCTCGCTGCCCGCAGGGGCTTGCGCTGTGTAGGACGCGCCCTCCTTGAAGGCGGTAAAGCTTAAAAAGCGGTAGGCTACGGTTTTTCCCCTGTGCAGGTCCCTTTTGGACAGTTCCTCGTCGATGACCTGAAGCAGCTCCTCAGGACTGTGCTCAGCCGTATCGATGCTGATGTCCCCGTGCAGCTGCTGGTTCAAAATGTCCTCCATGCTCCACCACAGAGAAGTGGTGGAAAACACCATCACCAGCACCATGGTCAGCAGAATACAGATGTTGGCCAGGCCCACGGCGTTTTGCTTCATGCGGTACATCATGCCCGATACGCTGATGAAGTGATTGGGCTGGTAGTAATACCGCTTGTTGTGCCGAAGGGCTTTGAGCAGGGTGATGCTGCCGGAGGTGAACAGCAGATAGGTGCCGGCAATGACCAGCAGCACCGCGAAAAAGAAAAAGAAAATCATGGTGGCGGAATCCTTCACTGCCACGCTCAGCCAGTAGCCAAGGCCCAGGCACAGCGCGCCCAGCAGGGTAAGAGCCCACTTGTTGCGGGGTTCTTTTTCCCCCACGTTGCCGCCGTGCAACAGCTCGATGGGGTCCGCCCGCCACACCTGGCGCACGGCGTTGAGCAGCGTCAGGGCAAATACCAGGCAGATCAGCGCCGCCGTCATGCGCAGGGATTTCACTGACAGAACAAACTCCAGCGCCACGCTTCTGCCCAGCAGCCTGAACAGCATCAGGTGCATCAGCTTGTCCAGCAGCACGCCCAGTCCAAGGCCCGCCGCCAGGCTGAAAAGCAAAATGAATAGCGTTTCCCACAGCATAACCCGGGCCAGATGCTTGCGCTCCATGCCCAAAACGATGTACAGGCCAAACTCCTTTTTGCGGCGCTTCATCAAAAAGCTGTTGGTGTAAAACAGAAAGATAAACGCAAACAAGGTGGTGACCACCAGCCCCAGGGACAGGGCGAAGCCCAGAGTGCTGCCCTCCAGCTCCGGGTGCTTTTGCAGCGAACCCATAATGTAGAGCATGGCGGTGGTGACAACGGCGGTCAGCATATAGGGATAATAGATTTTGCCGTTTTTGCGAATCCCGCTCAGGGCCAGGCGGGCAAACAAAGCGTTACACATTCTTCACGCCTCCCGTGGTCAGGGCGGTCAGCGTGTCGCTGATGCGCTGGTACAGGCCCTCGGGGCTGTCCTCGCCCCGGTACAGCTGATGGAAAACCTCGCCGTCCTTAATGAACAGCACCCGGCGGGCATGGCTGGCCGCCTTCACCGAGTGGGTCACCATCAGCAGGGTTTGGCCGCCTGCGTTGATTTCGCCAAACAATTGCAGCAGGCTGTCGGTGGCCCGGCTGTCCAAAGCGCCGGTGGGTTCGTCCGCCAGAATGATTTTAGGCCCCGCAATCAGCGCGCGGGCCACGGCGGCACGCTGCTTTTGGCCGCCGCTGACCTCGTAGGGGTACTTGCTTAACAAGGCGGTAATGCCCAGCTTTTCCGCAATAGGGGCCAAAACGCCCTCCATTTTGGCGTAGCGCTCTCCCTGAAGCACCAGGGGTAAAAGAATGTTGTCCCGCAGGGTAAAGGTGTCCAGCAGGTTAAAATCCTGGAAAACAAAGCCCAGGTTGTCCCGCCGGAAGGCGGACAGTTCCTTTTCGCTCACGGCGCTCAGTTCCCGGCCCCCAAGGCGCACCACGCCCCTGGTGGGCTTGTCCAACGCCGCCAAAATATTCAGCAGCGTGGTTTTGCCGCTGCCGCTTTCGCCCATGATGGCTACATATTCGCCCTCGTCCACCGTAAAGGTAACGTCGCTCAGAGCCTGTACCCGGTTCTGACCGAAACGGGTGGTGTACGTTTTTTGCAGATGTTCTACTTCCAGCAATGCCATAATGGCAGCCCTCCCTTCAATCGGTTACGATATAAGGATATCAGGCCGTCGGACGGTCTGCCATGCGGCTGGCTTACATTTGGGCGGCGAATCTTACGGTTTTGTCACGAAGCGGGGTCTACGGGCCGCCGGCCCAGAAAAACCGTAACCCGGGTGCCTCTGCCCACCTGCGATTGAATATGGATGGTGTGGTCCAGCTTTTCCAGCACCCGGCGGCTCAGGTACAGGCCCAGACCGGTGGCATGCTTGTCCAGGCGGCCGTTCAGGCCCGTATAGCCATGCTCGAAAATGCGAGGCAAATCCTCCGGGGCGATGCCGATGCCGGTATCCTCCACCACCAGGGTCTCCGCTTTTTCGTCCGCCCGCAGGGTAACCGTGCCGCGGCGGGTGTACTTCACCGCATTGGAAATCAGCTGATCCAGCACAAAAGCCAGCCATTTTTCATCGGTAAGCGCGGTCAGGCTGGTGGGCTGATAATCCAGCCGCAGTTTTTTTTGAATAAACAGGGGCGCGAAGCGCCTGGCGCAGCGCAGCATGATGGGATTCACCTCGCAGCGGCGCAGCACATAGTCGCTGCCGGAGCCGCTGAGCCGGTCGTAGCCCAGGCTCATCTCCACATACTGCTCTATCTTCAGCAGCTCGGCCGACATGGCGGCCGGTTCCGGGCTGCCGCTTTGCAAAAGCAGCCGCATGGCGGAAATGGGCACCTTAACCTGGTGGGTCCACAGGGCGGCGTATTCGTCCCGATCCCGCTGGCGGCGTTCCATCTGATCCAGCACGTTCATTCGCTCCCGCAGGTTGGTCAGGGCAATCTGCCGCCAGTCGTTTTCCAGCAGGCCATGAGCCCGGGGCGCTTCCTCCGGCCCCAGCAGCGGCTGGGAAAGCAGGGCCTGCAGCCGCCGGTGCCGCTTCAAATCCCGCCAGACGGAAAACAGGGTCAGGCACAGTCCCGCCGCCAGGCACAACACTGCCGCATACAGCATGCCCGCCAGGGGCGCGCCGGTTAAAAAGCCCACCAGGGCGAACAGCCCCACCGCCAGCAAATACAGGGCCGCCAGCGGCAGGCGGCTTTTGAGACATTGCCAAAACGCGCTTTTCATTCGATGATATACCCCATGCCCTTTCGGGTGGTAATGAGCCCCACGGCGCCCAGCGCGTCCAGCTTGCGGCGCAGGCGGGCCATGTTTACGCTCAGGGTGTTTTCGTCCACAAACATGTCGGTTTCCCACAGCCGGGCCATCAGGGTATCCCGGCTGACAATCTGGCCCTTGTTTTCCAGCAGCACATGCAGAATCCGGCTTTCGTTGCGGGTTAGCTCCGCTTTTTGCCCCCGGAAGGACACGCCGCCGTCCGATGGGCTGAACAGCAAATCGCCGCAGCTGAGCAGCTCTCTGGAGGCCGAGAAATCATAGGCCCGGCGCAAAAGCGCCTGCACCTTGGCCATCAGCACCCCCAGGTCGAAGGGCTTGGAAACAAAGTCGTCCGCTCCGGCGCTCAGGGCCATCAAAATATTCAGGTTATCGCCCGCGGAGGAAATAAACAGAATGGGCACGGTGCTCACCTTGCGAATCTCGGCGCACCAGTGATAGCCGTCAAAAAAGGGCAGGGAAATATCCATCAGCACCAGCTGCGGATCCCAGTTTGCAAATTCCCGAAGAACATTGCCAAAGTCCTCCACGCCGCGGGCCTGAAGGCCCCAGCGGGCCATTTGCCGGCACAGGGCCCCGGTAATAACGGGATCGTCCTCCACAATGAGCACCCGGTACATGACCGCACCATCCTTTCCCGTACAGAATACCCGCGCGGGCTTTGCCTGTCAAGCGGAAGGAAAGAGCCGCCTCCGCGGCGAATACCCTTATTACATTACCCAAGGGAAAGGGAGGGCTGCCGGCATGAGCAGCATCATTGATTACGTACAGTGGCGGGGCGATTTGCGCTTTGACCAGGCGTCTCTTTGCGCCGTGGATTTTTTGATTTTTGCCCAGCTGGCGCACCTGCCATGGGAAAACCTGTCCGCGCCGGCAGGCGGGCGGCGTCTTGACCAAATGCCTGAGGCGGAGTTATATCCCTCCGCGCCGGGAAAGGATGAAAATACCCTGATTCGCTCCCGGTATGAGCTGTGGCAGGCGCTGCGCGGCAGCGCCCGCTTTGGCGGCGTAACGCTGCGCCGCTTTGTTTCTCACTTTGATGTGGAAAACGAAAAGCAGTTTGCCGGGGCGGCGTTTGATGTGGGGGAAGCCTGCGTAGTGGCCTTTCGGGGCACCGACGCCACCCTGGTGGGCTGGAAGGAAGACTTCAATATGGGCTTTGAAAGCCCCGTGCCTTCCCAGCAGGAGGCCGTAGCCTTTTTGAGTGCGACGGAAGGAAACAGCCTGTATGTTTGCGGCCATTCCAAGGGCGGCAACCTGGCCATGTACTCCGCGACCATGAGCGGACCGCAGGTACGCGCCCGGGTAAAGGAGGTATACAGCTTTGACGGCCCCGGCATGGACCAGCGCACTCTGGAAAGTCCCGGATGGCGCGAATTGAACGACCGCATGCACTCGCTGATTCCCGAAAGCTCGGTGGTGGGGCTGCTGCTGGGCTACCGGGAGGATTTCACCATTATTGAAAGCAGCAGCGCCGGAGTGATGCAACACAACCCCTATCACTGGCACGTGCTGGGCCCCCGCTTCCTTACTGCTCAGGAAACCACCCTTTCCAGCCGTTTTGCCGATAAAACCCTTCATGACTTTTTGGATCAGTGCACCGTGGAGCAGCGTAAAACCACCATCAATACCCTGTACAGCATTTTGGCTGCCAGCGGGGCCACCCGCCTTCGGGACCTGCCCAAGGGCGTCGCCACTCACCTGGACGACGTGGGCGCAGCCCTGGCGGCCGTATCGCCCCAGGAGCGCCAGGCTGTGACCGGCGCGCTGAAAATCCTGCTGGAGGCCGGGGGCGAAAACGTGCGCTTGCTGCTCGGCACCCTGACCACCTGGCGATCCGGCGGGCGAAAAGAGAACGATTGACACTTTGCCGGGCGGGTGCTACAATGAACCCATCCTCATTTGAGAAACGGAGTTGAAAGGATGCGCAAGTAACTTCTGCCGCTTTTTTCCCCTTTTTCGGGGCGGGCATGGGGCAGCTCCGGCGCGGCGCGCCAGGAGTTGGCTTTGCTGTGGCAGAAGAAAACGCGCGAGCCTTTCGGCTCCGTTTTTGCTATGCTTTTTTTCCTGCCCCGATGGACGCATGCCACAAGGAGGTTTTGCCTCATGCAGCTATCCATCCGCAACCTGACCTTTGCTTATGAGGGCAGTTACGAAAACGTATTTCAGCACTTAACCGTAAATCTGGACACCGGCTGGCGTCTGGGCCTGATTGGACGCAACGGCCGGGGAAAAACCACGCTGCTCCGGCTTTTGCAGGGACGCTATGCCTACCAGGGCAGCATTTCCCTGCCGCTGACGCCGGCGTATTTTCCCTTCCCGGTGGAGGACGCCTCTCAGCCGTGCCTGTTTGTGATGCGGCAATGCGCGCCGGAGGCGGAGGACTGGCGCTTTTTGCGGGAGATGAACTTGCTGAAGGTAGAGGAAGACGCGCTTTACCGCCCTTTTGACACCCTCAGCCGGGGTGAGCAAACCAAGGCGCTGCTGGCGGCCCTGTTTAGCCGGCAGGACGTTTATCCCCTGATTGACGAGCCCACCAATCATCTGGACGCTCACGGCCGGGCGCTGGTAGCGGACTACCTGCGCCGCAAGGACGGCTTTTTGCTGGTCAGCCATGACCGGGCCTTTCTCAACGGCTGCGTGGACCATGTGCTCAGCCTGAACCGGTCCGACGCCTGGGTGATGCAGGGCGACTATGACGCCTGGGAAGAGCGCTTTACCCGGCAAAATCAGCAGGAATGGAACCGTAACGAGCAGCTGAAGGGGGAAATCAGCCGCCTGGAGGAAAGCGCCCGCAGGGCCGCTGCCTGGAGTCAAAAGGGAGAACGGGGCAAGTTTCATGTGCCGCCAAGCGCCGCCGCCGTGGTGGACCGGGGCTATGTGGGCGCCTGCTCGGCCCGGATGATGCAGAAGGCGCAAAACACGCTGCGCCGCCGGGAAAAGGCCATAGAGGAAAAAAAGAGCCTGCTGCACAATGTGGAAAAAACAGGCGAATTGAGGCTGACCACGCTGCCACACCCCAAGAAGGAACTGGTATCCGTGGAAAACGGACAGGTGGCCTACGGCGGCCGGGTGGTGTGCAGAGACGTTGCTTTTCAGCTTCGTCAGGGAGATCGTTTGGCCCTGACAGGCGGCAACGGCGCGGGCAAGAGCAGCGTGCTGAAAACCCTGTGCGGCCTGTCTACGGCCCTCACAGGCCACATTCGTCTGGCCAGCGGACTGAAAATTTCCTATGTGCCGCAGGAAACGGACGGCTTGAGCGGAGGCATGCGGGAGTACCTTTGGCGGCTGGGACTGGACGAAAGCCTGTTTAAGGCGGTGCTGCGCAACCTGGACATGGGCCGTGAGGCTTTTGAGCGGGATCTGAGCAGCCTGAGTCAGGGCCAAAAGAAAAAGGTGCTGCTGGCCCAAAGCCTGTGTACCCCGGCCCACCTGTATGTGTGGGACGAACCGCTGAACTATATCGACGTGCTTAGCCGCGTGCAGGTGGAACAGCTCATCTTGAAGTTTCAGCCTACCCTGCTGCTGGTGGAGCACGACCAGGCTTTTGTGCAAAAGGTGACAAATGGCGCTAACATCCAGCTAAAATAGCGTTCTTATGGGATTTTAAGGTTGTTTTGATTGACGATGCCGCCCTGAAATGATACACTAAAAGCCACCAAGTTTTAGAAAGGGAGCCAGTTTATGAACCTGTTGAACAAAATTCTGCGCGGTGTGGTGATTGGCGTGGCCAATATCATCCCCGGCGTATCCGGCGGCACCATGATGGTCAGCATGGGCATTTATGATCTGCTGATTCACAGCATTACCCACCTGTTTAAGGAATTCAAAAAGAGCATTTTGATCCTGCTGCCCTACCTGATCGGCATGGGCATTGGCATTGTGGCGCTCAGCTACGTGCTTTCCGCCCTGCTTAACCCCCAGACCGGCTACCCCCTGCCCACCTATACCGCCTTCATCGGGCTGATTCTGGGCGGTCTGTCTCCCTTGCTTCACAAGGTGGACAAGAAAAAGGTGAACGGTTTGTGCATCGCCCTGTTCATTCTGTTCTTCGCCCTGATTGTGGTGATGGCCATTCCCGGCGAAATCACCAACGCGGAAAAGCTGGAGATCAACTTCCTGCAAATTCTTGCGCTGCTTGCGGTGGGCGTGGTGGCCTCCGGTACCATGATTATCCCCGGCGTGTCCGGCAGCATGATGCTGATGCTGCTGGGCTACTATACCCCCGTTATCAATGCGGTGAAGGGCCTGATTCCTGCCGTTGTGTCCGGCAACGGCGCGGAAATCGGTTATTGTCTGCTGACGCTGTTGCCCTTTGCGCTGGGCGTGGTGCTGGGCATTTTCGGCGTGGCCAAGCTCATTGAGTGGCTCATTGCCCGCTTCCCCAATCCCACCTATTGCTCGGTGCTGGGCCTGGTGCTGGCCTCCCCTGTGGGCATCCTGCTCAAGAACCGCTACGCCCTGGGCAACGTGAACGCTCTGATCATCGTCGTCAGCGTGGTGACCTTCGCCGCCGGCTTTGCCGCCGCCCTGCTGCTGGCTAAGGGCAGCAAGGAAACGGCAGAAGCAGCGAAGTAACGCCGCCTTGCGCAAGGGGGTTCAAAAACCCAGAGGGAGCGCGTCCCCCGCTGAACATATTTGTTTCGACCGGCTTGGCGAAAAAGCTCGCCGCTTGAAGCGCTTTTTTGAAAAGCTGACCAAGGGCCGCTCCGGCAAAGGGAGCGGCCTTTGGCGTTAATAAGGCAGAGGACTGCTGCTTTGTCCTGGCTTGAGCACTGGAAGCGGAGATGCGGACGCATCTGCCGCTTCGGCCATGGCCTGCTCGTAGCGCAGGGCGTCCTGAGCGGCTTCCTCTTGGAGACGGGCGTAAGCCTGCTCCCAGGTTTCCGCCTGAGAAGCGGCGACCTGGCGGGCTTCATCGCTTTGGGCAAGCTGAAGCTGAACCTGCTCATAGGCGGTTTCCAGCTGCGTCAGGGCCTGCCGCGCCTCTTTCAGTTCCATTGCCAGCAAATCCGCCCGGGCGGAAAGGGCTTCGTTATCCTGGGTCAGTGCCTGAACGGTGAGCGCGGCCTCCTGTGCAGCCAGGCTCTGCGCCTCCAGCGTCTGTACCTGCTGAAGCAGGCCGTCCCGTTCCTGCTGAGTTTCGCAAAGGGACTTGTCCAGGCTCTGGGCGCGCTGCTTGCTTTCGGAAAGGCGCTTGGCCTGCGTCTCCGCCTCTGAAAGCAGCGTTTCAATTTGGCTGTTACGCGTTTCCAGCAGCTTGGCCTGCTCCACGCTGCCAATGACGATGAAGCCGGAAATCAGGGTCAGCGCAATCATCAGCGCCGTCAAAATGGATACTGTTTGCCGCATCTGCTTGTCCCTCCCCGCGCAAAAAGCGCCCGGCATCAGTATGTGCCGGGCGCGGGAAAGCTATGCGTGTTGTTTTACGGGGTCAGGGGTTCCTCCACCTTTTCCACGGGCTGAGGGTCGGGCAGGGGCGGCAGCTCCCGAATGTCGGAAATACCGAAATGCTCCAAAAAGACGTCGGTGGTGGCGTACAAAATGGGGCGGCCCAGCGCCTCCTTGCGGCCCACCTCTTTGATGAGTCCTTTTTGCAGCAGGGATTGAATGGAGTAGTCGCACTTCACACCGCGCACCTGTTCCACGTCGCCCTTGGTGGCGGGCTGGCGGTAAGCGATAACGGCCAGGGTTTCCATCACGGTTTGCGACAGGCTTTGGCGCTGCACGGGCTGCAAAAGCCGCTCTACATAGGGGGCGAACTCCGCCCGGGTTTCCAGACGCAGATGGTCGCCGTAGCGCTTCACCGTAATGCCGCGCCGGTTCTGGTCCAGCTGGCGCTCCAATTCGTCTGCGGCCCACAGGGCGTCCTGGCGGCTCAGGCCCAGGGCGGTCGCCAGGTCATCCACGGTGACCGCTTCGCCGGACACAAACAAAATGGCCTCCATTACCTGCGGGGCCTCATGCTTCTCCATCCGTTTCTTCTCCTTCGTCAAAGGGTTTGCTGCCGGGCACCAGCTGGATATCGTCAAAGGTAGCTCCCTGGCGGGCGTAAACCTTGCCCAGCTTCAGCAGCTCCAGCAGGGCGATGAACAAAGTAACCACCTCTTCCCGGCCGGGCGCGTCGCTAAACAGGGCGTCAAACCGGGTGGGGCCCAGCACCAGCCGGCTTTCGATGGTTTCCATGCAGCCCTCCACGGTGTAGCTGTCGCGGCGAATATCCCGCAGGCGGAAGTCCGCCTCTCTTGGCTCGGGCGGCGTGCGGCTCTGCACCCGCATCAGGGCCTGCCATAGGGCTTCCAGGGTCAGGTTGTCCAGCTCCACGGTGGGAGGCGGCAGGGGAAATTCTTCCGGCAGCTTGCCAAACACGCTCTTGGCGCTTTGCTCAAACTGGGTCATGTTCCGGGCGCTTTCCTTAAACTGCTTGTAGGCGGTCAGGCGGGCGATGAGCGCCTGCTCCGGATCCTCCTCGTCTTCTTTGGGCGGCTTGGGCAGCAGGTGACGGCTTTTGATTTCCACCAGCAGGGCGGCCATGGCGATAAACTCGCTGGCCTCGTCCATGTCAAAGTCCACGGCGCTTCGCACCGCCTCCACATATTGCTCTGTAATCTCGCTGACAAAAATGTCTTTCAAATCAATTTTGTTTTTGCCAATCAGATGCAGCAGCAAATCCAGCGGCCCGTCGAATTTTTTCAGATGAATCTGAACCGCCATCAGCTTAGACCCGCGATTTTCAGCAGCAGGCTGAGCACCGCGTCCTCCACGGCGTTAAAGGCGCCGGTCAGAAGGCTGGACAGCGCGCCGGTGAGGCACAGCGCAATCAGCGCCACCTGGGCAATCTGGAACCACTGGCGGTTCAGGCTGAGCTTTCCCTTGAGCAGGATATCGTTCAAAAGATGAAAGCCGTCCAGCGGCGGCAAAGGCAGCAGGTTGAACAGGCCCACCGACAGGTTCATGGTGGCAAACATCAGCAAAAAGCGCTGCATGTATTGCAGCCAGGGAGTGCGCAGCCATTCGTCCAAATCACCCACGCCGGCGGAAAGCAGCGCCGCGTAGCCGATGCCGTTGGAGGAAAGCAGGCTCTTCGCTCCGTAATACTGCACCACCTCCGGTTTCCACACCAGGCCGTTCAGTCCCACCGCCAGAGACAGCGACAGCAAAAACAGGGTGATGTTTACCGTAATGCCCGCAATGCTCACCAAAAAATCGTCCCGGCGATAGTTTTCAAAGTTGCGGGGGTTTACCGGCACGGGCTTGGCCCAGCCAAAGCCCAGAAAAATCAGGCACAGGGTGCCCACCGGGTCCAGGTGCTTGCGGGGATCCAGGCTGAGGCGGCCCAGCATTTTGGCCGTTGGATCGCCGCAGCGCCAGGCCACGTACCCGTGGCCGATTTCGTGCAAAACCAGGGTCAGCAGCACTGATAGCGCAAAAAACACCAGATAGATGAGAAAGCCCAGCGGGTCGGCGGCCAGCCACCGATACCACGCCTCAAGACGGCTGAAAATTCCCATCGCAAAGCGCCTCCTTCCGGCCCGCAGAAAAGACGGGCAATCCTGATTATTATACCTTGGCGGGCGGGAATTAGCAAGCGCGGCAAAAATCCTTGCCCGGTATCGGAAGGCCGCAGCCCGCTGACTTTGTTGCGAAACCGGCGGCGCGCCGGGCACAGCCCAAAAGATTGCCGCCGGGCCGGTTTTGGCGGGCAAAAGGCCGCGCTTGCCAGCGATTTTTGCCAAACGAAGGGTTTTCATGGTATAATGAAAGGAACCGTTGGAGGTGCCTGGATGAACAAGACCGAGCTGCTCAAAACCCTGGAGGAAACCGTGCCCGCTTTGCAGGGAAAGCTGCATATTGAGCGGGTGCTGTATCAAAAAGAGGCCAACAAGGCCTATATGAGCTTTTTGTGCGACGATTTGGTGGGCGAAACCGATTATTTGCTTCTGGAAAAAACCCTGCGCCGCCTGTTTCCCAAGCTTACGGTGGCGCTGCGGGTGGCCAGTCCCGGCCTGGCGGAGGATTTTTGCGCCCACATCGACCGCTACAAGCCTGTTTTGACCGATTTTTTGCGCCGCCAAAGCCCCGCTCTATCCGCCTGGATTGACGATGTGGGCTGGACGGCTGAGGAAGGGCGGATTCTGCTCACCTGCCCGGACAACATTTGCCTGAGCTATTTCAAAAGCCGCCATTTGGATGAAAAGCTTAGCCGGGCTGTGTACGACATTTTTCGTGTGTGGCTGCCCATCGCCATGACGGTGTGCGGCCAGCGGGAGGAATGGGTGAAGCAAATGCGTCAGGAGCGAGGCTTCCACTACGCCCCCGCCCCCATGGACGAGCCGCCTCCCCTTGACGATGCGGCCCTGGAGGCCCAGGCCGCCGCCATGACGGGCGCTCTGCCCCGCAGCGCATCCCCCAAGCCCAAAGCGCAGACGGGCGTATCCGCCGCCGCGCCGTCTCGGGCGGCGAAGGAGGATGTACTCAAGGGCCGCGCCATTGCCGACCATCCCGTGCCCATTGGAGAACTGGCCGAGGACAGCGGCATTGTGGTGGTGGAGGGCGTCGTTACCGGCGTGAACGATCCCAGGGAATTAAAGGGCGGCGAAACCGTGCTGGCCACCTTCGCCGTGTACGATGATACCTCCACCATTTACTGCAAGGCGTTTTATCAGTACCGTATGAAGCGCCGTGGCATGGGAGAGGAACCCACGCCGCCCACCGACGAGGAGCGCCAGCGGGTGGCCGACCAGATCAAGCAGATTCAAAACGGCATGAAGGTGCGCCTGCGGGGCGAGTGCCGCATGGACCCCTTCCTGGGCGAATTGTCCATCGGCGTGCGCGACATGCAAAAAATGCCCAAGGCGGAGCGCATGGATAACGCGGAGGAAAAGCGTATCGAGCTGCATATGCACACCACCATGAGCACCATGGATGCTACCGCCGACGCGGGCGATTTGGTGAAAACCGCCGCCCGCTGGGGCCACAGCGCCGTGGCCATTACCGACCACGGCAGCGCCCAGGCCTTTCCCGCCGCCTTTGGCGCAGCCAAGAAAACCGGCATTAAGCTGATTCCCGGCGTAGAGGGCTATTTGTGCGATTTGGTACCCATTGTGACCGACGCGGAGGACAGGCCCATCGACACGCCGATTGTGGTGCTGGACTTTGAAACCACCGGCCTGAGCCATGCCATGGACTGTATCATCGAGGTAGGCGCAGTCAAGCTGGACAAGGGCCAGATTGTGGACGAGCTGAGCATCCTGTGTAACCCGGGGGTGCCGCTGCGGCCCAAAATCAGCGAAATTACCGGCATTACCGATTTGATGCTGGAGGGGCATGAAAGCCCCGCTGAAGGCGTGCGAAAGCTGATTGATTTCATCGGCGACTGTCCTGTGGCCGCCCACAACGCGCCCTTCGACATGGGCATGCTGCAGGCGGAGTGCCGCCGCATGGGCGTTTCCTTCCAGGCGCCGGTCATTGACACGCTGGTGTTTTCCCGCAAGCTGTACCCCCAGCAGAAAAGCCACAAGCTGGGCGCGGTGTGCCGCCTGCTGGGCGTATCGCTGAAAAACGCCCACCGAGCTGTGCACGACGCCGCCGCCACCGCCCAGTGCCTGCACAAAATGCTGGAGGAGGCCCAAAAGAAGGGCGCGCATACCCTGAAGGATATCGACGGAGTGATTGGCGGAGAAACCATCGGCGATACCTACCACATCATTTTGCTCTGTAAAACCCAAAAGGGCATGCAAAACCTGAACCACCTGATTTCCGACAGCAACCTGCGCTACTTCTACCGCCACCCCAACATGCCACGCTACCTGATCAACCAGTACCGGGAGGGGCTGATTCTGGGCAGCGCCTGCGAGGCGGGCGAACTGTTCCGCGCCATTGCCGACGGCAAGCCGGAAAGCGAAATCGAGCGCATTGCCGGCTGGTACGATTATTTGGAGATTCAGCCCATCGGCAACAACCAGTTCATGATTCGCAACGGATCGGCCCGGGATGAGGAGCATCTGCGGGATTTCAACCGCCGCATTGTGGCCCTGGGCGAAAAGCTGGGCAAGCCGGTGGTAGCCACCGGCGACGTGCATTTTTTGAACCCGGAGGACGCCATTTACCGCACCATCATCCAGGCGGGCCTGGGCTATGACGATTGCGACCAGCAGCCGCCCCTGTACTTCAAAACCACCCAGGAAATGCTGGACGAGTTCAGCTACCTGGGCAGGGAAAAGGCCCATGAGGTGGTTATCGACAACCCCAAAAAAATCGCCGATATGGTGGAGGAGTTGCGCCTGTTCCCCAAGCACCCGGAGGGCAAGGACACCTTTCAGCCCTATTGGGAGGACGCGGCCCACGACATTGAAAGCCGGTCCTGGAGCCGGGCCAAGGAGCTCTACGGCGACCCGCTGCCGGAGATTGTGCAAAAGCGCCTGGAAAAGGAGCTGGGCTCCATTGTGGGCTACGGCTTTTCCACGCTGTATTCCATCGCCCAGAAGCTGGTGAGCAAGTCCCTCTCCGACGGATACCTGGTGGGCAGCCGAGGCAGCGTAGGCTCCAGCTTTGTGGCCACCATGAACGGCATCACCGAGGTGAACCCCCTGCCGCCCCACTACCGCTGCGACCACTGCCACAAAATGTTTCTGACCCCGCCGGAGCTGGCCAGCGTGGGCGTGGACCTGCCGGATAAAAACTGCGAAATTTGCGGCAACCCCATGGCCAAGGACGGGTTTGACATCCCCTTCGAGGTATTCCTGGGCTTTAAGGGCGACAAGGTGCCGGATATTGATCTGAACTTTTCCGGCGAATACCAGCCACGGGCCCACGCCTACATTGAGGAGCTGTTTGGCAAGGGCTATGTGTACCGGGCGGGCACCATCAGCGGTTTGGCGGAAAAGACGGCCTACGGCTTTGCCGCCAAGTACTGCGAGGAGCGGGGCATCCGGGCCGGGCGCGCCCACAAGGAGCGGCTGGCTGCGGGCTGCGTGGGCGTAAAGCGCACCACCGGCCAGCATCCCGGCGGTATCGTGGTACTGCCTAAGGAATACGACATCTGCCAGTTTACCGCCATTCAACACCCGGCGGACGACATTGAGGGCACGACGATCACCACTCACTACGACTTTAACTCCATGCACGACATTCTGGTGAAGCTGGACTGCCTGGGACACGACGATCCCACCATGATGCACCGCCTGGAGGAGCTGACCGGTGTGAACTTCCGGGAAATTCCCCTAGACGACAAAAACGTGATGAGCCTGTTTTCCAAGCCGGACGCTCTGGGGGTAACCGAGGAGCAGATTATGTGCAAAACCGGCACTCTGGGGATTCCCGAGTTTGGCACAGGCTTTGTGCAGGGCATGCTGATGGAAACCCTGCCCTCCACCATGGAGGAACTCATCCGCATTTCCGGCCTGAGCCACGGCACCGATGTGTGGCTGGGCAACGCCCAGGATATCATCAACTCCGGCAAGGCCAAGCTGGCTCAGTGCTTCTGCACCCGCGACGACATCATGAACTTCCTGATCTCCAAGGGCATGCAGGAAAAGATGAGCTTCGACATCATGGAAAGCGTGCGTAAGGGCCGGGGCCTGAAGCCGGAATGGGAGGAGGCCATGCGGGAGCACGACGTGCCCGACTGGGCCATCGACAGCTGCCACAAGATTAAATACATGTTTCCCCGGGGCCATGCCGTGGCCTACGTGACCATGGGCCTTCGCGTGGCCTGGTACAAGGTGTACCGCCCTCAGGCGTATTACGCGGCTTATTTCAGCATCCGCGGCGACGGCTTCGATGCGGGACGCATGCTCATGAGCGTGGAAACCCTGCGCGACCGGCTCACCGAGTTTGCCAACCGGGAAGAAAAAATGAGCGTGAAGGACAAGCAGGAGGAAAACGCCTATCACATGCTGCTGGAAATGCAGCAGCGGGGCATCCGCATGCTGCCGGTCAACCTGTACCGCTCCGACGCCACCCGCTTCCTGATTGAGGACGGCAACCTGCGCTGCCCCTTCACCTCCATCAACGGCTTTGGCGAAAACGCAGTGCAGGGCATTTTGAACACCCGGGATGAAAGCAAGCCCTACATCAGCATTGAGGACCTGAAGCAGCGGGCGCACATTGGGGACAGCGTCATTGAAATGCTGCGGGCTCAGGGCGCGCTGGACGGCATGCCCGAAACCAGCCAGGTGGATTTGTTTTCGCTGCTGTAAAGAAAGACAAGGTTTTGAAAGGATGACGGCCCATGACAACGCTTTCTCAAAAATCGTCCCGCTTCTTTCATGTGCTGGCCGTTGCGGGGCTGATTGTTATTTTGCTGGTCGGCCTGTGCACCTACCGGGACTATGGGTTAACCTTTGACGAACGGGTGGAGCGTTTTAGCAGCATTGTCAACTATCAATACATTCTGCAAAAACTGTTTGGGCTGGAATTGCGGGTAATTGACAAGGACCTGTGGGATTGGACGGATCAGTACTACGGAGTAGCGTTTCAACTGCCTATGGTGTTGGTGGAGCATATCAACCACTTTTCCATGCCCCAGCATGAGGTTTTTGTCATGCGCCACCTGATGACTTTCCTGCTTTGCTGGTGTGGCTGGGTTTGCCTGTATGTGTTTTTACAAAAGGTGTTCCAGGACCGGTTTCTGTCTTTCATCGGGCTGCTGATGGTTGTTTTGTATCCGCGCTTTTGGGGGGAACAGTTTAACAATATCAAGGACATGGTGTTCACCGCCAACTGTTGTGTCGCGCTGATGATGATTACCCTTTGCCTGGAAAAGCGTCGCTGGTGGAAGGAAACGCTGACGGCGCTGGTGTTTGCCCTGTGCATCAATACCCGGGTGGTAGGGCTCATGTTTCCCTTGCTGCTGATGGGGTACCGTGTTCTGGCGGCAATCTTCGAAAAAAAGGAAATCCTTCGGGAAGCTCTGCTTTCCCTGGGACAGGTAGCTCTTACGCTGGCGTTCTATTTTGCGCTCACTCCAGCCGCCTGGGAGGATCCTATTCACTTTTTGCCTAATGTAATTCAGAATTTTTCCCATTTTGAGGCATGGGGAGGTTCCATTCCCTTCCTTGGCAGCATGATACCTGGGCAGCAGGTGCCTTGGTACTACATTCCTGTGTGGCTGCTGGTATCACTGCCCATTTGGTACGTGGGTTTGCTGACGGTGGGCCTGGGCACGGAGGGCTTTGCCCTGATTTCCATGCTGCGCCGAGGCAAGGGAAAACAATGGTTTGCTTCACAACGCCGCTATGGCATGTTGTGCTTTGTGGTTGCCTTTGCGCCTATAGGAATCATGCTTTTCAAACAGGTTACCCTATATAACGGCTGGCGTCATATGTATTACATTTTCCCCTGCCTGGTAACGCTGATGTTGTTTGGCGTGCAAAGCCTTGGCCGGGCGCTGGAAAAAAAGAAAGCCTTGCGCCGGATGGGTTGCGGCGTTATTGCGGCGCTGCTGCTTTTCCAGGCCGGGTGGATTTGGAAGGAACACCCTTACGAAAAGGTATATTTCAATCCCATTGGAAAAACGCTGGCTGAAGGGATGGACCGGGACTATTGGGGCGAATCTCTCTACCGGCAGTTTCAGTATATTTTGCAAAATGACCCTTCCAATCAAATCAAGATTTTGGATTACAACGGCTGCCTTGGCATATACCGAAGCTTTTTAACGGAGGAAGAAAAGGCGCGAGTGGAAATGGTTCCATTCACGGGCTCCGTAGCGGGCACAGAGGCGGAATACTTGATCGACCTGGAGGATACGGTGATTCCCGAAGACTTTGGCGGTGCGTTTGTAAAAATCCGCACGGTATATGTGGATGGCGTCGCCATTTGCAATGTGTACATCCGCCGGGATGTGTTAACGGACCGCTTTGGCATGGATGAAATAAAGGAAGGCGATTTTTGATGAACTTTACCCCGCTTACCCGCAACCTGACCGGCGTGGTAGCCGAAATGTGTTTGAAAATGGGCGTGGCGCTGCCCAATGTAAGCCTGAATTACCCTACCGCTACGCTGAACGCTTTGCTGGGCGCAAGCCTTTCGCAGAACGAAATGGCCCGGGCGCTGGAGGACTTTTGCGCGCAAACGGAGGATACGCTAGGCGGCGTTACCTTCACGCCGCATGAAACCGGCTTTTGCCTCAACGTACCGGGGCAGGGCGTTCAGTACGCCATGCAGCATGCACCGGGGCTGGACTTTTTGCGTGAACTGGTCAATACCGTGGGGCGAGGCTGCACCTTTGAAGAATTGCTTTCCGTGTTTCGCAAGTATTCCGGCCGGGTGCATGTGCAGGCTGTAGACAGCCCGGAGTTTGACCACCTGGTGTATTTTGAGGATGGCAAACCGGACGGCTTCTATTATTGCGTGCATGAGCACGACGGGCGGGTGGAATATCACCGCTTTTCCAAGGCCGATTATGAAGCCTTTGGTTTTTGAACGTTTTTCCAAAAGAAACCGGCAGCCGTGCGGAACAATGCGCACGGCTTCTTCGTCTATTCCCTGTGAAAGCCCTAGGGCTTGAAAAGGAGGAAACGATATGAACATTCGCAAGTGGTTTGCCCTTTGCCTGGCTGTGGCGCTGGCCCTGCCCCTTGGCGCGTTTGCGCAGGAGGAGGTTCAGGACCTGGAAGGCTATGTGACCCAGGTGATGGAGGACGGCTTTGTTTTGGAGGATAAGCACCGCGGCACGGTGATTTTGAACACGGACGACGCGACCGTATGGGATGGCCTGCTCATGGATAACCCGATGGAGGAAGGCATGTATGTCATCGTTCAGTACGACGGCCGGCTCACCCGCAGCGTTCCGCCCCAGGCTCATGCCGACCGTGTGGGCTGTTACACGATTCAGGGCGAAATCGGGGAGTTTGTGGACGGAGGAATCCTGGTAACCGGCGATGAGCTGTTTGGCGACGTTTGGGTGAATCTGGAGCTGGTGGACACGGCTCATTTGTTTCCCGGAATGAGGGTGCTGGCGTATTATGACGGCGTGATGGCTTTGAGCCTGCCCGGCCGCATCACGGCCCATGAGCTGATTGTGCCCAGCGTGAGCGGTACGGTCAGCGAAAAGAAAGAGGGCAGCTTTCTGCTCACCACCGACGGCGGCGACAGTTACCGGGTGCTGATGACGGAGGAAACGGTTACCGGCGTGGTATCGGCGACAACGGAGGAGGGGGAAGAAACGCCTGCGACGGACGATGCGCAGCCTGAACCCACCGTTACCCCCGTGCCCACGCTGGAGTGGGGCGACGGCGACGCGGTTGCCGTTTACTACAACGGCGATTTGCAGGAAAGCACCCCGCCGCAGCTGACAGCCCTGGAAGTGGTGGTTTTCCGCAATTAGGCGAAAGCGCCGATTTATCAGCTGAAAGGGAAAAGCAAAAGCAGCCTGTTTTTTGGAAAGCAGGCTGCTTCGGGCCTTCAGAAAAGCTCGCCGTCCGGCGAGCTTTTCTGAAGGCATGAGCATGCAGCCGAAAGCAGCTGCATGCTATTGGAACAGGCGCAGGATGTCCTTATAAGTGCAAAACAGCATCAGGCCCAGCAGCAGGGCGTAGCCGCACAGGTGCACCACGCTTTCAATGCGCTGGTTGACCGGCTTGCGGCGAATGGCTTCAATGACCATAAACACCAGCCGGCTGCCGTCCAGGCCGGGAATGGGCAGCAGGTTCATCAACCCCAAATTGATGGAGATAATCACCATCAGGTACAGGAAAATTTCCAGCCCGCCCTGCCGGGTCTGCTCGGCTACCAGCTGAATCACGCCTACCGGACCGGAGGTTTGCTCAATCCCCTCGCCGGTGGTCAGCAGCTTGCCCAACGCCTCCAAAATGGCGGTGGAAGCGCTTTTGCAGGTATCCCACGCCGCGGGAATCACCGACCCGCCGGGCATGGGCGCATAGCCCGTTTGAATGGTAATGCCAACCATGTACCGGCCCTGCTCCCGGTCGTAATAGGGATGGATGGTCAAGTCGTGCAGGCCGTCCTCGCGGCTCACTGTCAGCTGTACATCCTGGCCCTGGCCCAGGCTGCCGATGGCGTTGCTGACGTCCTGGGCGCTTTTGCCCTCCATGGCCTCGCCATTCACCGTAACAAAGGCGTCTCCGGCCATCAGTCCGGCCTGCTCCGCCGGCATGCCGGGGGTTACATCCGCCACCACCGGAGTGGACAGCACCACGCCGTAGGCCGCCATCAGTACGACGGCTACCACAAAGGCCAGCACAAAGTTCATCAGCGGGCCGCTGAAAACGCTGATCATGCGTTTCCATACAGGCGCGTTGTTGTAGTTGCGGGGATCGTCCTTCTTTTTACCGGCAGGGTCGTCGTCGGTGTCGCCATAAAACATACAGTACCCGCCTAGGGGAATGGGCCGGAGGGAAAACACGGTTTCGTGCTTTTTGCTGCGCCACTGCACAAGCTTGGGTCCAAAGCCGATGGAAAACTCTTTTACGGGAATCCCGCACAGCCGGGCCGATGCAAAGTGGCCAAACTCATGCGCGGTAATCAACACGCCCAGCAGCAGCAGGGCCAGCAGCACATACAAAATGGTCATAGGCTTTCCTTTCTTGGGGAAGAAGCCGTCAGAAGCGGCTCAAATAGGCTCTGGCCGCCTGCCGGGATTGGCGATCCGCTTCCAGCACCTCATCCAGGGTGTTGGCGGGCAGATGGGCCACCCGGCTAAGCACTTCTTCCACCGTGTCAAAAATTCGCCCAATGGGCATGCTTTCCCGGGAACGAAGCAGGTGGAACACCGCTTCCTCGTTCGCGGCGTTGAGCACGCAGCCCGCCGCGCCGCCGGCATGCATGCACTCCCGGGACAGGCGCACGCTGGGAAAGCGCTCCTCGTCGGGGCGCTCAAAGGTGAGGGAACCCAGGCTGAACAGATCCAGTTCCTTTCCGCCGGTGGGCAAGCGCTGGGGATAACTCATGGCGTACAGAATGGGCAGGCGCATATCCGGCGTGCCCAGCTGGGCCAGCAGTGCGCCGTCGGCAAACTCCACGCCGCTGTGAATGACGCTCTGAGGGTGAATCACCACCTGAATCTGTTCCGGCGCGGCGTCAAAAAGCCATTTTGCCTCCATCATCTCCAAAGCCTTGTTAAACAGCGTGGCCGAATCAATGGTAATCTTCTGCCCCATCACCCAGTTGGGGTGCTTGAGGGCCTGCTCTCTGGTGGCGGCACGAATATCCGCCTTGCTCCAGGTGCGGAAGGGGCCGCCGGAGCAGGTGAGCACAATGCGCTTCAGCGGGTTGCCGGCAGCGCCCTGTAGGCATTGAAAAATGGCGCTGTGTTCGCTGTCCACCGGCAGCAGGCGGTTTTCGCCCTCCCGGCGTGCCGCGTCCATCACCAGATGGCCTCCGGCCACCAGGGCTTCCTTGTTGGCCAGCAGCACCCGCTTGTGATGCGCAAGGGCGCACAGTACGCTTTCCAGGCCCACCATCCCCACCACGCTCACCAGCACGTCGTCGCAGTCGCAGCCGGCAGCCAGGGTGAGGGCTTCCTTGCCAAATACCCATTGGCAAAAGCGCAGGTCCTGAGGAATCTGGTCCATGGGAATGGGCTGCACCAGGCCCGCCAGCCGGGGCCGGAAGGCCCGCACCTGCTCAAACAGCTTTTCCCTGCTCTGGTGGGCGGTGAGCGCCGTTACCTCAAAACGGTCGCTGTGCAGCCGCGCCACTTCCAGCGCCTGGGTGCCGATGCTCCCGGTAGAGCCTAAAACCGCCAGTTTGCGCCTGTTCATAGCATAGCCCCTTTACACCCGCAATATCACCCGGTAGCTGAATATGATAATCGCCACAAAAACAATGCTGTCCATGCGGTCCATCATGCCTCCGTGTCCAGGAAAGATATGGCTGAAATCCTTGATTTTGCAGTGGCGCTTCACCATGCTGGCAAATAAGTCGCCCATCTGTCCGGCCACGCCGCCCACCAGCCCCACCAGAATGTTGCCCCAGAAGGGGGGAAACACCGTGCCGGGATGAAAGGCCCCGAACAGCCACCCGGTGACCAGCGCGCAGAAAACACTGCCCAGCAGCCCGCCGATGCAGCCCGCAACGGTTTTGTTGGGGCTGATGTGGGGACAAAGCTTGGGCCCGCCCACAATGCTGCCCACAAAATACGCGAAGGTATCGCCGCCCACGGCCACCGCAAACACCAGCACCAGCAGGAAGGTTTGCATCACGCGGGTTTCCGCGCCCAGGATGCCAAACAGACACATGCCCGGCAGCACAATGCTCAGCATGGGCAGCAGGCTCATTTCGATATCAATCAGGTCCGGATCCCGGCGGCGCATCACGCAAAACAGCGCGCAAAAGCTCAGCAGCGTTAAAATGGGAATCATGGCGGCAGTGGAAAAGAACATCATCAGCGGCATGGACACCGCCAGCGCCGCAAAGCTGGGCCACCACACCGGGGCGTGCCCGGCCGCGCACAGGGCGTGCAGCTCCTCGTACAGAGCCAGCCCCAGGCAAACGAGCACCGTAACGGCAAACACCCATCCGCCAAAGTGCAACACCACCACCAGCGCCGCAATGAGAATGGCGCCGGTAACGGTGCGCTGGCCCAGCGAGGACTTTTTCTTTTCGGTTTTGGCGCGGTTGTCTTTGCTAGCTTCGCTCATCAGGCTACCTCCTTGGGCAACGGGAAAACGGCGTCATTCTTCGCGCTTGCCAAAGCGGCGTTTGCGACTTTGGAACTGGGCGATGCACTCATGGTACTGCTTCAAATCAAAATCCGGCCAAAGCACGGTGGGAAACACAAATTCAGCGTAGGCGCACTGGAACAAAAAGAAGTTGGACAGGCGCATTTCCCCGCTGGTGCGAATCAGCAAATCCACCTGCGGCAGGCCGGCGGTATACAAACGGCTTTCCAGCAAGTCCTCAGTAATCTCCTCCGGGGAAAGCCGGCCGTTTTGCACGTCCCGCGCCAGGCTTTGGGCGGCGCGGGCCAGCTCGGCCCGGCTGCCGTAGTTGATGGCAATGTTCAGCTGCAAGCCGGTATTCTGGGCCGTGCGCTTTTCAGCGTCGTCCAGCGCCTGGTGCTGCCGGGGGGGCAGAGCGCTTTTGTCGCCCAAAATGCGGATACGCACGTTTTTTTCGCACAGCTCGTCGATTTCGGAAGCGAAAAAGTCCAAAATCAGCTGCATCAGTGCGTCCACCTCGCTTTGGGGGCGGCCCCAGTTTTCGGTGGAAAAGGCGTAAAGCGACAGGGCCTGGATGCCGATGTCGCTGGAATTACGAATAATCTCCCGCAGGGTTTCCGTGCCCGTGCGGTGGCCCATGGCGATTTTCACCTTGTGCTGCTTAGCCCAGCGGCCGTTTCCGTCCATAATGATGGCCACGTGCTTGGGCAGGCGCTCCAGGTCGATGGGAGCGTAAAGGGTAGGCGTCATGGCTCCTTCCTTTCCGCGGGCTTTGGATCGCCCGTCAAAAAACGTGAGACGATGAGCCTGCGCCCATCGTCCTCAACCGCCACCACGCGGGTGGATGCATAGCCCAGCGCTTCGCCTTCCTCCGTGCGCATAGAGCTTTCCGGACTTTTGCGGGCGGGCGCGGCGGTAGGAATCAGGTCCACCCCGGTGATGCCGCTGGCGGACAGAACGGCCAGGGCTGCCGCCGTAGGCAGCCCCAGCAGGTGCTCAAAGGTTTGCTGCATAGAAGCCTCTCTTCTGGGATAAGGAAACGCTTTGGGGAAAGAACCGGGCGGAAGCCGGCTCCTTACACCTCCATGATTTCCTTTTCCTTCTTGGCGCACAGGTCGTCGATGCCCTTAATGGCCTCGTCGGTTTTCTCCTGCATCTTCTTTTCTGCCTTGGCGCGGTCGTCTTCGGTAATTTTGGAATCCTTCTCCAGCTTCTTAAACTGCTCCATGGCGTCGCGGCGAATGGCGCGGATGGCTACCTTGCTGTCCTCGGCGCCTTTGCGCACCAGCTTGGTCAGTTCCTTGCGGCGCTCCTCGTTCAGCTCGGGAATCACCAGGCGAATCAGCTTGCCGTCGTTGGAGGGATTCAGGCCCAGATCGCTCTTGAGAATGGCCTTTTCCACCAGGGGAATGGCCTTCTGATCCCATACGCTGATGACCAGCATCCGGGGTTCGGGGGACGAAATATTGCCCAGCTGGTTCAGCGGGGTTTGCGTGCCGTAGTAATCCACCGTCACCCGGTCCAGCAGCTGGGGATTGGCGCGGCCGGCACGGATGGAGCGCAGATCTTCTACAAACACACTGGTGGTTTTTTTCATTTTTTCAACGGCGGTGTCGATAACCTCACGGTACATGGCGGTTCCTCCCTTAACATACAGAATCAAACAGGTAGCTTTATTGTAGCGCAGTTAAGGGAAAAAAACAAGCCCGTGAAGCAGGCTTCGAACCGTCAAAAAGCCGGCCGGGCGGCAAAGCGCGTAAGGAAAGCCTTGCCGCGTAAGGCTGCAAAGCCCGACGTACACGCCGCCGGGGTCGCAATGAAAATGGGAGGGCTGTGGCCCTCCGATACCGTCTGAAAGCCGGCCTGACGGCGAGCTTGAGTTGTCAAAAAAGCGGAGATACAGGAGGCACTGCCTCCTGCCGGGGGCTTAGGGGCGGAGCCCCTAAGCCGTGCGCCATCATGTTTTCCCGCGAACCGGCGTAGCCATGTTCGCGGGCGCGCACTTGCGTATGGTTTTTTTCGACAGCCTGAAAGTTGGCGACATGGCCATGTCAGAACCCCTATGCCTTGCGCCTCTGCCTTTTCCCCAGCGTAGCGACGCTTGGGGCGCCGGCGTTTAATCCGGGATTTGACAACGGCTTGAGCCTGACTGCACAAAACGTCTCCTGCTTGTTTGGCGGGCTGAAGTCCGCCAAACGGGTTTGATTTGATTCAGAGAGAATCGCCGCCCCAAAGGCTGGAGAACGCCGGGCCCGGCAAACTTACGGTTTGGCCGGAAGGCTGCGGTAGCGAATCAGGCCCTGGGCCAGCGCTTCGCCAAACTGGAGCTGATAATCGGGGTCCAGCAGCCGCTTTTCCTCCTGCGGGTTGCTGATGAATCCGCACTCTACCAGAGCCGAGGGAAGCTTTCCCTTGAGCACATAGTAATCTCCTGCCAAAGCCTGACGCTGCCGTTCCGGCTTGAGCTGGGCCAAAATGGCTGCCTGCAGGGTTTCCGCCAGGGTTTTCCCCGCTTCCGCCCCTTTTTGATAAAATACCTGCGGTCCTTGCTCCCGGCGGCTGCGGTATTCGTTCATATGGATGCTCAAAAACACATCGGCTCCGGCTGCCTCGGCCAGGTCCACCCGGCGCTGCAAGTCCTGCCGCTTTCGGGAACGGGTAGCGGTGTCGCCTTCGGCCAGGCAGATATCCTCCCGGCGGGTCAGCATCACCTGCGCTCCATGGGCGCTGAGGACGCTTTCAATGCTTTGGGCCATTTGCAGGGTGATGTCTTTTTCCCACAGGCCGCTTTCTACGGCCCTGGCTCCGCCGTCATATCCTCCGTGACCCGGATCCAGCGCCACTACAAAGCCGGAAAGCTCTCCGGCCGAGGGGGAGGGCGCTTCCGCCGGTACGGGCCTTTCCACCGCCAGTCCCACCACGCAGGCGGTCAGGGTCAGCAGCAGCGCCATACGCAGGCTTTCCCTTTTCTTTATTACAAAATGCGCAAGAAAATGTGTCAACCCTTTTTCCTCCCTCGCTGCCGAAATCCACAATATTTCTGTGGAAAATTCCTATGCGGGGCTTGGCAGCGATATGTTTCCATGCATACTTTCCACACTTTCCACATGGTTTTCCACGCGAAAAGCCGTTATTTTGTTAAAAAAGCAGAGAAATGTGGAAAACCGTCCATGGAAAGACCTGTTGGTATCTTGGTTTTCCACATTGTGGATGGATGTGGAAAACCATGCACAAATGTGCATAAATCATGGGAAAACATGTGGAAACTTTGAAACAATCCACACAAAGGATGTGACAAAATCATCTCTTTTTTCTTGCAAAGCTGCCGGCGGCTGGAAGGATGCTCCCCCTTGCGGGGCGAATGACTATGATGATTTCCTCAAGTAAGGAGCCTTGCGATGATGAAGAAACAATCCCGTCTGCTGAGCGCGCTGCTTGCGCTGTGCCTTGTTCTGCTGCCTCTGTACGCCCTGGCTCAGGAGGAGCCGCAGGACACGCCCCGCACGCTGAAAAAGGGCTTCCACGACCAGGATGTGCTGGCCATGAAGCAGCGCCTTCGAGAACTGAACTACTTTTCCACCGATGATTTGAACGACCGCTTTAACGACGCTACGGTTAAGGCTCTAAAGCGTTTTCAAAAGCAAAACGGCTTGAAGGAAACCGGCGTTCTGACCCCTGAGGTGCGAAAGGCGCTTTTTTCCGACGACGCTATAGCCTATGTGGAACCTACCCCAACGCCCAAGCCCACCCCTAAGCCAACCAAGGCTCCGCCTACGCCCACCCCCGTGCCCACCGCGCCCGCCATTGCCACGCCGCCGCCTGCGCCGCAGGTGGATTTACCCCAGCGGGATGAAGAAGGTTACCTGACCGGAGAAACGCCCTTCGTATATGAAAACGACGAGGCGGGCTACTGGATGTACCTGACCAAAACCCTGCAAATTGTGATTCGGCGCTGTCAGGACGAAAGCATCCCGCTGGTGTGGTTTGAAACGGATATCCGCATGCGGGACGGGGAAAGCTTCATGAGTGTGGAAACCAACCCTGATCGTCCGGGCACCCGCTTTCGGTATCCCTTTGACATTGCCACGGATCATCATTTTGTACTGGGCTTTACCGACGATTTTTACGGCCACCGCATCAACCGGGGCGAAACCGTGGGCGTCGTCATTCGGGACGGGCAGGTCATCGGCAAGGACACCTACCGCAAACGGCTGCACAATCTGCCGAATCTGGACATTCTGGTCCAGTTTCCAGACGGAACGCTGAAAGCCTATTATTCCTGCGACTACAGCGCCCAGGAGCTGCTGGATATGGGCGCTGTAAACGTGTTCTGCTTCGGTCCCGTACTGATTCGCGATGGTGAAATTGACCCGCTGGTGCTTCAAAAGTACTACGAAACCAAGTCGCCCCGTCAGGCCCTTGGCATGATTGAGCCCGGACACTACCTGCTTTTGTCCGTGCAGGGCCGCATGAAGGAAAGCGCGGGCACAGGGCTGATTCGCATGGCGTATATGCTTAAGGAGCGGGGCGTTACCGAGGCGCTGAACCTGGATGGCGGCAACACCATGGCCCTGATTTTCCGGGGCCGCATGCTCAACAAGCTGGCAACCTGGGAAAACCGTAAGTTTGTGCGCACGGTTACCTCGCTGATCGGCGTAGGCTTAAGTCAGGAGGAAGACCAACCATAAGGCAAAGGGCCCCCAGCATACCGGGAGCCTGAGACCGTCCCAAAAGCTCGCCGTCTGGCGAGCTTTTGGGACGAAGGACTGGAGGAAGGTTTTCGACAAAGTCGAAAACTCCCCGCCCGACCGGCAAAGCCGGTCGATACGATGACAGTCAGAGGGGCGGCGGCCCCTCTGACAACTCCTCGAAGAGGGTTCATTGACACGCTGAGGCTCCCAGCATACCGGGAGCCTCAAGCCGTCCCCAAAAAGCCGGCCTGACGGCGATCTTCAAACCGTCGAAGAGAGTGCGTGCCCGCGAGCAAGGCCACACCGGTTTGCGGAGAAAGTGTTTCGGCACAAGGCTTAGGGGCTCCGCCCCTAAAGCCTCGGCAGGCGGCGGCGCCTCCTGCACGTCCGCTTTTTGGGCGGCCTGACAGCCGGATTCTCTGGAAACGGAGAATCCGGCTGCTGCATTGATATGGAAAAACCAGAGGGGTTGGAAAAAGCTCCCCCTCAGCCATCGCAAAGGGGGGCTGACGAGCGTTTGCCGCGCCTCGGACAGGAAAGCGCCCCTGACGGATCATCCGGCGGTTTCCCGGCGATAAGTCAAGGGCGCGTGGGGAACAAATCAGGGCAACGGCCTTTCAGGCATTGTTCAAAGAAGATATGGAAGCATACGCTTCATTCGCCCATCGTAATGGGTGAGCCGCCCTTGTTCAAGAACGTAAGCTTGTGGTTTGCCGCACTGGCAATAGGCAGCTTTACGCCATCGTTTGATGGGGACGAAACAAGCGCTTTAGGGAACGGGTTAGTCCACCGTAATACCCGTCAGCTTTTTCCAGGCCGAGCGAATGGCCTTTTGGTTGGTAACGCCCCAGTTGGGGTCGTTCTTCTGACACTCGTCCATATCCCGCAGGAAATGCACGCACAGGTGGCCGTCAAAGTTGTTATCCTTGATGGAGCCGGACAGGTGAGGCATGTCGTGGCTGGTGGCCAGGGTCCAGCGGCCGTCGGGCAGCTTCACATACACCGGCTTGGCAACCCAGGCGGTTTTACCGCCAAAGGCCTCAATCATGGTGGCGGTATCCGCAGCGGTGAGAGGCTCGGCGTCGCAGTGACGGCCGCAGCTCATGACCCGCAGGGTCCACTGCAGGCTGGTGGCAGGGTCGTACACGGTAAGCTTGTTGCCGTTGGACAGCGTGCCCTTCACCTGGTTATACCAATGCAGCAGCTGTACGGAGCTTCCGTTGGGGCCGTCCGCCTTGCCTGAACTGCCGGAACCGCCGCTGGCGCCTGCGTCGTACTTTTTGGCGTTGCCGCTGTAAAGCAGACTCAGGGTTTTGCTGCCGGCAATGCCGTCGGCGGTCAGCCCGTTTTGCTGCTGAAAGGCAATCACGGCCAGCACGGTTTTGGGACCGTAGCTGCCGTCGGCGCTGATGCTGTAGCCCAGGTTTTTCAGGGCTTGCTGCATGGCCTTTACCGCGCTGTTTTTGTCGCCGGATTGCAGCTTGCTGTAGCTTGTATCGGAACCGGAGCTGCCGCCGCTGCTGCTGCCGGAAGCGGAGGAGGAAAACAGCTTGGCATAGGTGACAGACCCCACCTTGCCGTCGGCGGTCAGGCCGTTTTGCTTCTGAAACGCTTTTACCGCCGCGATGGTGCCGGAGCCGTATTTGCCGTCGATGGTGCTGGAATAGTAGCCCAGGGCCTGCAAGCGGGTTTGCACGGTGGTTACATCGCTGCCGGTGTAGCCCTGGCGCAGGGTGCGGGTAAAGCCGCTGGAACTGCCGGAACTGCCGGACGAGGAACCGGACTGGGCGTATAACTTAGCCTGGGTTTGGGAGCCGGCCTTGCCGTCGGCCTTCAGGCCGTTAGCCCGCTGAAAGGCCAGAACCGCACTCAGGGTACCGGAGCCGAAGTTGCCGTCGATGGTACCTGTGTAATATCCCTGAACCTTAAGGGCGGTTTGCAGCTGAGTAACGCCGGCGCCGCTGTCGCCCCGGGCCAGGGTGCCATTGGAACTGCCGCTGCCGGAACTGCCGCCGCTGCTCTCCGCCGCCAGCCGGGCGCGGGTCAGGTTGCCCGCTTTGCCGTCGGCGGTCAGGCCCCGGGACTGCTGATAGGCAATGACGGCGTTTTCGGTGCCGCGGCCAAATTTGCCGTCTGTCGTAGCGGTGTAAAAGCCTAGCTGCTTAAGCTGGTTTTGCAGCTGCGTTACCTCGGCACCACGGTCTCCAAACGCCAGCGTGCGGTATTGGGCGGCAAAAGCGGCCTGCGGGGCCAAAAGCAGCGCCAAAGCCAGCGCAAGCGTCAGAATACGGCTGCCAAAATGCTTCATGTATTCTCCCTCCGGATCTCAAAACGTTTTCGCGGCATGCCAAAGCAGCCGACAGTACGATTCCTTTGCAGTATAGCAAAACATTTCTGAAAAGTAAATAACTATTGCAAAAGTGTTACGAATGTGTATTTTCATGCATGAAAACGTGAAAAAAAAGAAGCACATTCCGTGCAAGAAAATGGTAAACTGAATCGTTGACATGGCTGAATGGGCAGATTATGCCCGTTCCCAAAGGAGTAAGAGTCATGAAGAAGCGTTTGTTTCCTGCCATGCTGTGCCTGGCGCTGGCATTGCCCCTGAGCCTGGCTCTGGCCGTCGGCAGCTTTACCCTTGATGTGGATGCGCTGGATTTAACCAGCCTGAACGACAGCCAGTATGTGGAGGCCCACCTTACCTCAAACGCCGCAGGCATCAGCGTATGCAAGTCGGTCAGCCCATCCAGCGAGGTGGCGGCTTATGTGCGCCTGACCCTGATGCAGATGGACAGCCATACGCTGCTTTTTGATAAGGACTATGGTTACCAGAGCGGCCAGTTTGACAGCGGAGTTGTGTATCTGCCGCTGTCTGACGGCACCACGCCCTATCTGGTAACCCTGTATGTAGGCGACCAGGTTTACGCCGTTCCGTTTATGCACACGGCAGCTTCTGGCGCCGCGCCCGCCCGATCCGCCGGACAGGAGAAAAAGGATGCCTGCGCGGATGAAAACCCCGGTTGGGTAGACGCCACCGCCGCGCCGGATACCGTGGTAGCCGGCAGCTGGTATGATTCCTCCTGGGAGGAACCAACCGTTGCCTCCGGCTGGGAGGATCCAGATACGGGCTGGGAGGAAGGCGCAGGCTGGTAAGCCGGGCCGATGAAAAAAGAACCGCCTTGGGCAAGCGCCCGAGGCGGTTTTAATAATGAAGCCTGGGTGGGATCGGAGAACCGCCGTCTTCTGATTTTGGTTCTCAAACCGGCAGCGTGTATGCCGGTTTGAGCAGCCGTGCGCTCCTTGCCGCCCGGCAGGCTGCGCTTTTAACCAGGCCTCCCTGTCCCAAAACGAACAAAGAGAAGAACGGCCGGCCGTGAGCAACGCCCTGCATGCTGTTGAGTGTGGCATGCAGGGCGTTTTTCTCAATCGTTGATGACGATGGTTACGGTAGGCTCCTCCTGAGCGGGAGCCTCCTGCTCAGGCTCGTCCTGCCGGGGAATCAGGGGCGCGGTTGCCTCTGTGCGTTCCCCCGCAATGACCGGGTTTTTCAGCATGCGGGCCAGCTCTATCCGCTCGACGTTGATTTCGTCAATTTCCGCCTTGCGCCAAACGGGAGCGCAATAGGGGCAGCGGTTCAGGCTGGCATACTTGCCGCTGTCCAGCTCGCCGTAGGTGAACGCGGTCATGGGCAGGAACTTATCGCGTACGCTTTTGCAGTTGGCGGATTCGTGGTAGCTGGTGCCGCCGTCCGGGTTGTAGTACAGGGGCGTGTCATCCTGGGGATAGCCAAGTACCCGTCCGTCGTCGTCCCATATGATGACCTTGGTGTTTTTCTTCAGGTTTTCCCACAGCCACTTGATGCACAGGCCGTCCTCGTTGGCGGTGCGGGCTACGCGCACACAGCCATGGCTGGCCTTGCGGCCCAGCAGCGCGCCGTACTTGGCAAAGTCCTTGGTGCCGTCGGCGTAAACCGTGTTGGGCACCTGGTGCAGCAGGTCGCCGCCGTTGAAGCGGATGCCCATTTCACAGTACATGCCTTCGCTGTCAAAGCCGCCCACCCAGCTGCCTACCAGGTATTCGCCGGTGGCGGTTTCGTTGTAGGGCTGTTCTTCATTCACCAGGCCGGTGGATACGGGGCAGCTGGACCACAGCTTTCCGTCTCGGAACAGGTACAGCCGCTGGGTCAGCTTGTCGATGATGATGCCAAACTTGTTGTTTGGGGTTACGGTTTTCAGCAGCCGGGTTTTCACATAGCCCTGAAACACCCGGTCATAGTAATCGATGCCTTCAATCAGGGTCCAGCCGTCCTCATCCTCCCCCAGCACGTGCACGGCGGCCAGGGAGCCGTTGATGGTGCCGCCCATCCACTCGTTGATAACCTTTTCGCCATTGGGAGCGTCCAGGGGGTACACCAATTCCTTTTCCGATACGTTCAGCACGGTGATGGGCTTTTGCAGCAGTTCCCAGCAGGCGGCCTCATCGGTGATGTCGTAGGCAAAATCATCGCCAAACCAGGCGGAGCCGCTGCCGTAGCCTTCCAGATTGCCGGTGGGCAGATTCTTTCTGTTTTTTTCACCGGCGGCCAGAGCCCCCAGGGGCAAGAGGGCCAGCGTCAGACACAGGGCTGCAATGCACAGTTTTTTCATGCCATAACCTCCTAGTTGCCAAGGGTAATCTGCACTTGAGGCACATCCTCGTCGGCCACGTCGTCCTCGTGGTTCTGATCCAGGCTGGAGCTGTCCACCTTTACAACGGGTTCCTGCTGCCGGGTCTGAACGCTTGCCGGGTCAAAGCCCATTTCCTGGTTTTGCTTGTCGATATCCGCCTTGCGCTTGGCGGGGGCGCAGTAGGGGCATGGGGTCAGCTTGGCAAAGGAACCGGTGTCCAGCTCGCCGTAGGAAAAGGGGCTCAGGGGTAAGAAACGTTCCTTTACACTGGTGCAGTTGGCGGTGGAATGGTAGTATTTGCCGCCGTTGGGATTGTAGTACAGCTCCAGGCTGTCCTCAGGATAAGCGATGGGGGTCAGGGCGGAGAGGTATTCCTCCTGAGTGATGGAGCCCCGGTCCAGATTGGCTTTGGCAATTTCGCTCTTGCGCGCGTCGGGCCGGCAGGTGAGGCAGGGCTCCAGCTCGGCATATTGGGGCAGGTCCAAATCGGCATAGCGAAGGGCCGTCAGGGGACGAAACTTCTTTTTAACGCTCTCACATTCGGCCGTGGAGTGGTAATATTTTCCGCCGTTTGGGTTGTAGTACACCGGCATATCGTCGTCCGGATAGGGCATCTTGCGGCCTTTATCGTCCCACACCAGC
The DNA here is from genome assembly GCA_934621485.1 of uncultured Clostridia bacterium. Taxonomy (GTDB): domain Bacteria; phylum Bacillota; class Clostridia; order Christensenellales; family Aristaeellaceae; genus Limiplasma. The sequence goes on from CAKTUS010000001.1 coordinate 91,873, forward strand.
ACCTTGGTGTTTTTCTTCAGGTTTTTCCACAGCCAGGCGGCGCACAGGCCATCCTCGTTTTTCACCCTCTGCGTACGCACGCAGCCGTGGCTGGCCCGGTAGCCCAGCCGCTCCTCAAACTTCTGATAGCTGGAGCTTCCGTCCGCGTTCAGCGTATGGGGCACCTCGTGAATCATATCGCCGCCGTTGAAGCGCAGAGCCATGGAGCAAATCATGCCCTCGCTGTTAAAGTCGCCCACCCAGCTGCACACCAGGTATTCGCCAGCGGCGGTTTCATTGTAGGGCTGCTTGTCGTTGGGCAGACCGGTAGACACCAGGCAGCTGGACCACAGCTTGCCGTCAATGAACACATACAGCCGTTGAGTCAGCTTGTCGATGATCACGCCGTACTTGTCGTTGGGGGTTACGGTTTTCAGCAGTTTGGTCTTTACATAGCCGCGGATGACGCGATTGTAGTAGTCCAATCCCTCAATCAGGGTCCAGCCGTCCTCGTCCTCCCCAAGCACATGCACCGCTGCGGACGCGCCGTTGATAAACCCGCCCAGCTTGTCCGTGTTCACCTTTTTGCCGCCGGGGGTTTGCAGCGGATATACGCTTTCGTTCTGGGCCACGTCCAAAACGGTGATGGGCTTTTGCAGCAGCTCCCAGCAGGCGGCCTCGTCGGTAATGTCGTAGGCAAAATCTCCAAACCACACCTCGCCGGTTTCGTAGCCTTCCAGCCACTGCTCCACGGTTTTGGCCTGCGCCGGAGGCGGACAAAGAGAAAGCAGGCACAGGGCCGCCAGCGTCAGGGCCGCGGTGCGAAGCAAAGCTTTCATCGGAAACACTCCTTTCCGCCGCGCGCGAAAAAAATCGATAGCAAAAAAAGCATATCATGGGGCCGCCTTCCCTGTCAACCGCAGGCAACCCTGCGCCCTGTAAAAAAAGTCGCGCACCCAAAACGGGTGTGCGGCTTTCAAGGACGGCGCGGCTTGTCAGTTAGCCTGGGCAAAGGCGGCCATAAAATCGGGGCAGCTCCAGGTGCCGCAGGCGCTTACGCAGTCGTCGTCCACCAGAAGCTGTAGGGTGAGGCCGTTGGTCAGGCCAATTTGCATCTGGCCGCTGCCGGTCATGGCGGTACTCTGATAATCGGCGTCGTCCAGCAGGGTTTGCATCAGGGACTGGGCGGCCTGATCGCTGACGCGTACACCGTTCATTTCCATCCAGGCCACGTCGGAGGGGTCGCACAGGGTATCCCGCAGGTTTTGATTGCCGATAAGGGCCCGTCCGCCGTAGCTGACTCGCTGGAACAGGCGCATCACGCCGCTCATGGGAGCGGCCACCAGCGCGCCGTCCATCCCGCTGACGGCGTACACCGTTTCGCCCACGGATACGGCGTTGCTGACAATGCCGCCGGAACCCAGCGCAGGCTCCACGTTAAACTCGGTTACCTCGCCCAGGGCATTGCCCAGCAGGCCCTGCTCCACCTGTTCAGGCGTTTTCAGCAGGCGGTAGGTGGCCCCGCTTATCGTAACCAGCGGAAAGCTTCCGTCCGATGCGGTAACAAACAGGGTGCCGCCCAAATCGGTGATACCGGCGCTCATGGTCAGGCTGTTCTGGGGCAGGTTGCCGCCCTCCACCGGGGCAAGGGTGGGCTCGGCGTCGCCGGCAGAATGGCTGCCCAGCACCGGCCTTTGCGGCTCGCGCAGCTGCTCCCGGCCCGGCAGGCCCAAAGCCAGCACGCCGCCCAACACCAGCACCAGCGCGGCGCATACCGCCAGCACGGGCCTCCAGGAGCGAAAACGCCGGGACGGCTTCTCCGCCGCCGCAAGACGAATTTTCAAAAACAGCGTATCGTCGGCCTGTAAGCCGCCAAGCTGGCGCGAGGCGATGCTGTTTAACTCCTCCAAACGCTTCACTGTGCAAGCCCTCCTTCTTGCTTGAGAATCTCCTCCAGCTTTTTGCGCGCCCGCGACAGGCGGCTGGAAATGGTGCCTTCGGGCAAATCCAGCATGGCGGCGATTTCCGCAATGCCAAGGCCCTGGTAATAATAGAGAAGAATGGTTTCCCGAAAGGACGGCGGCAGCTGGTGAATGGCCTGCATCATGGCCTCCTCGTTATCGCGCTTTTCCGTATCGTCCGGGGCGGGAATCATTTCAAAGGCGGGGCTGCCCAGCACCACGCGCTTGAGCCACGCGCCGCGCCACAAATCCCGGCAGCGGTTCAGGGCTACTTTCAACAGCCAGGCTTTTTCCCGGCCTTCCTCCAGGTCCGGGGCGTTGGTCATCAGGCGCACAAACACATCCTGACACACATCCTCCGCCCGCTGCTGGTCGCCCAGGTAAAAGTAGCTCACGCGAAGCACGTCCGTAGCGTACTTTCGGTACAGTTCCTCATACGTTGACATGTCCGAGCCTCCGTTTTGGCCCGCGGCGCTTTCGGGCCTTCTTTGCTCATTCATGAAACGAATCAGCCCTCCCGCTTCTTGCAAGATTTAGAAAAAAATGCGGCGATTCCAGGCCCCGTTTCACTAATCGCCGTGGAGAAAAGCACCAACGCCACGCCCAGCACCGAAAGAGCCGACAAGCGCTCGCCCAGCACCAGCACGGAAAGCGCCAGGGCTACGATGGGGTCCAGATAGCTCATCAGCGCCGCCGTTTGCGCGGGTACGTGCTCCAAACCGCCAAAATACAGCGTGCAGGCCACGCCGGTGTGCAGCGCGCCCATCACCAGCAGCAGCGCGGCGGACCGGCCGTCCAGCCGGGGCAGCGCCGCGCCCTGGGTGCATAGCAGGTAAGCAAAGGTCGCCAGCGCCGACACTGCCAGCTGGGCGGCGGTGCTTTCCATGGGGCGAAGGCCGCGCACCCCCTTGTTGACCAGGGTGATGGCCGCATACATGCCCGCCGACAGGAGGGCCAGCAGGATGCCCTTTACGCCCGTAAAGGCGCCCTGCCACACGCCGCACACCAGCCCCATGCCCACAAAGGCCGCCAGACAGCATACAAGGCGCATGGGGGTCAGCCTTTCGCCCACCAGGGGCGAAAGCAGCACCACAAACACCGGAGCCATGTAATAACAAACGGTTACGGTGGACATGGGCGCATATTCATAGGCTTCAAACAGCACCACCCAGCCCAGCCCAAGCAGCGCGCCGGAAAGGCACAGCCGAAGCGCGTTTTTCCGCAGCGCGGCCCAGTTGGGCTTTTCCCGCCTGCAGGCCATGACGGCCCCCAGAAACAAAACGCCCACCAGGCTGCGCACAAAGGAAATCATGCTGGAGGACATCGGCAGCCAGCGGCGCACCAGGCCGGTGGTGCCAAAGATGACCATGGTTAGCAGGATGCCTGCTTTGTACCTCATGTAGCTTGCCCCTTTTTCATTTGTGATATCGCTCTCCGGCGTTGATTTTTGCCGCCCGGAACAGTTGCTCCAGCAGCATGATGCGCGCCAGCTGATGGGGAAAGGTCATTTGGCTCATGCTCAGGCGCTCGTCGGCCCGGCGCAAAACCGCGTCGCTCAGGCCTAAGGACCCGCCAATGACAAACGCCACATGGCTTTTGCCCTGGGTGAACAGCTGGGATAAATGCCGCGCCAGGGCGGGGCTTTCCCATTGGCGCGCGTTGATGCACAGGGCAATCACATAGTCCTGCGGCGCAATTTTGGCAAGGATTTTTTCACCCTCCCGCTCCACCGACTGGCGGCATAGGGCCGGAGTGGGGTTCGCAGGCTCTTTTTCATCGGGCAGTTCCACCACGGCAACGGGGGTGAGCCGTTTCAGCCGCTTCAGGTATTCGGCGGCGGCGTCCCGGTAAAAGCTTTCCCGCAGCTTGCCCACGCAAATTATGCTGATGGGCATCCGTCATCCTCCTCAAACCGGGTTGCGTCCACCCGTACGTCGCGAAACAGCCGGCCGAAATAACCGGCGTCGCCCTCCGGCAAATACAGGGTGTACAGGCCGCCCTGTTCCGATACCCGGGCCACGGTGTGCACGTTGCCCCGGGCGTCGCGAAGCCGCATGCCGGCGTAGGGCGGGCGCTGGCTTTCCACGCACAAGAGCGCTATGCCCCGCTGGCCCAGTTCAATCACTTCATCCATCAGGCGCATGAGAAACGGTCCCCCTTATTTCATGGTGTACAGGCAGCTGGCCTGCTGGCGGGCCGCCACATGCAGCGTTACGTCGCCGCCTACCTGTGCGCCCGCTTCTTCCAGCGCCTGACGGCTGACTCGGTAGGCCAACTCCGGCGTATTGTTTTCCCCGCTCAGGTGGCCCAGCAGCAGATGGCGGACGCCGCTTTGCGCCAGACGCACCGCCGCCTGAGCGCCGCTTTCGTTGCTCAGGTGCCCCTTTTTGCCCAGGATGCGGCTTTTCAGCGAAGCGGGATAATGGGGATTTTGCCGAAGCATGTCCGGGTCGTGATTGCTTTCCAGAAGCACGATTTTCGCGCCGCTGACGGCGTTTTCCACCCCGGAGGAAAAATAGCCCAGGTCTGTAGCCACGGCAATGCTTGTACGGGGAGTAAACACCCGGTAGCCCACCGGGTCCGCCGCGTCATGGGGTATGGAAAAGGGCGCAATTTCCAAATCGTTCAGAAAGAAGCTTTCCCCGGCGGCAATGACCACCCGGTGGCGCATGGGCACGTTGCCCAGGCTGTTTTCCATGGCGGCCCAGGTGCCCTCGGTGGCATAAATGGGCAAATCCAGCTTGCGGCTGACCACGCCGGCTCCTTTGATATGGTCGCTGTGCTCGTGGGTAATCAAAATGGCGCTCACGTCGCCCGGTTCCAGCCCCACCCGCTCCATGGCGGACAGAATTTGGCAGCCGCTCATGCCGCAGTCAATCAATACGGCCCCCCGGTCGGTGCCCAGATAGGCTGCGTTGCCGCTGGAGCCGCTAAATAAGGTGCAAAAGGCGGTCACCGCTCCAGCTCCTTTTGGTAGTAGCGGCGCAAACGGCCGTCGTAGGCAGGCTGGGTTGCCACGCAGCGATAGCCCGCCCGCTCAAAATTGCGCCAGCTGGCCCCGTTTTGCGGGTCCACGGTGGTATAGATGGCCCGGCCGTCCATGGCCCGGGCCATTTCCGTAAACAGCGCCAGGAAATGAGCGTGCATCCCCCGGCAGCGGTAGGCCGGGCTGACCAGCACATCGTGAAAGTCAAAGGTGTTTTCGGCAGGATGGCCCAGAATACGGGCATAGCTGTGCTCGCCCCGCACGTTCTGGGGAGTCATCACCGCATAGGAGCAGAGCACGTCGCCGTCCAGATACCCTACAGCCTCTCCGTTGGCCAGCCACTGGTCAAACTCCCACTCCTCCGAGGGAAAATACCAGGTGGGGTCGGGCAGCTGAGCCATGACCTGTGATTGCAGATCCATCATGCGCTGCTTGTGGACCGGGGTCAGCTGATTCAGGGTCAGCCCGCGAATGTGGTAGGGATCCAGCTTGGCGGGAAGGGTCATAAAGCACCTCCAAAGAGCCGTTGACGATTGGCAAAAATCGAACATTTTCATTATAGGTTGCCAGCATTTTTTGTCAAGCGCGGCTTGGCGGAATTGCATAGAAATGCGGAGTGTGATACCATAGGGAACGGACCTTCGGGCCGTATGAAAAGCCCGGCATGGAGGGCTTTTTTGGCGAAAGGACAAGGCGGCTGACTCAAAGCGCCGCGACCGGCCGCGGAAAGCCGGTCGGTTTCCGGAGAAGGTTTAAGAAAGGTGGCTTGAGGATGCTTCGCCTGCACCAGATCAAATTGCCGCTGGACGGCATGTCCCGGCTGGACGGCCCGGCGCTGAAACGGCTTTGCGCCGCGCGGCTGGGCGTGCCGATTGAGAGCGTGCGCGACGCGCGGCTGAAAAAACGCAGCGTGGATGCACGCAAGGGAGCCTGCTTTACCTTGACGGTGGACGTGGTGCTGGCCGGCGAAAAAGAGGAAAGACGGACGGCCGCCCGCTTTAAGCCTAACGAAATGGCCTATCTGCCCGGCGGCCTGCCCCGCCCTGCGCCGGACGTAATGCGGCTTAGCGCACAGCCCTGGCCCAAGGATGCGCCCCGCCCCCTGGTGGTGGGCGCGGGCCCAGCGGGCCTGTTCTGCGCCCTGGCTTTGTGCCGCCGCGGCGCAAGGCCCATTGTAATCGACCGGGGCCAGCCGGTGGAAAAGCGGGCACGGGATGTGGAAGCCATCGAAGCGGAGGGCCTATTGAACGAGGAAAGCAACGTGCTGTTCGGTGAGGGCGGCGCAGGGGCTTTTTCCGATGGCAAGCTCACCTGCGGGCTGAACAGCCCGCAAATTCAAACCGTGCTGCAAACCCTGGTGCGCTACGGTGCGCCTGAGGAAATCTTGCTCAGTCAAAGGCCCCACATCGGCACCGATGTGCTCAGGGGCGTGCTCAAGCGCCTGCGGGCGGCGCTGATTGCCGGCGGAGCTCAGGTGCGGTTTGGCTGTAAGCTGACGGGGCTGATTCTCCGAAGCGGACGGGTGGCCGCTGCCCGGGTGCTGGAAAACGGCGCGGAGGACGAGATTGTAACCGATCATGTGTATCTGGCCATTGGCCACAGCGCCCGGGATACCTATGAGTGGCTTTGCAACCTGGGCCTGCCCATGCAGCAAAAGCCCTTTGCCATGGGGGTTCGCATCGAGCATTTGCAGCAAAGCGTAAACCGGGCGCAGTATGGAGATAGCGCGGGTCATCCCGCCCTGCCGCCGGCGGAGTATAAGCTGAACGTGCCCACGCCGGACGGCCGGGGGGTATACACCTTTTGCATGTGCCCGGGCGGCCAGGTCATCAACGCCTCCAGCGAAGCGGGGGGCGTTGCGGTGAACGGCATGAGCCTGCACGCCCGCAACGGGCAAAACGCAAACGCCGCCGTGCTGGTGGGCGTGCGGCCCCGGGATTTCGGCGGCGAAGGCCCCCTGGCAGGCGTGGCGCTGCAACGGTCCATCGAGCGGGCGGCATACCGGCTGACCGGCAGCCTGAAGGCGCCCTGCCAGCGGGTGGGCGATTTCCTGGCGGGACAAAAAACCGCCCGCCTGGGCGACGTAACGCCCACCTACCGTCCCGGCGTGGTTTTGAGCAATCTGAACGATGTGCTGCCCGGTTTTCTTCACGAAAACCTGCGGCTGGCTCTGCCTGGGCTGGGCCAAAGGCTGCATGGCTTCGATCATCCGGACGCGCTGCTTACCGGGCCGGAAACCCGGTCGTCCTCGCCCCTGCGCATGCTGCGCAACCAGCGGCGGGAAAGCCCTATCGGCGGGCTGTACCCCCTGGGAGAGGGAGCAGGCTATGCGGGCGGTATTGTGTCGGCGGCGGTGGACGGCCTGTGCGCCGCCCTGGACCTGGAAAGCGAAAGGAGTCACCCTCATGATTGAAGGCGTATTGTTTGACATGGACGGCGTGCTGCTGGATAGCGAGCGGTATGGCCGGGGCGTATTTCTGGAAGGATGCCGCGCCAGGGGCTACGCCGTTACGGAGGAAACCTATGCCCAGCTGCTGGGCCGCACCGAGGAGGCCAGCCGCCAGTGGCTCCTGAACCGGTTCGGGCCTGCGTTTCACTACGACGATGTGCGGAGGTTGTTTCAGCAGCAGCTGCTGCAAGACGCTGAAGCCGGAAGGATTCCGCTGAAAAAGGGCGTGGAGGAGTGCTTTTCCGGCCTGAAGGCCCGCGGCTTGCCCATGGCTCTGGCCACCAGCACCGCCCGGCCCATTGTGGAAAGATACATGAAGGGAATTCCCGCGCTTCAAAATGCGTTTGACACCATGGTTTGCGGCGGCGAGGGCGGCCGCAGCAAGCCCGCGCCGGATATTTACCTGGAGGCGGCTCGACGCATTGGCGTTGAACCGGAAAAATGCATCGGTGTGGAGGACAGCCGGGCCGGGCTGCAAAGCCTGACCGCCGCCCGTGTGCCCAGCGTAATGGTGCCGGATTTGCTGCCCTACGGCAAAGACCTGGCCCCCTTCGTCCAGTATCGTTTGGACGACCTGACCCAGCTGTGCGGGCTTATCGACCGGCTGAACCTGGAAGGGCGGCACAGGGCGCAGGGCTGAGGAATGGCAAATGTTTCGGGAGGAATGCCATTGTGAAACCAAAGACGATTTTCACCCCGGTCAGGTTATGGGTGCTGGCCGTCCTGCTGGCAGTCGTGGTTACCCTGGCCAACAGCTTTGACGCATCCGGCAACCTGGACTGGCTGATGCAAAACAGGGGCCGGGCGCTGCTGCTGTGCCTGCGCGCGCCGGCCTACTTTGCGCTGTTTCGCCTCACCTGGCAGGGCCTGCGTATGCAGGGTGCAAAGCGGCTGCCCCGCCGGCTTCGCCGCTGCGCTGCGCTCAAGCTGACCGGTGTGCTCTATCTGTGCTGGCTGCCCTGGTATGTGTGCCTGTTTCCCGGCACCGTCAGCAACGATTCCATTACCCAGCTGATGATGGTGATGGGCCTGTCGCCCCTCACCAATGGCAATCCCCTGTGCCAAACCGGCTTGGTGGGCCTGTTTCGCTATGTGGGCCTGACGCTGGCCAATAGCGCCGATGTGGGCGTGGCCCTGTATTGCCTGACCCAGAGCCTGCTGATGGCCTGGCTGCTGGCGGCGGTTTGTTTGGAGATGCAAAGCGCGCCGCGCTGGCTGTTTTGGGGCAGCCTGGCCTTTTACGCCCTGATGCCGGTGTTCCCGGTGTTTGCCTTTTGCGTGGGGAAGGACACCAACTTTGCCATGGCGGTGCTGTGGCTGAGCCTGACGGTGTGGCGCGCGCTGACAGGCCGGCGGCGGCCCCTTTCCATGCTGCTGGCCGCGGCGCTGTGCACGGCTCTGCGCAATGCGGGCGGCTATCTGGCGGTGCTGACGCTGCTGATTTTGCTGGCGCAAACCTGGCGGGAAAAGGGCGGCACGGCTGTGGCCCTGAGCGGGCTGGCAGGGGCGGCAGCCATGTACGCGGCCATTTACCTGGTGGCGATTCCGCTTCTGCACGTAGCCCCTACCCCGGAGACGGAAACCTGGAGCGTGCCCCTGCAGCAGGTAGCCCGCGTGGCCGTAGGCAACGGACTGACCAGCGAGGAAGCCGCCGTTGTGGACCGGGTGCTGCCCCTGGAAAGCCTGAAAAAGGCGTATAACGGCCAGCTTAGCGACCCGGTAAAGAATTTGTGGAATCCAAACGCCACCTCGCAGGAGAAAAAGGACTTTTTCCGGGTGTGGCTGAAGCTGCTGCGGCGGGAAAGCGCCACCTGCCTGTCCGCCACCTTTCACAACACCTATGGGTATTTGACTCCCGGCTTTATGAGCGCTATCAAGCCTACCTTCATCCTGGGGGATCAAACCGGCCGGATTGCCTCGGTGAAGGGAGTTTATGATTACACGGTTAACCCGCTTTCCACGGCGCTGAAGGCCGGGATGGAAAGCCTGGGACGCTTTGCGCCCTTCCGTGTGCTGGTGTCGCCGGGCCTGTACGGGTGGATTGCCCTGTTTGGCCTGTTTGGCACGGCGGGCAAAAAAAGCCGCCGCTATCTGGTATGCCTGACCCCGGCTCTGTTCACGCTGGCTGGCTGCATTCTGTCTGCGGTGAACGGCTATTTCCGTTACGCCATGCCTCTGTATTTGTGCGCCCCCTTTGTGCTGCTGTGCGTGGCCAAGGCCCGCAGCTTGGCGGCCGAATAGGCACCGCTTCCGGAAAAGAAAAGCTTCCCTGTGCTGCAAACCGTCTGCATCCGCGCCTTAAACAGGCGCGGATGCAGACGGCAGCCTGTCGGAAAACCCTGAGTGGTATCGGAGAGCCGCGGCCCTCCGGTTTTTATTGCCAACCCGGCGGCGTGTACGTCGAGCCTTGCGCAGCAAGGCTGTTGAAAAAGTGGAGGTACCGGAGAGAAGCGGGCGCCTGGTGGGCACGGCCGTCATAGGCGGTCAGCGACCCGTGGGCGGGGTGCGAAACCGGGGAGGACTTCTCCCCGCGTTTGAACAACCGCTTTGGCTCCTGCACCTTCCCTTTTTGGCAGCCTGGATGCTTTCGGCGGAGTCGAAAACGCCCTGCTAACCTGAGTGCGGCGCACAGCAAAGGGTATTTTTGCAGGCTGGGCAGACGATCGGGTTTGCTGTTGCCATAGCTCCGCTCCGCCACTGCCAGCCATGCCAAAGGCTCGTTTCGGGTGACGACTGCCAGCGGCTAACGGCCGCTTTGTCCGCTGGAGGCGCACCCTAAAACCAGGGCAGGGGCCGGCGGAAAGCGCGGCTCCATCTGTATCCTGCCACTGGCCGGCAGGTTTGCCTTTATTCTGCCTGCCTATCCAGAATCCAGCCGAAGCGGCTCTCCACGGACATGGTCAGGGTTGGCTGCCGCTGATCCTCCACGGCTACATAGCGCCAGCCGTCCTCCCGGCTTAGCATCAGGCGCAGAGGCTGGCCCACAGGCAGGGGATCGGCCCGGCCGCCGGGCGTTTGGTACAGCATGCAGCTGCTTGAAGCGAACAAACGGTCGCTGTCCCGTTTCAGAGAGGTAAGAAAATCCTCCCGCTCGCTGGCCGGATGGAGATAGGCTTCATTCACCCAGCCTTCCAAACCGCCTATCTGCACCCGGTACCAGGCGGCCTGACGCTCCAGCACCCGGGCCAGCAGCCCGCGGCCCAGCACGCCCTGGCTCTGGCTGGCGGTGGTGGGCTGCATACGCAAATGGGCGTCGCCCAGCGCCGCCAGGCCGGAGGATTCCCAGCTTTGCCAGTCGGCCTCATCCTGGGCCTCCAGGTCGGAAGCCTGATGGGGAAAGGCACTCAGGTCGTTCAGCAGCAAAAGATTGGTGCAAAGGCGGGTGGGCGGCGCGCTTTGCCGGTCTGTGGCCAGCTGGTTTTCCGCAATCCAAACGCCGTAGCGGTCCAGCCGCATGGCGGGAGCAGCGCCCAGCCGAAGCCCGCACACATGCCAGGAAAGCCCCTGCCGCCAAAAGGCCCAGGTATTGTCGCCGCAGGCAAGCAGAAAGCGCAGGCTGCCGCTTCGCCGCTCTGTGGACAGGCGGCAGTCTGCATCCAGCGAAAGACCCAACGAACCCAGGCTTTGATAGGAAGCGGCGCTTTCGCCAAAAGAAACGCCGGCCAGGCTGTAGACGCTGTCCTGCCGGACCACCAGCAGGCCGTAGCCCTCGTTCAGGTCCGCCGCGCCGCAAACCAGGGTAACCGGATAGGCGCGCAGCACCTCCGCCACGGCGGCGGGCGCTTGAGTTTCAAAGGAAACCTGGGACGCCTGCGCACAGGCGCTCTGCACCCACAGGGCCAGCAGCAGACAGCACAGCCAGCGTACTTTTCGCATCGTTCGTCCTTCTTTCAAATGGTTTGCTGCTCATACAGACGCGGCGACGGCGGAAAACCATCCCAGAAGGAGTGAAAACTTGTATTTTTGCTGTATTTTACGTATGATTATGCGTTTTAGGCAGGATTCATTGTAGAAAAAATGGAAAAAAGAAGGAAATCTACGACGGAAATTCATGGAGGAGTGAAAACCTGTGCTGGAGACCATTTCCAAAATCAACGGCGCCGTAAACAATTTCATTTGGGGCGTCCCCGCCATGATTCTGCTGATGGGCGTGGGCCTCTACCTGAGCTTGGGCACCCGCTTTTTGCAGATTCGCAAATTCCCGGAGGCCATGAAAACCACCTTGGGCCGCATCTTTAAGCATGATAAGGCGGCCGACGGCACGCTGACCCCCTTCCAGGCGCTGTGTACGGCCTTGTCGGCCACGGTGGGCACAGGCAACATTGCCGGCGTGGCGGGCGCCATTGCCATTGGCGGCCCCGGCGCTGTGTTCTGGATGTGGCTGAGCGCCGTGCTGGGCATGTGCACCAAGTTTGCCGAGGTAACGCTGGCGGTGCATTACCGCCAGCGCAACCCCAAGGGCGATTATGTAGGCGGACCCATGTATTATATTCAAAACGGCCTCGGCTCCGGATGGAAGTGGCTGGCGGCGGTTTATGCCGCTTTGGGCGCGCTGGCCTGTTTTGGCATTGGCAACACCACCCAGGTAAACACCATTACCGCCGCCATTTCCCAGGCGCTTACCAGCCTGAACGTGATGCAGCCCAGTGCGCTGCCGGTGTTCCGCTGGGTATTTGGCATTGCCATGGCGGCGCTTCTGATGCTGGTGCTGTTGGGCGGCGTGAAGCGCATTGGCAGCGTGGCCGAAAAGCTGGTGCCCTTTATGGCGGTATTATACATTTTGATGGCGCTGGGCGTGCTGGCGATGAATGTGTCCCGGATTCCTCAGGTGTTTGCTCAGATTTTTGAGGGCGCGTTTCATCCCATGGCCGTTACAGGCGGTGTGGTGGGCAGCTTTTTCACCAGCATGAAAAAGGGGGTCAGCCGCGGCATTTTCTCCAATGAGGCAGGGCTTGGCACCGGCTCCATCGCCCATGCCTGCGCCGATACCGACCATCCTGTGCGCCAGGGCTACTTCGGCGTGTTTGAGGTGTTTGCCGATACCATCATCATTTGCACCATGACGGCGCTGGTCATTCTGCTCAGCGCGCCGGAAATTCCCTATGGACAGGTGGCCGGAGCGGAGCTGACCATCAGCGGCTTTGTAAATGCCTACGGCAGCTGGATAACGGTGCTTACGGCGGTGGCGCTGTGTTGCTTTGCCTTTTCCACGGTGCTGGGCTGGGGACTGTACGGCGCGCGTTTTGTGGAATATCTGCTGGGCGTTCGGGCCATCAAGCCCTTTATGGTGCTGTTTTCCCTGGCGGCCATCCTGGGCGCAACCATGGATCTGGGGCTGATTTGGGATATCAGCGATACCCTGAACGGCATGATGTCCATTCCCAACCTGATTGCCCTGCTGCTGCTGGGCGGCGTGGTGTTCAAGCTGGTGAAGGGAAAGCAGAAGGAATGATCGAGAGCCCGGCGCTTTTCTGCACGGCTGCGCCTCAGCTTGTCAAAAAAGCTCGCCTGCGGCGATCTTTTTCGCCAGAAACTGCCGGTAATGTTTTCGGCGTAGCCGAAAACGCCCCGCCCGACCGGCAAAGCCGGTCGATACGAATATAGTCAGAGGGGCTGCGGCCCCTCTGACAACTCCCCGAAGGAGTTTTTCGACAGCCTGAGCTCGCCCTTGCGGCGAGCTTTTTAGCGCTCTTTGACGGCCTGCCACGGATAAGGAAAGGCAAGCCTGACGGTTATGCCGCCGGTTTTGCCGGAAAAAATCAAAAGCTCGCCCTTGCGGCGAGCTCAGGTTGCTGACAAAGCGGAGGTGCAGGAGACGCCGCCGCCTGCCGGGGCTTTAGGGGCGGAGCCCCTAAGACTGATGCCGCAGCACTTTTCCCGTGAACCAGCAAAGCGCTGCTTCCGGGCGCTAGCGGCCAATCAGGGGTTTTTCGACACGCCGGGCGGCAAAGAGCGTAAGTCTTGCCGCGCAAGGCAGCAAAGCCCGACGTACACGCCGCCGGATTCGCAATGAAAATCGGAGGGCCGCGGCCCTCCGATATCACACGGGGTTCTTCAAAAGCGATAGGGGGAAAAATCAGCGGGTGCAGCGGCGCTTTTTCCACAGCAGGGTCGCGCCCAGCAGGCTAAGCAGGCCCAAGGCCAGCCAGGCAAACGGCGTGGATGAATCCCCGGTTTGCGGCGCGGCCTTCACCACATGCAGAACGGCTGTTGCGGACTCCGCCGCTTCTCCATAAACGTCGCTCACCAGGCAGTAATACTGGTAGCCGTCGTTGCTCAGGTCGGTGGGCGAGGTGGTATAGCTGGGGCCGGTTGCGCCGGGCAGCTCCTGCCAGCCGTTGCCGTCGTTGCGGTTGATGTACCACTGATAGGTGAGCCCCTTGCCGGAGGCCGTCAGGGAGAAGACGCCTTGCTGCTTTTCGGTAACCGTTACATCGCTGGGCTGGCGCTCAATTTGCAGGAACTGCTCCTGCGCCCAATGGGCGGTATAGCTGCGGTTGCCGGTGCTGCCCCGGGGAATGGTTACCGTCAGATTTGCATCGCCGGAAAGGCCCGTGCCGCTCCAGCCGGTAAAGAGGTAGTTTTCCCGTACGGGATTGGTGAGCGTGAAAGTGGGCGTATCGATGGTGTAGGTAACCGGGTTGGCGGGCGACGCGCTGCCGCCGTTCAGGTTGTAGGAGAGGGAATAGCGTATCGCGGTCCACAGGGCGTTGAGGGTAATTTCGGAAATACCATCATCATTCGCGACAATATCGCGATAGTTTTGATAGGGCTCGACAAAGCTATTGTCATACTTCCACCCGAGCAGGTTATAGCCTTCTCTGGTCGCGGTCACGCCGTTAAGGACCCATTCATTTTGCAGCCAAGTTACTGTTTTGGAAGGAGGAGTAATCGTGCCCCCTTCGTTTGATACAAAGTTGACTTTATAATCTTTTGCTGTCCATTGGGCAATATAGGTAACGATGTTGGGGCTACTTTGCGTTCTCTCCCAAACCTTGAAACGGTGGCCGGCCCTGGCAATGTTGGCCTCCGTAGGAAGTTCAGGCTCACCCACGTCTTCATAGTACCATGCTGGGGGAGTATATCCGTTTACCCAAGAGCCGCCCTCTTGAAAGAACCGGAGCGTTATTCTGTTCCTTTCCTCAAAATGCACGGTAAACGTGGTGTTTCCGTTGATGGGGCGTGCCAGCATCTCCTCCCATGACATGGTTTCCGCAGAATTGTTGGCAATGGGCTCAAAGGAAGTGCAATAAGTAGTACCGCCATCCCGGCCCAGCGTGCCCTCGCCACTGTCGCCTGCTGTAAAGACCTTGTGGTTTTCATCCACAAGAATGGAATAAGCGCTTTCGGTTGCTATGCTTACAATAGGAGCTTGAGTATTGACGGTAAGCTCTTGAAACTTATCAAGTTGTTGGGTTTGTCCCAATTGACCTTTATTGTCGCCGCCGGCTCCCCAAACCTTGCCGTCTGCAAGCAGTAACGTCTGATAGGCTCCGGCAGTAATAGAGGAGAACGTAACGGCTGTGCCATCTTTTTGAATGTCAACTTTTTGAAACTGATCGGATAGTACAAAAGCGTTCCAACCATCACCTTTTTCTCCTTTTCTGCCGGTTGCGCCATTACGACAATCTCCAGCCGTCCAAACGTGGCCGTCTTTATCCAACAACACGGTATGGGCGCTGCCGGCCGCTATGGCTGTAATAGTGGTATTGCCAAGGTCAATCTTAGCGAAGCTGGGTTTGCACTGAGTGTCTCCTCCCTGCGAATCATACGTTTGCCCCAGCTGTCCATAGTTGTTAGCTCCAGCCGTCCAAACGCCTCCTGCGGTATCCAACAACACCGAAAACAATCTGCCGGCAGCAATCGCCTGGAAAGTGACTTCCTTTCCTTCCTCGCCTGTCACGGTTAATTGGGTAAATTCTGAACAGGGGGTTGTTGTGCCGTTGCCAAACTGCCCCTTACTATTGTCGCCGGTTGCCCAAACATGGCCGTGTTCGTCCAGCAAAAGGGCAAACTCATTACCCGCCGAAACCGCCTTAAAGGTAACGGGAGTATCTTCTTCGGTCACTGTAATCTTTGTGAAAGTAGACGAATCATTTCCGCCGGTATCTCGCCCCAGCTGGCCCCTAATATTTTTGCCCGCCGTCCAGACGGAACCGCTTTCATCAAGCAGCACGGTGAAGTTCTTTCCGCCAGCCATGGCCTTAAAGGAAACGTCTTTTCCGTTTTCCTGGACGGAAATCTTTTGAAAGGGTTTTTGCTTTCCGCCGTTGCCTGTCCCCAACTGGCCATTGTTATTCATTCCGGCGCCCCATACGTTTCCATCTGTATCCAGCAGCAAAGAAAAATACTGGCCGCCCCCTGCTGTTTCCGCGTTAAGTTCAGTGTCTACGGTTACGTTCAAAAACCTATACCCTTCGTCAGGCTGATTTTTGATACCGGGGGGGGGTATCGTTCAGCGTTTGACCAGCCGGCACGGGCACGGTGATGCTGTTCTGCCAAGTGGCCCCGTTGTCGTCAGACGCCGTTCCATGACCATCCGTCTTTATCGTTACCGTGTAAGTAGTATCAGCCAATGCGGGCAGCGCGGATAGCGCCACACAGACCGCCAGAAGAAGACCCCAAAACATCTTTTTCATTTTTCCCGTACCTCCCGTTTTGACACACGCCCCGTTGCGCTTTGGAAACAAGGAAGAAAGCCAGAACATTCCTTTTTTTCCAAAATCCATACGATTTTATCATACCATTCCTTTTCCGGTTTTGCAAGCAAAAGCCGGAAAAGACATGCGCTCTTTCCGCAAAACCCCTGTGCGGTGTGGGAAGGGCTACCACCGGTTTCCGTTGCGAAGCTGGCGGCGTACACGCTGCCAAATCGGATGGCTTAACCAGTCGGGCGCTTTTCAATCGTCTGCATTTCCCGCATTCCTGACAAAAGCGGGAAACTTTTTTCAAAAAAGGGTTGACAAGCCGCAAAGTGCATGTTATTATACTACTGTGTTAGCGCGATAAAGCGATGCAGCAAAGAAAGAGGAGGTTTTCCCAATGAAAAAGATGTTCGCCGTCCTGCTGGTACTCCTGCTGGCCCTGACCGGCTTTGCCTTTGCCGAAGATGCTTCCGTTGAAAAGATTCAGACAAAGGGCACCTTCATTCTGGGGCTGGACGACAGCTTCCCGCCCATGGGCTTCCGGGATGAAAACAACGACATTGTAGGCTTTGATATCGACGTGGCCAAGGTTGTGGCCGAAAAGCTGGGCGTGGAGTTTGTTGCGCAGCCCATCGCCTGGGATTCCAAGGAGCTGGAATTGTCCAGCGGCAACATCGACTGCATCTGGAACGGCCTGTCCATTACAGAGGAGCGCCAGGCCAGCATGGCCATGACCTTCCCCTACCTGAACAACCAGATGATTTTCTACGCCAAGGCGGATTCCGGCATCGCCACCCTGGACGACCTGGCCGGCAAGGTCGTCGCCGTGCAGAACGGCTCCTATGCCGAGGAGCTTTTGCAGGCGGACGAAGCCCTCACCGCCACCTTTGACGACGTGCTGGGCTATGACGAATACCTGACCGCCCTGATGGACCTGCAAATCGGCGGCTGCGACGCTGTGCTGGTGGACCAGGTGGTAGGCGAATACAAAATCGCCGGCATGGGCGCCAACGACCTGGTGCCCGCCGTGGTTCTGGCCGACGACAACTACGGCATAGCGTTCCGCAAGGAGGATATCGCCCTGCGGGACAAGGTGGAAGAAATGCTGAAGGAAATGAAGGCCGACGGCAGCCTGGCGGCCATTTCCGAAAAATGGTTTGGCAAGGACATCACCGTAGTGCCCTGACCCAGGCGCTGAAGGCCATTGCGTATCGCCCGCAAACGCCGGGCGAAGCGGGGAGACGCCACGTTCGGCGGCTCCCTGCGTTTGCGCAGGAAAAAAGCCCGGCGAACCAACGCTGCAAGAGAGGAATTTGCCCCCATGACCATCAAATTTTTTAACGATCCCAGCCGCCTTTGGAAGCTGTTCACCCTGATGCTGGAAGGCGCCGGCACCACGCTGAGCATTTTCTTTTTGACGCTGGTTTTGTCCCTTCCGTTGGGCATGCTGGTATCCTTGGGCCGTATGAGCCGCCGCCGTGCTCTGCGCTGGCCGGTGTCGTTTTATATCTACCTCATGCGCTCCACGCCGCTGATGCTGCAAATCATGTTCATCTACTTTCTGCTGCCCGCCATTCTTCCCTTTAAGGTGGACCGTTTTGCGGCGGTCATTTTTGCCTTTGTCATCAACTACGCCGCCTATTTTGCCGAAATTTTCCGTTCGGGGATTCAGGCGATTCCTCAGGGGCAGCGGGAAGCCGCCAAGGTGCTGGGCTATACGCGGGCCCAAACCTTCTTTCACATCATCCTGCCCCAGGTGGTCAAGCGGGTGCTGCTGCCGGTAACCAACGAAATCATCACCCTGATTAAGGACACGGCGCTGGCCTCCACCGTGGCCGTGGTGGACCTGATGACCGTGGCCAAAAAGCAGGTGTCCAGCAGCAGCAGCATTGAGCCGTATCTGATGGCCATCCTGTTTTACCTGGTGCTCAACGGCGCGGCGGAGCAGCTGTGCAAGCGCGCCGAGCGCCGGCTGGACTACTACCGCTGACCCAAGGAGGCGACGGCTATGCTGACAGCAACCGATATTTGCAAGGGCTTTAACGGACAAGGCGTGCTCAAGGGCATTTCCCTTACCCTGAACAAGGGCGAGGTAATGGCCCTCATTGGCCCCAGCGGCAGCGGCAAAAGCACCTTCCTGCGCTGCGTAAACCAGCTGGAGCCCATCGACAGCGGATCCATCGTGCTGGACGGCATTTCCATGTGCGGCATGCAAAACGGAAAGCTGACCTATGCCGATGAAAAAACTCTGCGCTCGCTGACGCTGCGCATGGGCATGGTGTTTCAAAGCTTCAACCTGTTTCCTCACATGAGCGTTTTGCAAAACCTGATCGACGCGCCCATGCGGGTAAAAAAGCTGCCCAAAAAGCAGGCCGTCGACAAGGCCCGCAGCCTGCTGGACAAGGTGGGCCTTTTGCAAAAGGCAGATCAGTACCCCGGCCAGCTCTCCGGCGGCCAGCAGCAGCGGGTGGCCATTGCCCGCGCCCTGTGCATGGACCCGGAAATGATGTGCTTTGACGAGCCCACCAGCGCCCTGGATCCGGAGCTGACCCAGGAGGTGCTGTCCGTCATGCGGGCCCTGGCCCGGGACAACATGACCATGATGGTGGTCACCCACGAAATGGATTTTGCCCGCGACGTGGCCGACCACGTGGTGTTTATGGAGGGCGGCGTTGTTGTGGAGGAGGGCAGTCCCGAGCAGCTTTTCACTTCTCAAAATCCCCGAACCCGGCATTTTTTGCAGGGCTGAGAAGGCATCCAAAACCGCCGCGCCTGCGAAGCAAGAATCGCCATTTGCGCCATTTTTTCACCTCGAAATCCGTCAAGGCGGAGTCGGGCTTTTCAGCCGGTCGAAAAAACCGATATGAGAGTGCGGACCCGCGAACAAGACTACGCTGGTTTGCGGAAAAAACGTTTCGCACAAGGCTTAGGGGCGGAACCCCCTAAAACCCCGGCAGGAGGCACCGTCTCCCACGCCTCCACTTTTTCAGCGTAGCTTATCTTGTCAATGAAACAGGGCTGCCTGTAGAAGCGTGCGTCTCCGCATATGACATTTACCGGAAGATGTTCGATGTCAAAACGTGTTGAGTTGTCCAACTGCCAGCTCAGTGAGCAGAAACAAACAGGACGTTATACAAATTTCAAGATTGTTTTTATATCATCGAGGTTTTCGGCAAAATAGATTCCTGCCTGTCGCTCGTTAGATGACAGTCCTTTTTCGATCATATGATTCAGAAGTGCTTTCAAATCATTGTAGTAACCGTTCAGGTTGTAGAGAATACACGGTGCGTTCAGATGTTTTAGAGACACCTTTGACATAACCTCCGCGATTTCCTCCAATGTTCCCGTGCCGCCGGGAAAAGCAATAAAGGCTTCGCCCAACTCAATCATTTTATTCTTGCGCTCCGCCATATCCTTGGTCACGATCAACCTGGTTAATCCGTCATGCTGAAATTCGTTTTCGATAAAAAACTTCGGCTCAACGCCTGTTACTTCACCGCCGGCTTTCAAAACGCTATCCGCGATCGCACCCATCAGCCCGGATTTGGAGCCGCCATAGATTAGCGCATTTCCGCCGTTTCCAATCCATGTTCCCAATTCCTCGACCGCTTTTCGCAAGCACGGATCATTCCCTTCATTTGCGCCAAGATAAACGGTAATATTCATACAAGATTCCCTCCAATGACGTTTCCAGTTGGTATAAAAATGGCAGTTAGACGTTTAGCCTAACTGCCGGTAGGTACTCACCCCTTCCTATTATAAGCAAACGTGGATTGTTTGTCAATTCATACAGCTTCCGGTTTCAGGGCAACAACATTAAAAAAAGTGATATAATGGAGTGGTATGAAGATAGAAGAATTGCGGGAAAAACTC
>CAKTUS010000002.1 GCA_934621485.1 uncultured Clostridia bacterium
CGTTAGAAACCCAGTAATATCAAGCACTTGCGGCACATTTGCGGGCAGCGAAGGCGAACACTTTTTTCGTCTCCTAAGCGTGGGGTCGGGGGTTCAAATCCCTTCTGGGACGCCAAAACATACCGCTGCAAGCCTTTTTGGGGTTCGCAGCGTTTTTCTTTTCCTTCGCTTCGCGGCAGTGGAACTTTCTTCCGTTGCCGAATCGTTTTTACGCACCATGTTATATGCCTTTGCATCCAAACGCCTTTCAGCGTTCAAACCTCTATGGCTTCCGAAAGCAGTTCCAGCAGCATCCCCAATTCGTACTCGCCTGTTCGAAAATCTCGCTCCAGACGCACGTTCATCCCGACGCCGGCTTTGGCCAAAAATGAAAGCGTCATGGCCATGGCATGCTCTTTCTCCGCTTGCGCCCGGTCTAAAAGAGGCGTATAAGCACAAAGCAATTCTTCTCCCTCCCGATGCAGCAAAATGCCACGCCGGCCCATCTGCTGGGTCAGCGCTGCACAGCGCCATTTTCCCTCTGTTGAAAAATCAATTAACCCGTCTAAGGAGGGCAGCAGGTTTTCCCGATTTTGAAAAAGCTCCAGTTCCAGACAATTTCCAAAGTAATCCCATTCACAGGTTACCTGAAAAGCCCGGAGAGGTTGCTGCTTGCGCAGAGCCAGCGCCGTGCTTTTCCGCACGTCTGAAAGCAGAGATTCCAGGGGCACAAAAATCGCTTTCCCAGTATCGCCTGCTCGAAACATCATCTGTTCTTCCTTTCGTGGCTTTTTCCATTTACTGCATATTTCGCATTAAATTTATTATACTGCGATATTCGCATTATTTCAAGAAGCAGCGCCAGTATACTTTCTGAACAGGGAAGGAGGTGGCGCTGATGTCGAAGCCAAGAAAAGCACCGGTAGGCAGCCGCAACATCGTGGGCGCAAAGGTGGTTTGGCTGCGCATGGAACGCGGAATCAAGCAAAAGGACTTGGTGGCAAAGCTGCAAAGCCTTGGCATGGATATTGGCGACACCAGCATGTCCCGCTTGGAGGGGCAAACTCGACTGGTACAGGATTTTGAAGTGGTGATGTTAGCCAAAGCTCTGGATGTTTCCGTAGAGTGGCTGCTAAAGCAAGAGGACGAATAAGCTTCTCGCCTTTTCGGTCCTCTGGATGAATTCAAACGATCCGCGAATGAATGTTCCGCTTGTCTCATACCCTCATCCTTGCGCTTCATCAAATGCTTGGGTGAACCTGAAAAAATCGTTATTTGGGCAAAGCCGTAAAACAGCAGGCTCGAAAGGCCGTTTCCTTTCTGCGCCTGCTGTTGACATGAATCTGCTTGCAAAAATTGGCCGGTGGAAAAGCGTCTTTCTTTCGCATCGCCTGCGCTTTCTTCCCTCTTAGCGTAGGAGGCCATAAAAAGTCCTCCTATATTGCATATATAGGAGGGGTTCGAATCCGCTGCGGGGCGCAGCCCCTCTGATTGGAAGTCTGCCTCCTGGCTGGCCTTCGGTCGACAAAGGCAAACGTTCCTTATTGATGTGCGCAGCCCCCAATCGGACGGGGTGGTTTCGTCTCTGCCGAAAACAGTCCTGCAAAGATTACCGACAGGCGAACGTTTTGAAGCCTGAAAGGCTTGCAAGGCAAGGCTTTCCTTATGCGCTTCGCCGCCCTGTGATTCGCCGGCGAGCCTGGAAAAAAAGCGGGAAATCTTTTCGAACAGGCTTATTGGGCGGCCTGTTCACCGCTCTGCTAGAGCTTTTTTGCGCTAAAGCGAACAAGCGAAAAGAACCCTTCGCACAGGCGAAAGGTTCTTTGAGAAAACGTTTTTACTTCTGGGCTTCTTCCACAGCCACGGCTACAGCCACGGTTGCGCCAACCATGGGGTTGTTGCCCATGCCGATCAGACCCATCATTTCCACATGAGCGGGAACGGAGGAAGAACCGGCGAACTGAGCGTCGCTATGCATGCGGCCCATGGTATCGGTCATGCCGTAGGAGGCAGGGCCGGCAGCCATGTTGTCGGGATGCAGGGTACGGCCGGTGCCGCCGCCGGAAGCCACGGAGAAGTACTTTTTGCCATTTTCCACAGCCCACTTCTTATAGGTGCCGGCAACGGGGTGCTGGAAACGGGTGGGGTTGGTGGAGTTACCGGTGATGGAAACGTCCACGTCCTCCAGGCGCATGATGGCCACGCCCTCGGTAACGTCATCGCAGCCATAGCAGCGCACCTTGGCTTTTTCGCCGTCGGAATAAGCGGTTTCCTTCACAATATGCACTTCGCCGGTCTTGTAGTCCATCTGCGTTTGCACATAGGTGAAGCCGTTAATGCGGCTGATGATGAAAGCGGCGTCCTTGCCCAGGCCGTTCAGGATGACACGCAGGGGCTCCTTGCGCACCTTGTTGGCGGTGCGGGCGATGCCGATAGCGCCCTCAGCGGCGGCAAAGCTCTCATGGCCGGCCAGGAAGGCAAAGCACTTGGTTTCTTCGCTCAGCAGCATAGCGCCCAGGTTGCCATGGCCCAACCCTACCTTGCGCTGGTCGGCAACGGAACCGGGAATACAGAAAGCCTGAAGCCCTTCGCCGATGGCCTTGGCGGCATCGGCGGCGCTCTTGCAGCCCTTCTTCAGAGCGATGGCAGCACCCAGGGTGTAAGCCCAAACGGCGTTTTCAAAGGCGATGGGCTGTACGCCGCGCACAATGCCCTCTGCGTCCACGCCCTGATCCTTTACATACTGCGCCATCTGATCCAGATCGGTGAAGCCATACTCTTTCAGCACAGCGTTGATCTTGTCAATTCTTCTTTCGTATCCTTCAAAAGTAGCCATTTCTACTCACCTCTTATCAAAATCGGATTACTGATGACGCGGGTCGATATATTCCACAGCCTCGGCAAAACGGCCATAGGTGCCAACGTTCTTTTCGTAGGCTTCCTTGGGATCGACGCCCTTCTTGATGGCTTCCATCATTTTGCCCAGGTGCACAAACTGGTAGCCAATCACTTCATGGTTGGCATCCAAGCCCAGCTTCAGCACATAGCCTTCCGCCATTTCCAGGTAACGCACGCCCTTTTTCAGGGTGCCGTACATGGTGCCAATCTGGCTGCGCAGGCCCTTGCCCAAGTCTTCCAGGCCGGCGCCGATGGCCAGGCCATCCTCGGAGAAAGCGCTCTGGGTACGGCCGTATACGATTTGCAGGAACAGTTCCCGCATGGCGGTGTTGATGGCGTCGCAAACCAGGTCGGTGTTCAGGGCTTCCAGAATGGTTTTGCCGGGCAGAATTTCAGCGGCCATGGCGGCGGAGTGAGTCATGCCGGAGCAGCCGATGGTTTCCACCAGGGCTTCCTGGATAACGCCTTCCTTTACGTTCAGGCTCAGCTTGCAGGTGCCCTGCTGCGGCGCGCACCAGCCGATGCCATGGGTGAAACCGCTTACATCCTTAATCTCGCGGCTCTGCACCCATTTGCCTTCTTCGGGGATCGGCGCGGGACCATGGTTCGGCCCCTTCTTGACGCATACCATTTCCTCGACTTCTCTTGAATATTGCATTGATTGTATCCTCCTGTTCCTCCAACATAGTGTGTGATGCGGACACATACAGGCATAGTATAGCACATTTTTTCACGGCTAAAAAGGGCTATGGGGAAAGATTTTGATATTTTTTGACAAAACAAAGGGAAAAGCAAGCCTGTACGGGTCTCTTGCCAAAATGGGCTGTTCAATCTTCCGGCAATTGTGGTATACTGCTAGCGGTAACCCGTTTTAGCAATAACTAAGGAGACGAACGATATGAGCCGTTTGGGAGATTTGCTGCGCACAGAACGCCTGCGCAGAAAAATGACGTTGAAGCAGGTGGCCAAGCTGGGCGGAGTCAGCGAAAGCTACCTGAAGGATGTGGAAGAAGGCAAACGAATTATCGCGGACGATCAGGCGCGCCGCATTTTGAAGAAAATCGGCTTAAAGGAGCACAACGAAGAAGGGTTTACCCTGGACGACATCGCCGCCACGGTGGACTTGCAGACCGTTACGCCCAAGCCCGCTCCCGTGCCTGTGAAGGAAAAGAAGGCGCAGCCGGAAAGCGAAACAGTATATGCCTCCGATGCGCCCGTAACCGGCGGCATTTGGCTGGACGCGCTAACCAGCGTGATGAAGCGCGTGCCGGTGTACAACGCCGTGATGAAGGAAGTGGACCACCGGCTGCTGCCCATATTGGACGGCCGTATCGAGGGCGCCGCTCCGGATAAGGTATTTTACTGGCAGGCTCCCGACGACGGTATGCGCGGTTTTCGGATTCTGCGGGACGACTTGTGCCTGATCGTCCCTTCCGGCAGCCCCATCGATGGAGCCATCATGCTGGTGGAGCATAACCAGCATCGCTATCTGCGAAAAATCAAAAAGCTGGACGCGATGAACGTTCTTTTGCAAAGCTATGACCGGGAATATGCTGCGGAAACCTGCGCCCTGCCGGATGTTACCTTTCTCGGCCGGGCGGTAAAGGTGGAATTTTCATTATAGGCGGCCCTTCGCCCCGTTTCCTGATGCGGTATCGGGAAACGGGGCGCTTTACGGTCGGATTTTTCCTGCTTTTTCCGAAAAATAAGGATTGCAATTGTTGTTATAATGACATACAATATCCAGGATAAAACCACAAGGACAAAGGTGGCGGCAAAAGATGCAAAGAGGCATCACCAAACAAACGCTAAAAGACTACGGCATGCTGACCCTGGGAACGGTGCTGACAGCGGCAGGCGTTTACTTTTTTAAGTTTCCCAATCATTTTTCCACTGGCGGCGTGAGCGGTATTTCCGTCATATTGGGCCACTATGTGCCCAATATCAGCCCCGGCGCGTTTGTTTTCATCATCAATCAGGCGCTGCTGATTTTGGGCTTTGCCGTGTTCGGCCGTTCTTTTGGCGTGCGCACGGCCTACACCAGCCTGCTGCTCTCCGGTATTACCTGGGGATTGGAATACATTGTGCCCATGTCTCACCCCATGACCACACAGCCGTTGCTGGAGCTGATTTTTGCCGTTACCCTGCCGGCCATTGGCAGCGCCATTCTTTTCAACATGCAGGCTTCCAGCGGCGGCACCGATATTGTGGCGATGATTTTGAAAAAGCATACCAATTTCAATATCGGCAACTGCCTGCTGGGCACCGATTTCATCATTACGCTGGCAGCCTGCGTTGCCTTTGGGATGGAAACGGGTCTGTTGAGCGTGTTGGGGCTGATGCTGAAATCCGTGATTGTGGACATGGTATTGGAAAACATTAAGGTGCACAAATGCTTTCAGATTATTACCAGCAAGCCGGATGAAATTGTCGATTTCATTACCAATATACTGAAACGCGGCGCAACGGAAATGCGCGGCGAGGGCGCGTATACGCATGAAAACAAAACGGTCATTCTTACCGTGGTAAACCGCTACCAAGCAATCAAGCTGCGCTTATTCGCCCGCTCCATTGATCCCCATTGCTTCATTCTCATCTTCAATACCAGCGAAATCATTGGCAAGGGCTTTCGGGGCGGCAGCATGTGACAAAGGAACCCGAGAAGGCAACCGCCTCTCCCGCAGGGTGTTTCCCCTGGTGGATGGAGGAGGATGAATTGCCAGTAAGGTTCTGAAACCTTCAGTCAGCCTGTCCGTTGGCTTTGTGTGCTTTTCCCTTTCGGCGAGCCGGTAAAGCAGGCAAAAAAGCTGATTCCGTTGGCAAGCCTGAGAGCGCGAAAAGGACGAGAGGCAGGAGACACTACGGTTGCTCCATCCTTATCACCGCTTGTTTTGTGCCCGCCTGTGAGCTTGCATCCCTCTTTCATGGGCTGCGCTCATTAGAACACCCACTTTCCTCCGACTCCCGCCAGAGGGCGAGAAGGAGGCGCGGCCGCTGTCTTCAACATTCGTTCAGCTGACAGCCTTCAACCGAATGAGGAGCCGGTCCGGTCGCAGTCTCTATGCGTGGCGTTTCCAAGGATGGCCGCCGCGGCTGCAAGCGGCGCTTTACAGCCTGAGCCTGCCTGCCGAGATTCTTTTCTGCCAAAAAGCGTCCTTTGCCAGTTACTGCCCAAAAACGGAAGACGAAAGGCTGCCAAAACCGGCGCGGACGCCTCCGCCTCCCTGGCATCTCCGATATTTTTTGTTTTTTCAACAATCAAAAGCATGCTCCGCAGCCGAGCATGCTTTTAGCTGTCCCAAAAGCTCGCAGCAAAGGGGAACATTTTCCGATCAGCCGGGCGATACGATGAACGTCAGAGGGGGTTCTGACAACGCCCCGCAACGGGATTTTGACAGTATGGGACATGCTTCATGTTCAAGCATGTCCCGTACCGTTTCTTAGCCCCGGTCAGCCTTTCTTGGCCATTTTTCCATAAGTAACCACACCGCGTTTATCGGGCAGGCTGTTCCAGATTTCATCGGCCACAGGAGCCCATGCGGCGGCAGCCTTTTCGCATTTGCCACAATACTCGCAGGCTTTTTCCGGCTTCATCAGGTCGGTAGAATGAGCGCCGGATTCATCCACGATTCGGGTCAGCGCACCGGGGTTATCCAGCACCGGACAGGGACGCAACATGTTTTCGTTAAACGGTTGCGCCTTGCGGTATGCCATAAACAGCGGCGACTGATACGCTTGCAGCAGCGTTTTTTCCCGGATATTGGAATCAGAATAGTGAACGAAGACGCAGGGCTCCACATCGCCGTTGGCGTTGATGTGCAGATAGCCGCGGCCGCCTGCGATGCAGCCGCCTACGGCGTCGCCGTCGTTCCAAAAGTCCATGGTAAACAACGGCTTGGTTTCACGGAATTTATGAATCTGCTCGTACATAAACTTGCGCTGCTCGGCGGTGGCAATCAGCTCCGGCACCGCGTCCGCGCCAATGGGCATATAGGTAAAGAACCAAGCGAATTTTGCGCCCATATCAATCATGGCGTCGAAATATGCCTCGCTGCCTATAACCTCTGTATTGGCGCTGGTGTAGCAGCAGGAAATGCCAAACAGCAGCTTGCGGGCTTTGAGACGTTCCATGGCTTCAATCACCTTTTGATACGTTCCTTCTCCGCGGCGGCTGTCGGTGGCTTTTTCAAAGCCTTCAATGCTGATGGCAGGCACAAAGTTATGCACGCGCAGCATTTCATCGGCAAACGCATCGTCAATCAGCGTGCCGTTGGTAAAGGCCAGAAAAGCGCAATCCTTATGCTTTTCGCACAAGCGAATCAGGTCATCCTTGCGCACCAGCGGCTCGCCGCCTGAATAGATGTAGATGTAGGTTCCCAATTCCTTGCCCTGCCGAATAATGCCGTCCAGTTCCTCAAAGCTCAGGTTCAGCTTGTTGCCGTATTCAGCGGCCCAGCACCCCGTGCAGTGCAGGTTGCAGGCGGACGTGGGATCCATCAGAATGGCCCAGGGAATGTTGCATTGGTATTTTTCCTGCATTTTTTCCGACATTGGCGTGCCAATCATGGAGCCGTTCACCACGGCTGTTTCCACCAGCGCTTTGCGCTGGGCGGCGTCGATATCGGTCCACAGGCTTTTTACCAGGCGGGACCAGTTGTTATTCGGGTCGGCAATGGCTTTGCGAATCGTATCCACCTGGCTGGAAATGCCTCCGCCCTTGTCGTGGCTTTCCAGGTAATCCAGCGCCTTGGGAATATTGGTATCCGGGTCTTTGTCCAGATAATGGTACACCTGCTTCATGGCAAAACCCTTGAGCCAATCGGAAACGTTCATTTGAGTTATCCTCCTTTGTTCAAAAACCGCATGTATCAGAACCGCTAATAGCATATCAATTGCGACATTTTTCAAACAATAGGCAAACCAAATCAATTGCCGGAAAAGAGAACAGCGGCGGTGAACTGTCTGATTTTTGCACACTTTTTGCCAAATGTCTGCTTTTTGGTCAGGCAAGTACGTTTGCCCGTTGTTTCCCCTGCTCTTTGGGTCTATGATTTCCCCTGTTCCAGGGAAAACCTGGGAACGATGGCATAGGAGATGATGACTATGAAAACGGCAAAACCCATTCGAATTGCAAAGACCTGTTACATTGTCATGTCTGTTGCTTTTTGTGTGCTGGGCGTTTTGCTCATTGCTTTTCCCGACGTATCCATTACAGCGGTAGGCATTACGGCCGGGATTATGCTCATTGCATTTGGCGTGGTAAAACTGATAGGGTATTTTTCCAGGGATCTGTATCAGCTGGCGTTTCAGTTTGACCTGGCCTTTGGCGTGCTGCTGGCCGTTTTGGGAATCGTCATTCTGGTCAACCCGGACCGGGCGCTGGTGTTCCTTTGCATGATGATTGGAATCGCCGTAATGGCCGACGGACTGTTCAAACTTCAATCCTCGCTGGATGCACGCCGGTTTGGGCTGAAAAGCTGGGGCTTTCTGCTGGCCTTGGCAATCTGCGCCGGCGCTATCGGCGCAACGCTGCTTGTGCATCCCACGCAAAGCGCCCGGGTTCTGATGATTCTGCTGGGCGTCGGTATGCTGTTTGAAGGCGTTCTAAACCTTTACTTTGCGCTGTTTGCGGTGAAGTTTCGCCGGGAGCAGCCGGAGGTTTTGGAATACTGGACCCAATCCAAAGAAAGGCAGGAATGAAAAAAGATGCGTTTCTCCAAAGCGGTTGTCAAATACCGCGTCGTCATTCTGGTGCTTGCCCTCATCCTGATGGTTCCCTCTGTCATGGGCATGGTTGGCACCCGTATCAACTACGATATGCTGGACTATCTGCCCGAAGACATGGATACCGTTGTGGGGCAGAATGAGCTGCTCCGTGAGTTTGGGAAAGGCGCATTTTCCTTACTTGTGGTGGAGGATATGCCATCCGGCGACGTAGCGGCCCTGAAAGACCAAATTGCCGCCGTAGACCACGTGGAATCGGTGGTGTGGTACAACGATCTGGCCGACCTTTCCATCCCTATGGAGGTGCTGCCGGAGAAGGTTTACCGCGAGTTCAATACCGACAACAGCACCATGATGGCGGTCTTTTTTGACACCTCTACCTCGGCGGACGCCACCATGGACGCCATTCGAAACATTCGCGCCATCGCCGGCAAGCAATGCTTCGTTTCCGGCATGTCTGCCCTGGTTACCGACCTGAAGGACCTGTGTGAAAAGGAAGAGCCCATTTATGTGGGGCTGGCTGTGCTGTGCGCCTGCGCCGCCATGATGCTGCTGCTGGACAGCTGGCTGGTGCCTGTCATTTTCCTTATGAGCATTGGCGTGTGTATTGTGTTTAACCTGGGCAGCAACTATTTTCTGGGCGAAATTTCCTATATTACCAAAGCGCTGTCCGCCGTGCTGCAATTGGCCGTCACCATGGACTACTCCATTTTCCTGTGGCACAGCTACAACGAGCAGCTCGAGCATACCGGCGACAAGTGCCAGGCGATGGCACAGGCCATTCACGATACCTTTACCTCCGTCATTGGCAGTTCCACCACCACCATCGCCGGCTTTATCGCCCTGTGCTTCATGAGCTTCACCATGGGCCGAGATCTGGGCATCGTTATGGCGAAGGGCGTGCTGCTCGGCGTGATCGGCTGCGTTACCATCCTGCCGTCCATGATTTTGCTGTTTGACTATCCCCTGCAGAAAACCCGGCACAAGCCGCTCATCCGCAAAACAGACGGCTTTGCCAAAACCATTACCAAGGCTTTTCCCGTGTTCCTAGTTGTTTTTGCCCTGCTCATTGCGCCGGCCTATTATGGCTACAGCAAAACCAATGACGAGGTGTACTACGATATGGGCCAATGCCTGCCTGAGGACATCGAGTACGTCATTGCCAACAGCAAGCTGTCCGAGAACTTCCAGATTGCCTCCACCCACATGGTGCTGGTAGACGCGGGCTTGCCCGATAAAGACTTGCGCAACCTGACCCATGAACTGGAAAAGGTGGACGGCGTTAAGTATGTGCTTTCCCTAGAAAGCGTTATCGGCAGCCGGGTGCCGGAGGAAGTGCTTCCTGATTCCCTGCTGAGCCTGCTCAAGAGCGATCGTTGGGAACTGATGCTCATCAATTCCGAATACAAGGTTGCCAGCGATGAAGTCGGGCAGCAAATTGACCAGTTGAATACCATTTTGAAAAAATACGATCCTTCCGGCATGCTCATCGGCGAAGCGCCCTGCACCAAGGATATGATTGAAACCACAAATCACGACTTCCAGGTGGTAAACTTGGTTTCCATTCTGGCCATCTTTGTGATTATCCTGCTGGTGGAAAAGAGCCTGACCCTGCCCGTCATTCTCATCGCGGTGATTGAACTGGCCATTTTTATTAACCTGGGCCTGCCTCACTATCTGGGTCAGTCGCTGCCCTTCATTGCGCCAATCTGCATTTCCACCATCCAGTTGGGCGCTACGGTAGATTATGCCATTTTGATGACCACGCGTTACAAGGCGGAGCGCACTTCCGGGGGCAAAAACAAGTTTGACGCCATTTCTACAGCTCTTGGCGTATCGCTTCCTTCCATCATCGTCAGTGGTCTGGGACTGTTTGCCGCCACCTTTGGCGTGGCTGTTTACTCGGATATGGACATTATTCGTTCCATGTGCATGCTTATGGCCCGCGGCGCGTTGATCAGCGTGGTATGCGTAGCGCTGTTCCTGCCGGCGCTGCTGATGCTGCTGGATCCTGTTGTGCGTCACACCACCCTGAACATGAAAGTAAAGGAGTAACCCGGATATGAAAAAGCTCATGGCTATCCTGATTTCCGTAACGCTTTTGTGCGGCGTCATGCTGCCCGCCCTGGCGGAAAGCTCCGAGAAGGATGAAACCGTATATATTCTCGCTCAACCGGATGGAACAGCCCGCAAAATCATTGTAAGCGACTGGCTCTCCAACCCCGAAGCGCAAACTGTCCTCAAGGACGCGACCACCCTGAACGACGTGGAAAACGTGAAGGGCAGCGAAACGTTTGACGGCAGTGCGTGGCAGGCTGACGGCAACGATATTTACTACCAGGGCACCAGCGAAGAAAGCCTGCCCATTGCGTTAAGCGTCTCCTACACGCTGGATGGCGCCGCCGTTTCTCCGCAGGAACTGGCAGGAAAAGACGGCAAAGTCACCATTCGTTTTGACTATCAGGTCGCCGAGCAGCGGTCCGTGCTGCTCAACGGTCAGCAGGAAACCATGACCGTGCCCTTTGCCGTTTTAACCGGCGCGCTGCTGGACAACCAGGTTTTTACCAATGTGGAAGTGGTAAACGGGCGTGTGATGAACGACGGCGACCATACCGTGGTAGTAGGCGTTGCGTTGCCCGGTATGCAGGAAAACCTAGCGCTGGATGCAAAAAAGCTGGAAGTGCCGGCCTATGTGGAAATCTCGGCCGATGCAAAGGGCTTTGCCCTGCCGGTCACCGTAACGTTGGCCACAAACGAGCCTTTTGCCATGTTGGACGTAGACGAACTGAACGATACGGCCGATTTGAAAAAAGCCATGAACGACCTGAGCGACGGCATGACCCGCCTGCTGGACGGCAGCGTTCAGCTTTCCGACGGACTGGACAATCTCGGTACCGGCGCTAATACCCTGGCAGAGGGCATTGGCAGCCTGTCCGACGGACTGACGACCCTGACCGGCAACAACGAAACGCTGGTGGCCGGTTCCACCCAAGTTTTCAACACCCTGTTGGCCACGGCCAATCAGCAGCTGGCTTCTTCCAGCGCAAATGTGCCGGAACTGACCATCGACAACTATAGCGACGTTCTTTCTGCCCTGATTGCCTCCATGACGGAAGAAGGCATTACCGAACAGGCCCGCGCCAAGGTGGAGCAGTCTGTGCGCGCACAGGAGGACAAGGTTCGCGCCGCTGTGACCCAGGCGGTTCAGAGCGAAGTAGAGTCCAAGGTGGAAGCTGCCGTTCGTGAAAACGTGCTCAGCCAGGTGCTGGCTGCGGCAAACCTGACGCCGGACAGCTACAATGCCGCTCAAAAGGCCGGACAACTGTCCGAGGCTCAGCAAAAGCAGATTGAAACCGCCGTGGAACAGCAGATGGCCAGCGAGCAGGTAAAGGCTACAATTCGCCAACAAACGGAAGCACAAATGGCCACCGAGGAAGGGAAGGCTGCCATCGCTCAGAATACGGAAACGCAGATTCAAGGTTTGATTGATCAGAACATGGCCAGCGAAAATGTGCAAAAGCAGATTCAGGCCAGTCTGAAGCAGTATCAGGCGACTTGCGAAGCCTTGACGGCCCTGAAGGAACAGTTGGACAGCTACCATGCTTTCCATGCCGGCCTCATTGCGTACACCGACGGCGTTGCCTCCGCCGCAGAGGGAGCCGCACAGCTCAATGAAGGCGTACCCGCTCTCCAAGAGGGCATTGCCCAGCTTCAAACCGGCGTGCTGGACATGAAGGACGGTTTGACCACCTTCAATGCCGACGGTGTGGAAAAGCTGACCGCCCTGGTGAACGACAACCTGGACGGCCTGCTGAACCGCGTGCGCGCACTGGCAGAGGCGGCCCAAAGCTATTCCAATTACGCCGGCATTGCCGACGGCATGAACGGCACAGTACGCTTTGTATGGCGCACGGATGCCATTGAACCGTAACCATTCAAAAAAACGGAAGCGTTGCGCCTCACTGACAGGGAGGCGCAACGCTTTCGTTACAGAGTGTCGAAAAAAACCTAGAAGGTATCGGAGGGCCGCAGCCCTCCGATTTTCATTCCGAAACCGGCGGCGTGTACATCGGTTTCGGCTGCCTTGCGCAGCAAGGCTCAGACTGTTGAAAAAAACCTCTGCGAGAGAGTGCGTCCGTGCACACGGCTACGTTTGTTCGCAGGGAAAAAGCTGTGGCATAAGGCTTAGGGGCTCCGCCCCCAAAGCCCCGGCAGGAGGCAATGCCTCCTGCGCCTCCGCTTTTTCAGCAACCTGTGCCCTGCGCAGCAAGGCTTCCTTACGCTCTTTGCCGTCCGGCGAGCCGCAGGCGAGCAGGCAAAGTACGTTTCTCGTTAAAAAAGCTCGCCGTCCGGCAAGCTTTTTTGATGGTCTGAAGGGGCCAAGGAAATCTTGGCCCCTTCGTCACGGTTTCAGGCGTTGGCAAACTTATTGCGCACCTTATCGATTTGCTGCTGAGGAGCCTGCTCTGACGGATACCAGCCCTGAGCGGCCATTTTTTGGTAAATTTCGTCCTGCATGCACAGGCTTTCATCCAGGGCCTGATCAAAAGCGGTGTGCACGTTCTGCGTAGCGGATTCAATGGTGCCGTGCATATACAAATCGCATACGCCCTTGGTGGTTAAAAGCAAGCTTTCCATGATTTCCTGGTCGTTCATGCGCGCATCCTCCTTCCCCTACACCAGTTGATACAGTTTTTGAAAAAGCTGCTGGTGCTGGTCAGCCAATTGATTTACATAGTTTTTCAGCTCCGGGTTTTGCAGAGCCTGAGCGGCCTGACGGCACTGCGATTGCAGGAAGGTTTCGTGGCCCAGCGCATCCTCGATGTACAACAGTTCTTTGGGACTCATGTTTTTCACCTCCGAAAAACAGGTTTCCCCAAAAGTGGCAGAATATACATTCGCGGGGTGAAGACGCTTTGGCTTTGCCCGCCTGGTTGCAAAGGGCTTCCGGACGGCGATTGAGGCTTGCTTTCGCCGCAAACAAGCGCTTCATCATAAAAAACGTTCTGCTTACGCCGTTTCCTGGCTGCTTCCATCTCGCATGCAGCTTTTCCCGCTTTGAAGCCAATATGGCCGAAGGAATATGGAAACCGTTTTATGGCAACGCCGGTACGGCTCGCTCAAACCAGCTGCAAATGCTGTCGTCCTTCAGCACTTTGGACAGTCCCCGTACCGCCCAGGCCGGTTCCAGGCATTGCTTTTCCCGTCCCAGCCAGCATGGCTCAATGGACGTAATCACATCGTACGCAGCATAAACGGTATAGTCGCCAAACAGGGAATCATTTTCCACCTGAATATCCCTCGCAACCGTATTGGGCCAATAGCTTTGCGCCACGCACAGCTTGAGCACCTCCTGCCAGCTTCTCCGGGGCAGGGTGATGGCTTCCCGACTCTCCACTTCCGGCACATTCGTAATCTGAACTTCCCAAAACGTACCATTCTCCCCCACCGCGCACTGCAACTGTGAGGCTTCGCCATACCAGCTCTCCCCAACTTTCCATCTGAACTGGCGCTGCACCGGCAAGCCGTACAGCTGATACCCTGCCGTTATCAGAATGGCATCGCCCGGCAAATTCGCATAGGCTTGCGCAATCTCCTGATACCACGTGCTGCTGTTTTGCGTTGCGCTGGAGTAAGCCAGCCAGTCATCCGCCGTATTCCGGGCGACAACCGCCGTTGACAGGTCTAAGGGAATCGCTAGCTGCTGCGCCAATTCTCTCAGCTTTTCTACGGCAAAGGCAGCGTCCTTGGTTTGATAGCCCGGCATCAACCAGGGATAGGAAAAGCCGTCGCCATCCTTTCCGTTGACGCTATACCCAATCCAACGGGATTCCCAGCCGCTTTTGTATTCGCTAAACCGATCGGCGTTTTCCTTTTGCTTCAGCGCCTCCATGGCCTCCATCAACTGTTTTTTGCTGATTTCTCGGTAGGTAACAGATAGTTTTGCCTGTTGCTCCCGTGAAAATAGGGCAGGAATGGGGCAATCGATTTTCAGTACATGCTCGTCGCCATCCTTTTGCGGAATTCCAATTTCTCCGATTAGCCGCCCGTTTTCTTCCCGGACTTTGGAAAGGTCTACCTCCTCCGGCATGCACCAAAGGGGATTACCGGTTTCATCATACGAATATGCCAGAGCGGATGCGGCGCACGCCGATATCAGCATCAGTCCTATCATCAACACAGCCAACCGCTTCATTTGTTTTCCTCCTTCATCCAACTGTCCGGCGCAGGAACGGTTGCCGTCAGCAAGGTGTTTTCCAAAATGTCCGTTCCATAAACAGAAAGCGTTATGCCAACCGTTACGGTAAGGGTGCCATCCGGGTTCAACGTGGCGGTCTGAGCAGCCAGGCGTGATAAATCACCCTCCACATAAAAGATTTCCCCCTGCTCTTGCGGCATCCAATCCTGCCGGTTCAGCAGGCGCACGCCGCCAACTTCCATATATTGGGGATTTGCCACCAGCAGCCGCTTTCCCTCCGGCAGCCATTCGTCCAGAGGAAAGCTTTTCCCCTCCCACCAGACGCGGTCCATTTGCTCGCCATCCGTTCCAAGATCCGTTTCCGCCAGCAAGCGATACGTTTCCGGCTCTTCGGGCGACAAATGAAAGCAGATGCCCAGTCGGTTTTCTTGCTGCCACAAATCGCGCACCTCTGCACATGCCAGGCTGCTCTCATAGCTTTGGCTGATGGGCGCCAGCACGCCCGGCTCCACCTCCGCGCTTTCGGGGCCTCCGTAGATCCTTTGCGTCAAGAAATAAACAGCGCCAAGCTTGCTCAATGCCAGGGCTGCGCCGCACAGCAGCGCCGCGCACAACGCTGCCGCCAACAGAAAGCGTCTGGCTGAAAAGCGTTTAGGCTCTTTTCGCCCAGCGCATAGCGCCTTCATCCGCTGCTGCACCGCATTGTGGAATCCGTCCGGCGTTGGTTCAAAGGCGTCATCCAGCCTTTCGAGCATTGCGTCATTCCATCTCATTGTTCTCCCTCCTCCCATTCCGCTTTCAGCCGTAAGCGTGCCTCATGCAGGCGTGACTTTACCGTTCCTTCGGCTGCATGGGTAATTTGCGCAATTTCTGCAACCGAAAAGCCCTCCAAGTAGTGCAGCGTCAACACAAGACGCAGCTTCTCCGGCAACGCATCCAGCACTTGCCTAAGCTCCTGATTGGGAACACCCGCCTCCTGTTCTGGCATTTCCACACTCTCCATCAAAAAGAGGCGTTTTTTGCGCCGCCACCGGTTATGACATTCGTTCACCACAATGCGCACCAGCCAGGGGCGAAACCATTCGCTCTGTGCCCGGCTGCGCTTGGCCCAGGCTTTGGTTAAAGCCTCCTGCACCACATCTTCACATTCCTGCGGCGATGAAAGCAAATTCCGGCTCACCCGGTAAAGCAAGCGTTCCATGTCCGTCACTTCCCGCAAAAAGGTTTGTTCATCTATCATCGTTTGTTCCTCGCCTTCCGGCCGTTGCAACAAGCCTTACACTTTTATAACGCACAAGTCCCCCGTCAGGTTTACTCGGAAAGAAATTTTGGGGAAACGCAAAAGTCAGACACGGCGGTTTGGCGTGTCTGACTCAGCCCGTTGAAAAAGCCCCTTTGGGGAAGCGGCAAAAGGCGTTCGATAAAGAAGGAACTCTCGGAAGCAAATTTGGCATCGCCGAACCATAAGGATTTCAACCATGCCAAAATCCACGAACACCCTTCGCACCCGCTTTTTCATTTGCCACTTTCTCGATACTGTGAAGTTTGGCGCAAACTGAGGTTTCCGGTTGTCCCCAAAACTCGCCAAGCGGCGAGTTTTCTAGCGTTCTTCGACTTCACCCTGCGGGAACAGGGGCTTGTAAGGTCATTGCTTTCGACAAGATCGGAACGCAGACTTACGGCACACCCGAAGTCGTCGCGGTGGACAGCGTTTCCAAAAACTATGAAAAAGAAGAGATTTACCGGCTGGCTGCCTCTGCGGAGCAGTTTTCCGAGCATCCGCTGGGCAAAGCCATTGTGAGTTGCAGCCAGAACAACGGCGTGGAACTGGCCGCAGAGGAAGGCTTTGAAATGATCCCGGGCCGGGGCGTATGCGCGCGTATTGAGGGAAAAAGCGTTCTGGCCGGCAACCCGGAACTGCTGCGGGAGCATGGTGTTGAAATTGCTTCCCTACCGAGCGTGGAAACTCATATCCGGCAGGGATGCACCGTGACGTATGTGGCGGTCGACGGGGGATTCGCCGGATTCCTGGCCCTGTCCGATACGCTGCGAAGGGAAAGCGCGGCAACCATCACCTCCCTATCCGGTCTTGGCGTACAGCCTGTGCTGCTCACCGGCGACCATGAAAACGCCGCGAAGGCCATTGCCGAAAAGCTACGCATCCATGAGGTACGTGCAAACTGCCTGCCGGAAGATAAGCTGAAATTCATCGGCGAATACCAGGCCAAGGAAATGCCCGTGTGCATGATTGGCGACGGCGTGAACGACGTCCCGGCGCTGAAAAAAGCAGATGTGGGTATCGCCATGGGCGGCGTTGGTAGCGACATCGCCGTGGACACGGCCGACATTGCGCTGGTGGACGACAAAGTTAAAGAACTGCCGCACCCTGTTGCGCTGTCCAAGCGAATGATGACTACCATCAAGCTGAACATGGCCTTTTTCCATGACGCTGAACTTTATCGCCATTGCGCTGGCCATTCTCGGAACGCTGAACCCCGTTGTCGGTGCGCTGGTTCACAACGCAGGCTCCGTGCTTGTCATCACAAACTCTGCTTTCTTATTAAAATGGAAGAAAAAATAGGGAAAAAAAGTACCAGCCTTTGTATCAAAAGCTGGTACTTATTATGGCGGAGAAGCCGGGATTTGAACCCGGGCGGCACTTATCGCACCCTACTCCCTT
Source organism: uncultured Clostridia bacterium (assembly GCA_934621485.1). Classification (GTDB taxonomy): domain Bacteria; phylum Bacillota; class Clostridia; order Christensenellales; family Aristaeellaceae; genus Limiplasma. The sequence goes on from CAKTUS010000002.1 coordinate 17,481, forward strand.
AGCAGGGGAGCCCCTTCGGCCACTTGGGTACTTCTCCACGTGAACGGTATATATAAAATTCTGGCGGAGAGAGAGGGATTCGAACCCCCGGTGCCTTTCAGCATCACTGGTTTTCAAGACCAGCGCCTTCAACCGCTCGGCCATCTCTCCATGTCAGAACCAGCGTTGTTAATTATAACAGATCATTGCTCATTCGTCAATCATTTTTTGAAAATTATCCGTTTTTTCTTTGCAACGTTCCAATTCACATTGGGCATAAAGGCGGAGTATGTACGAACAGCAGTTTTGAACTTGCCAACCGCTTCTCACCATCCAAAGGTGGAATCAAAGCGCTTTTGGAACAAACCATCCTTGCCTGGGCGTCCGCCGCAAGCTGATTCGGCCCTATGTTCCCGTCATAATGGCGAAGCGGAACGCAGCCATCAGAAAGACCAGAAGCGCTTCTACGGCTCCCCTCGTTTTACTGCGCAAGAAACTTGATAAGCATCTGGCTTACCCAACGAGGTCGCAGCAACGCTCCTCATGCGTCCTCTTTTTGGCTTTCTAATCTTCAACGCCTACAAATAGTCTCCGACTTTCTTCAGCCTCATCCCTTCCGCACGCCTATGGAACATAATCCCATAGGCTAAAGCCGCTTTGCTGAAAACAATTGTGAAAACTTTGACAAAAAAATACCGTCAGGCAAACCTCTCCCCTTGAAAAGCCCCCACCCATATTGTATAATAACAGTGGTTTCAAAACAAAGGAGATGGATTTATGGGCTTTTTGACTGGAAAAACAGCAATTATTACGGGCGGCGGACGCGCTGTACTGGAAAACGGCGGCTGCGGCTCCATCGGCTATGGCATTGCCACCGCGTATGCAAAAGAGGGTGCAAACCTGGTGTTAACCGGCCGGAATATGCAAAAGCTGGAAGACGCCAAGGAAGAACTGGAACGCTTGTATCACATAAAGGTGCTGCCCGTTCAGGCGGATATCTCCGCAGGCGCGGACAATGAATCCATTGCTAAGCAAGTGGTAAAAGAAGCCATTGACACCTTCGGCCATATTGATGTGCTGATTAACAATGCTCAGGCTTCCGCGTCCGGCGTTACGCTGGCGGATCATACCACCGAGCAGTTTAATCTGGCGCTGTACTCCGGTTTGTACGCGGCTTTCTATTACATGAAGGCTTGCTATCCTTATTTGAAGGAAACCAAGGGCTCGGTCATCAACTTTGCCTCCGGCGCCGGGCTGTTTGGCAATTATGGTCAATGCGCCTATGCCGCCACCAAGGAAGGCATCCGCGGTTTGAGCCGTGTGGCCGCTACCGAGTGGGGCCGCGACGGTATCAACGTAAACGTGGTTTGCCCGCTGGCTTGGACGGCGCAATTGGAAAAATTTGAAAAAGCCTATCCCGATGCTTTCAAAGCCAATGTGAAAATGCCTCCCATGGGACACTATGGCGACGCCGAAAAGGAAATTGGCCGTGTGTGCGTGCAGCTGGCCTCTCCCGATTTCAAGTATATGAGCGGCGAAACCATCACGCTGGAAGGCGGCATGGGTTTACGCCCGTAACGCCCCTTTTGTGAAGCTGCGGTTTGAAACCGCAGCTTCATTCATATAAATGCCGCAAGCCTCAGGGAAAGAAGCTCGCCAGTCAGCGATCTTTTTCGCCAGAAACTGTCGGTACTGTTTTCGGTGTAACCGAGAACGCCCCGTCCACCGGCCAGGCTGGTCGATACGAAGAAGTCAGGGAAGCAGTTGCCTCTCTGACAACTCCCTGAAAATGGTTTTGCGACAGTCTGAAGTTCGCCCGATAGGCGAGCTTTCAGTTTGTCAAAAAACGGAGGAGCAGAAGGCAGAGCGCAGTTCAATCGCCGGGAGAACAACTGTCGTGGCGCTTCCTGGTTTCGCGCCCAACCTGTGGGTCGCTAACTGCCTATGGCGGTTGTACCCGCTGGATACCTGTTTTTTTCCGGCACCGGCCGGGGTTTTAGGTCGGATACTCTAAGCCGTCTTCTGCCGCAGCTCTTTTCCCGCGTAACAACGTAGCCAGGTTCGCGGATGCAAACGCTCTTATTAGGATTTCTTGGGCAGACTGACGGAACCGAAAGCACCACACCCGCTTGGGTACCGCGCACAGCAAGGGAAACTGCTGCATTGGCCGACCGCAGGTCAGACAGGCTATACGATTTCAGTCAGGGGGCCGCCTCTCTCTGACCGCGTCCCAGCATAAATGATTTGACAGTCTGGAAGCTCGCCTGGTTGGCGCGCTTCTTTTTTGATACATCCGCTGCAAATCCTGCTAAAGTATTACAAAAGCTCTTGTTCCCCCATCTTCGGCAAAGCCTGTCAGGAAAACCTTTCAAACAGCGATATTTTCCTCCTCCCCTTTCTGGCAAAACAGATTGATGTCAGGCTAAGGGAAAAGGGGGGCTCTTTATCGTTCTTCACGGAAGAAATTGCTGCCGCTGCCGGCAGGCGCGTTTTCGCCTTTGTTTTGGCTGCGCCCGGATAGGATCAGGGTAATCAAGGTCATAACGTAAGGCAGCATCATCAGCAATGCTTCGCAGTTATCCGGCAAAAAGCTGAGCTTGATATGCAGGTATAGCCGAAGCAGAATTCCAAAAACCAGGGACCCGCCAATCGCCTTGAGCGGATTCCATTTTGCAAAAATCACCAGTGCAACGGCCAGCCACCCCTGGCCGCCAATGAGATTGTACTCCCACTTTCCGCCTACATTCATGCAAATAAACAGGCCCGCCAGCCCCATCATGGCGCCGCCGATGATGGAGGCAAGATAGCGGTATCCCGTGATGCTGATTCCCATAGCATCCGCAGCTTTCGGGTTTTCCCCAACGGCGCGCAGATGCAGGCCCGGCCTGGTTTTGTTGAAGAAAAACCACAGGCCAAACGCAAGCGCAACGCCTGCAATCACAAAGAAATTCATGCCGCTCAGCAGTTTGTCCAGGTAGTAATGAAACGGAATGGTTTCTTCTGTGCCGATGGAAAGCCCCTGATCCAGGCCCGAAAACAGGCTCATCACCGTGCTGTTGAAGCGTGCGGTCGTTTTGGCCGTCTTGGCGGAATTGTTGATGAAAGCGCCCATCATGTTGCATACGCCTCCACCCAGAATACTGATGCTCAAGCCTGTAATGAGCTGGTTTGCCTTCAGGGTAACCGTCATGAAGCTGTAGATCAGGCAGCACAGCATGCCTGCAAGGATGGCGGCAAGCACCGTTAAAGCAATGCTGCCGGTATAAAACCCAGCCGCCAGCGCGGCAACGGCTGAAACGCCCATAACGCCCTCTACGCCCATGTTCAGGCTGCCGGATTTTTCCGTCAGGATTTCTCCCAACGTACCCAGCAGCAGCGGCGCTCCGGCCTTAACGCCGGCGGCAAGAAGCGCAATCAGAACATATCCCGTCATTTGGTGACACCGCCCTTTATCAGCTGTTTTCCTTTGAACACGATTCGGTAGGTCAAAAAGAACTCAGATCCCAAGACGAACAGAAGCAAAATGCCAATGATGACCGTTGCAGAGGCGGATGGTATATTCACACCGTTCACCCGCAGCGTGGCGGACATGGAAAGGCTTTCACAGCCCTTGTTCATCGCGCTAAACAGTATGGCGACAGCCGCGCCTGCCAGCGGATTCAGCTTCACCAACCACGCTACGGTAATCACCGTAAAACCGATATCGCCAGCTACGGTTTCATTCAGCTTGAAATCCGCGCCGCTTATCTTCAGCATGCCGGCAATCCCGGCGATGGCTCCGGAAATCAGCATGGTACGCATCACAACCCGCTTCACCGGTACGCCCAGGTATTCCGCCGTTTTTTCCTGTTCGCCCACCACGCGAATTTCAAAGCCATGACGAGTGTATTGCAAATAAACCGTTACCAAGACAATGATGATCAGAGCCGCCACCCACCCGCTGGAGCAGCCGAAGATTTTGGTTAGCCGCGCATTGTCCACAAACATGGGACACTGTCCAAAGGAGGGCATCATCGGGTCCTCCCACGGGCCGCGCCGCAGCAGCTGCACAATATAGGTGGAAATGTAGTTCAGCATGAGTGCAAACAGGGTTTCGCTGGTATTCCAGTGAATTTTGGCATAAGCGGGCAAAAAAGCAAACAGTGCTCCGCCAACCGCCCCTGCCGCAAACATCAGCGGAATCAGCGCCGCATGCGGCAACGCATCTCCCAGCCGGTAGGCGAAAAAGGAGGCGAAAACAGCACCCATGGTAAGCTGACCGGCAACGCCCACATTCCAAAAATGCATTTTGAACGCAACAATGACCGCCATTGTGCCAAGCACCATGGGTATACTCCGCTCCATGGTGATGGTGAGCGCATTGGCCGTGCCGATGGATCCCTTATAGATTTGCTCAAAAACGGCCAGCGGATTATACCCAATCAGCAGAATCATCAGCATGCTGCAAACCACGGCTCCAAGGATGGCGAGCAGCCGGATGGAAAGCGCCTGCAAAAAGGTGGGAGGAATTTTCTGGGCGATTCGCTCAAACCGGGAGGCGAACAAAAGCCCAAGAACGCCAAAAGCCAGAAGCAGAATCACGTAATTTACAGCGTAAACATGCTCGCCGCCAAACAAGGCGTTTACTGCGGCGGGGTTGCCCACTCCAAGCCAGCACAGCAGCAACAACAGCACGACAAGGCCCGCCTGCACATAGGCTGAAAACAAAGCGCAAAATCGACCGGTCAGTCTTGTAGCGTTTGGCAGAAGCAGCAAAACGGCGCTGAGAATCAAACCAGCCGCTACCAGCGTTGAAATCAGGCCGCAAACGACGCCGGCCGCTTTTCCGCCTGTTATCAGAACCCAAGCGGACGCCGCAAAGGAGCCTGCCTCGGTGCTCTGTCCAAGAAAAACAACCGCCAGTTGGAGGAAGCTAAGCAGTGAAGCCATGAAACGAAAAACCCGCTTTCGGCTCAGATGAATTTTCTTTGCGTTCATACTGACATTTCCTCCTTTCCGGCGTCGCCCTTCATCATCAGATAGCCAATTTCACTTTTGGTGGTTTCGGCCGGCCGCACGCAGCCAGCCGCTTCTCCTCCGCACAAAACCAGCACGCGGTCGCAAATGCCAAGCAAAGCGTCCAGGTCTTCGCCGATAAACAGCACGCAGGCTCCACGCAGCTTTTCCTGCGTCATCAGGTCATAGATTTTGTAGGTTGCGCCAATATCCAGACCGCGCACGGGATAGGCGGCAATCAGCAGCTGCGGATGCCCCTGAATTTCCCGGCCCAGGAGCACCTTTTGCACATTGCCGCCGGACAAGCGGCTTACCGGCGTAACCAAATCGGGGGCGGAAATATCCAAATCCCTGACCATTTGTTCGCAGGTTTCGGCGGCGGATTTTTTGTTCAGAAAAAAACCGTCCGTGCGCTCAAAAGAACGAAGCAGCACGTTTTCCATCATGCCCAACGTGGGAATCAGCCCCATGCCCAGCCGATCTTCGGGAACATAAGCGATATGAACGCCCGCATCGTAAATTTCCAGCGGGGTCATGCCCTGAATCTCTTTTCCCCCGGCTTCAATTACTCCGTTTTCCGGGGCCGTAACGCCGGCCAGCGCGTCGCACAGTTCCTTTTGGCCGCTGCCTGCAATGCCAGCAACGCCGAGGATTTCTCCTGCGTAGGCCTCAAAGCTGAGGTTTTTCACGTTTTCCGTACCCGATATTCCGCGTACCGTCAGGTTTTTCACCTTCAAATACGGCTGGGTTTCCCTGCTGACCGGGCAGGTCAGCGAAAGCTTCGCCGGATGGCCCACCATGTCGAATGTAAGCTGTTCGGGCGTAACGGCGCGCATATCCAGTTCTTCAATGAACTTTCCTTTGCGCAGAACGGTTACTTTGTCCGCCACGGCAAACAACTCGTTCATTTTATGACTGATTAAGACCACGCACTTGCCCTCTGCCTTCATACGGCGAAGCACATCAAACAGCCGGTCGGTTTCCTGCGGCGTCAGCACGGCGGTGGGTTCATCCAGAATCAGGATCTCCGCCCCGCGGTAAAGCGCCTTGATGATTTCCACGGTTTGCTTTTCAGAAACCGACATTTCATAAATTCTGCGTTCCGGGTCAATGCGAAAACCGTAAGTATCAATCATTTGACGAATCTCCGCGCTGACTTTTCGGCGATTCAGCAAAAGCGTGCCTTTCAGCCCAAGGATAATGTTTTCCGTAGCGGTAAGCACATCCACCAGCATGAAATGCTGATGAATCATGCCAATGCCCAGCTGATAGGCTGCTTTGGGCGAATCGATTATCGTTTTTCTGCCATCCACCCAGATTTCTCCGTCATCCGGCTGATAAATCCCCGATAGCATATTGACCAGCGTGGTCTTGCCGCTGCCGTTTTCGCCAAGGAGCGCATGAATTTCACCCCACTTCAGGTTCAGCTCTACCTGATCGTTGGCAACGACCCGGCCAAACGTTTTGCAGCAGCGCTTCATCTGGACTGCGTATTCCGATTCGTGTACGGTTTTCAACCAGTTCATCTCCCCGTGAGCCTTTCGGCCCGGATTCATTTTTGCTTTTTGCGGAAGGAGGGAACGCGCGTACGGGTCAGCCCGTCCACCATGTCGGTATCCGTCATGGAAATACCGGGCATAACGGTCAGCGCCAGCAAAGACAGTTTCAGCAGGGAAGGGTTCTCCCAAATTTGCTGAAGCCGTTCATCCAAAACATCCAGCTGCTTCACCAGCTCTGCGCAGGGCACATCCGCCATCAGGCCGGCAACCGGCAGGCACACCTCTCCCAGCACCGCGCCATTCTTCACCGCAACAATACCGCCGCCGGTTTCGCGCAAGCGGTTAACGGCTACGGCGCCGTCGGCGGGATCCCTGTATGCAACAATGATGTTGTGGCAGTCATGGGAAATGGTGGTTGCCATCGCGCCCGTTTTCAGCCCGAAATGCTTGTACACGGCAATGCACTTTGTTCCCCGGTTGAATCGGTTAAAAACCGCCACGAAGCAGTACTCCGGTTTTTCGGAAAGATCCACCGCGCCGTTTACCATGGGCAGTTCCTCCCACTCGGCGGCAAACTCCAGCCGATTGCCGCTTGCGCAGTTGATTACGGCAATCTCCGCATCCCGCTCCGGCGCCTTCAGCAGACAGTCCTCCGCCGTCAAGGGCGCCAGCTGCACCGTATTCAGAAAAGGCGCCGTTCGCTTTTCAGCCGGCGGCGGCAGCAGTTTTCCATGGGCCACCACCATTTTTCCGCCTACAAACACCATATCCGGTTCTCTTCCGTCCAGTTCGTCCACCAGCTGCATATCGGCCGCAAAGCCCGGCGCAATAGCGCCGATGTCTTCAAAACCGGTTTCACGCGCCGGGTTCCAGGTGCAGCAGCGAATGGCGTCCATCGTGTCCATTCCAGCGTCCAGCAGCGCCCGGAGCAAGGCGTTCACATGACCGCGCTGCTGCATGTCCTTGGCATGAACGTCGTCGGTGCACACAGAAAGAAAATCATAGTAGCGCATGCCTTCCGTGCCGGCTACCATCTTTTGCAAACCAAACATGGTGGACAGCGAAGAACACTGCATATTGGCATGCATCCCAATGCGCATGCACTCCCGCACATCATCCGCGCTCAAAACGGTATGGGTATTCATCACACCGGCCAGGCGGTAGGCGGACATGTTCCGTCCGGTTACATAAGGCGCATGCCCCTGGATGACCACATCCCGCTTGCGGCCTTCGGCCAGAATATCCCGCATAAACGGCTGATCCGTAATCACGGCGTTGGAATCCATAACCTCTGCAATGCCGTAAATACCTTCAGAATCCAACAGTTGAGCCATTTGCGGCGCACGGATGGGAAAGGGAACCGTTTCAAACTCAGCGTCGGCAGGAATACAGGAGGAGGCCAGATTGAACTGGCGCATGGGCGAGCGCTTGGCGTCTTCCACCATCCAGAGGATGCCCTCGATACCGCACACGTTGCCAATTTCATGGGGATCTGTCATTGCGCTGGTCGTTCCATGCAATACGGCTTCCCGACCGAAGCTTTCCGGCGTCAGCATGGAGGATTCCACGTGCATATGGATTTCCACAAAACCGGGCAGCAGGTATTTGCCATGGCCATCCACAACCTTTCCGCTTACGGAATCGCACTTTTCACCCGGTTGCACGTGCACAATCACGCCGTCTTTCACGTCTACGCTTGCAGGATAGATTTCGCCCGTCAGGACATTGACCAGCTTTACATTTTGGATGGTCAGGTCACAAGGAATTTTCTTCGTGGCAGCGGCAATCAGCGAAGAATAGTCTCTGTTTTGAATCACTTTCATAACGCTTTCCCCTTTTCGTATATCCACTTGAAAACAGAAAAGAATACGGGGATTCGGCCATCACCGCACCCCCGTATCGATGCTTTCCAGATTACTTTACGACAACACCCTTGACCAGCAAGTCGGTCATACCGGAGTAAAGATAATCATCGGTAAAGGTGGAAGCGGGAATCAAATTGCCGTCCACATCATAAACATCCTGCTGGAATACATCCCATTCGCCGCTCGCCATCTTGTCCATGGCAGCCAGCACAGCTTTTTCCGTGCCTTCAGCCACATTTTTGCTGAAGGGAGTCAGGTACAGGGTGCCGTCCGCTACGTCGCCATAGATCAGGCCGCCGTTAAACTCGCCGGCAACAATGGTGCCGATCAGTTTGGTGTAAATCGCGCCCCAGTTCATGCAGGCGGCAAACAGATGAGCGTCAGGAGCAAACTCCGTCATATCATAGTCGCTGCCCAGACCCCACACGCCGCGTTCCTGCGCAGCGGTCTGAGGGCCGGTAGTGTTCACATACTGGCAGATCACATCGCAGCCCAGGTCAATCAAGGCGTTGGCGGCGGCGGTTTCACCATCCGGATCGTACCAGCTGTTGGTGTACTTCACATACACGGCAACGTCCGGATTGATGCTCTGAGCGCCCAAAGCATAAGCATTGAGGGAAACGTTCACCTCGGCGTTCTTGAACGCGCCCACAAAGCCGATTTTGCCGGTCTGGCTGCGAAGAGCCGCGGCAATGCCCTGCAAATACCGGGTTTGATAGTTGCGGGCGTTAAAGCGGCAGAAGTTGGAATCGTTCTGCAGCAGGCCGCTGTAATGGCAGAACAGCACCTGGGGATTCTGCTGAGCCGCTTCAAACATATAGGTCTGGAAACCGAAGCTGTTGCCGATAATCACATTGCAGCCATTGCTGATGAGTTCGCTGATAGCGTCTGCGCAGGTATTGTCATCAGCCACGTTTTCCAAAATGGTAATCTGGCTGTCTTCAACGCCCAGATTCTTCTGCATTTCCTGCAAGCCCACCAAGTGGCTGTAGTTGAAACCCATGTCGGAAGTATCGCCGATCATGATCACGCCGATTCGCAGGTCCGCCGGATCAATCGCTTCGTTTGCAAAACCAACGGCGCACATTAGCACAAGAGCCAGGCAGAGCATTACAGCAACAATCTTTTTCATACACGGTCTCCTTTAATGTTCGTGTTTTTGTGCTATTTTTAAGGCACGTGCCTATTATATACACTTTATCTCATTTGTCAACGAGTATTTTTCCGAACTTTTATTTTTGATTTATGATAATAATTCACATTTATTTCCTCTGGCGGCAGCTGACAGGAAAAGGCGAAACGAATACCGCAGCGCTCCGCATGTTTTCTTTTCGATTGACGTTTTTCTGCTTTCCGTGTTGAGCAGGCCAAAAGCCTTTTTGATTTTTCTTCGGAAACACTGGCCGAAAAGGCTTTCTTTCGATTTTCTTCGCGCTTTTCTGGCATTTGCGCCTTTTCTTTTGCTCCAAAATGCGTTAGAATAAATTGATATCCTTGAAAACCCGTTGGAAAGGCGGAGCGTAATGTTCCAGTTGATTGTAAATCCGGTTGCCGGAAACGGTCTGGCAAAGCACATTGGCGAGGAAGCCGCCAAACGCCTGGCTGATAAGGGAATCCCCTTTGATTTTCACCTGACCGATCATCCCGGCCACGCTACCGAGCTGGCCCAGCTTGCGGCGCAGGCGGGTCATGAAACGGTTGTCGCCTTTGGCGGCGACGGCACGGTAACCGAGACGGCCGCCGGCCTGCGGGGCACCCGCACGGCGCTGGGCATTGTGCCTGCCGGAACCGGGAACGATTTCATCAAAACCGTTGCCCTTCCCAAGCAGTGGGACGAGGCGTTGGATTTCATTCTCACCCATCCTCCGCGCCCCGTAAACACGGGCATGATGAACGACCGGTTTTTTATGAACGTTTGCGGCGCCGGATTTGATGTGATGGTGCTGGATTTTGCCGAAAGTGCCAAAAAGAAGGTGCGCGGCATTTGGCCCTATCTATATGGCGTGCTTCGCGCCATCAAAGCGTTTCGCCCGTTTGAAATGCACGTGGAAATCGACGGCAAGCCCATGGACGGCAAGTATATGATTTGCTCCATCGGCAACGGCCGGTTCATCGGCGGCGGTATTCCCATTACGCCCCTGGCCGACGTGACCGACGGATTGTTTGACGTTCTGGTGGTGGATGCGGTGCCCAGATGGAAGATTCCCTTCTATCTGCCTTCGCTGATGCTGGGCAAGTTGCATCAGCACGCCATTGCCCACCGCTACCTGGCTTCTACCTGCACCCTTTCTTCGCCTCACATGCGGCTGAATCTAGATGGAGAAATCCTGCCCATTGAAAGCGCTCATTTTGTTTGCGAGACCGATGCGCTGCTGTTGCATTGGTAACCTGTAAAAACCAGCTTTTCAAGCGAACAGGCTTGCTTTTTTGTGGTATACTAAGAGCGGGGTGCGGGATGCGCCGCCCATCCGCAAGGGAGGAAACGTCATGCGAAAAAGTATCTGGCTGGCGCTGCTTACCCTGCTGCTGGCGGTCTTCCCTGCGCTGGCCGAAGAGGACGAGGTTTCTCTTTCCGATTTGCCGCCCAGGCCGGCGGTTTATCTTATCAGTCCCGCCCCGGAAAGCAGCTATGAAAGCGGCGGAAAGCTGACGGTGCGGGTGGAAGGCGTCAACGTTGCGTATTACGTGGTGGAATTGGAGGTAGAAGGTCATCTCTATCGGCAGGAGCAGGAAGGCGATGTGTTTGAACACGTTTTCACCTTCAATCAGCCGCCCTGTGAGGAGGCTGTGTTGCGCGTGCAGGGCTTTGCCAGTACAAATCCCACCGCCGCAACGCCTGTGGCCGCCATTACCCGCCGGGTGCTTTCACCCAAGGAAGAGCTCATTGAACGAATGATCGCTCTGGCTTATGCCAATTCAAAGGATAAGCGCTACAAGTTTGCACCGGCTGAGGAGGATGGCGATATCGGCGTTTGTAAAAACTTCGTCATGCGGCTGTTTGATACCTACGCTAAGGAATACCGCATGCGCGCTTATCCAGACCTGGCGCTGCACATGCCCAAAAACAACAGCAAGGCCGCCTGCGCGCCCTATGATTACGGCATTGAGTGGCGGCCTGAAACTGCCGAAGACGGCAGCCCCTTTGAAATAGCGGCCCAATTCAAATATGACGACAGCCTCACGGAGGAAGAAAACGCTCAACTGGCCCGTCAGCTGCTTGTGCAAATTCAAAAGGGGGATTTTTTTCAAATCGTGGGCTACTATGGCGGCGGCAACGGCCCGCACAGCATGTATATCATTCAGGATTACGACCCGGTTTCCCAACAAATTCACTGGACCGACAGCAACATGCGCGGCACGCGCATCAACGGCGTTCGCTGGGGCTATATGCAATTCGACGCCGACGCCAGCGTAGACTGGTGGGTAAAGGTTTTTAACCGCAGAAAGCGCGGCGCTACCCTCTACCGGTTGCGGGACGACCTGTATAAGCAGTAGCGGACCGTCTAAGAAAGGATGAGCAAGATGGCAGCTTGGAACACCAATGTGAAAACCGCATTTTTGAAGGGACTGGAAAAAGTAGGTCAGCGCGCCTCCAACTTGGCGAGCAACGCCCACCAGAAGCTGGATGAATTGAATATGGAAACCCGTCGCCGGGAATTGCTGCACGAAACCACGGTGCGCGCCATGGAACTGTGGGAAAACGGCGTTAAGCTCCCCGAAGAGTTGGACGCCGTTCTCTCCGAGCTGCACGATTTGGATCAGCAGCTAACATTGCTGCGAGCCCAGCGCTATGCCAAGGTAGAACAGCCTGATCAGCCGGCGCGGGAAGCAGATGACGCAACGGCCGAGGACGCCGCTGCGCCAAACGAGACGGCTGCCCAAGAAACGGAACCGGCTGAAACCCCGGAAGCGCCCATGGACGACGGTAAAACCGGAGACAACGCATAGTTTCTTCGATTCGCCTGGCAGTCGCTCGTTTCGGGCTGCCAACGAAAGAGACAAAGCGGTTTTCCATTTCCCGTAAGGGGATACAAGGCAAACGCCGGAGCTCGTTTGGAGTTCCGGCGTTTCCGTTCGCCCAAAAGCTCTCCTGACGGCGACCGCATCCGAGCTGGAGGAATGTTTTCGGCGTAGCCGAAAGCCACCGCCTGCCCAACAAAGCCGGTCGATACGATGACCGTCCGACGGTCCGCGACCCCTCGGCCCCCAAAAGGAGAGCTTCAACGGGCTGAGCCTTGCTATGCAAGGCTGACGAACCTGGCGTACACGCCGCCGGTTTCATCAGCCGCAATGGAGGGCTGCTTCCCTCCGATACCTCCCAGGGGCGACAGGCTGAAACGCCGGAGCTCGTTTGGAATTCCGGCGTTTGTGCAAACTCTACGCCTCGTTCATTGCCAAGCGCATCGCCGGCTGCTACACTACCCAGGAAGGAGGCGATTGCCATGGATCAAACCAAAACCGGCAGCCTGATTCGTTCTCTGCGAAAGCAGCAGGGGCTTACCCAGCTTGCCCTGGCCCAACAGCTGGGGGTTAGCGATAAAGCTGTTTCCAAATGGGAGCGCGGCCTGGGCTGCCCAGATTTGTCGCTGCTGCCCGCTCTTTCCCAGGTATTCCAGGTGAATATGGAAAGCCTGCTTAATGGACAATTGCCTGTGAACCGCAATCTGGCGGGCAACCTGAACCGTTTGCGCTTTTATTGCTGTCCAAATTGCGGCAACTGGCTGCCCTCCGCCTGCCAGGCGGAAATCATTTGCTGCGGTCACCGCCTGACACCTCTAACGTCCCGGCCTATGGATGCAGCCCATACGCCGCAGATTCAAACGCCGGCTGATGAAATCTATCTGACCTTTTCCCATGAAATGACCAAGGCGCATTTCATTCGGTTTGTGGTATGGGTAGGCTTCGACCGGGCGCTGATGGTACAACTTTATCCAGAGCAGGAAGCCGCTGCGCGTCTCCCCCATCTGCATGGTCACGGCACATTGTACGTGCTCTGTACCCAGCATGGTCTCATGAAAGCAAAGCTGTAGACCGGGCAATTCGCCATCTGCCGTTTCCTCAAAGCCTTTTCCGTTTGGATACGTCCCGTCCATGCGGTCAGCAGTATAACAGCGTTGACATCATGATTCAGAGCAATCGTATGAGGATGCGCTTTCTTTGCCACTCATAATGGATGGAACGCGTTTGTTTTTAGAATACCGGTTTGCATTTTGCCGTACTTCCAATAGGCCATTTCCCTGCACGCTTGAAGCCATGCAGAAAAAAGCAACGCCGTTGACCTTGTCGGTTCCGCTTTCGCTATTAATAAATCGCAGAATGTGCTTCCAGCGTTGCGATTTTCCCAAAGACGGCTTTCGAATCGTCAACCCCACCGGCTTAACCGGCGGGGTTGACTGTTTCGCAGGTGCGGGCAGGTCTGCGATTGTTCACTCATCGTGGACACACCCGTCATAGAGCACGTTCGTTTTGCGTCCAAAGCGGTTGGCGCCCACTAGCAGCCTCTTTCCTTCCATACCCGCTGAGAAGGTTTACGGGTGGCACATATTCGATATACACAGCGCTCGTTAGCGCTGATTGCCAACTGAACGGAGGATTGGACAAGGCCTGTCAAAGATGATAAGGGCGTTTAAGCGCCGAAGCCTCTAAGGAATGTACCGCACGCTTCCTCTGTAAACCCCACTGGCGCTGCTCTCAAAGCTGATGTTCCATCAAAGAGCCTGTCAGCCATATGAGTCTATCCGTTTTCCACTGCAACCGGCAGCCTGTCATTCACCATTTTTCAAAATGAACGCGATCTGCCTCATACAAATCTCTCGGCTCGCTATTGGGGTTCTGCGCGTAGCCGAAGGCAATGATGGAATGAGGAACAATGCTTTCCGGCAGACCGAACAGCTTTGCCTGCGCCTTCACCCGCTCCATTTGCGGATAGGTACCCAGCCACACAGAACCAATACCCAGGTCATGCGCAGCCAGAATCATGTTCTGGCATGCCGTAGCAGCATCGATGACCCAATACTCCGGGGCGGGCTTGAAAGCGCGCTCCAAATCGCCGCAGACCAAAATTCCCATAGCAGCGCCGCGAAGGGGCTCCGCCGGCCGGCCGTTCGCATCCGCCATCCGACCCAGCATTTCCTTGTCCGTAACCACTAGGGCGCGAATTGACGCAACTGGGGCCGCTCATACCGGCCGAAAGGATTTTGCGAATATCCTCCTGTGAAAGGCTTTGCTGTGTAAATTTCCGAACGCTTTTGCGGGTAGCCAGTGCTTGCAAGGTATCCATACTGCATTTCCCTCCCAGATAAACTTGAATAAGCGTGCTTCAACCTCCAGGCCGCCCAAAAAGCTCGCCTGGCCGCAACCTTTTCAGGGCTCTCGGCGGCTCCGAAGCCAGCCAGGCAGCACGATGACCGTAAGAGGGACTGCAGGCCCTCTCAGATTGCCAAAAATTCCCGAGGGATCTCGGAGGACCATAGTCCCCGATGCTTGTCCGAAACCGGCGGCATGTACGTCGGTTTCGGCAGCACTGCGCAGCAAGGTTCAGGTCGCTGAAAAAGTGGAGGTACAGGAGGCGCTGCCTCCTGCCAGAGTTTTAGGGGCGAAGCCCCCAAGCAACACTTTTCCCGCGAACCAGCGAAGCGCTGCTTCCGGGCAAGGACGGCCAATTAGAGATTTTTCGACAATCTGAGCCTTGCGCAGCAAGGTTGCTCTTTGCCGCCCGTGAACCGCAGCCAAGTAGGCAAAGCAAAAAAGATTGCCGTCAGGCCCGTTTTTTTGACGGTCTGAGAAGGGCTGTGTTCCCCTCCGCCCAATTCCCCAGGTGAGTTCTTTGACAGGCCGGAGCGTTTCAACGCTCACTTTTCTTTTCGCTTTTTCTTTGAAAACTCCTGCCAAAGCCTTCGTTCCATGCTCGTTATTTTCGGCCTACCAGCAGGGTGGAGCCGCGCGGCATCAGTCTTTTGGCCTCCTTCCGGGGCATGAACATTCCACTGGTGGTATCAAAGATCTCCACGCTTTCGTAGCCCATTTCCAGCAGTTTGCGCCGAAACGCTTCCATATCGCCGTATTGGCTATGGCTCATTCGGTCATGAATGGCAAAGACGCCGCCTTTTTTCAAAACCCGCAGGGTTTCCAGCAGCAGCGTTTGCCTGTCTGCTCCCAACGCCTTATGATACGCATCGTTGCTGGTAACGGCGTCGAAGCTTTCGTCCGGAAAGTCCAGTCCCCGCATATTGCCCACTTGAAAGGCAACGTTCCGAACGTGTTCCTCCGCGGCGGTCTGGTGACACAGCCGGCAGCCGGCCTCGTGCTTCTCCCAATGGTCAATCCCCAACATTTGTGCTTCTGGGTTTCGCTTTGCACAGGCAACGGTTAGCGCGCCGCTGCCGCAGCCTACGTCCAATCCCTTACCTCCCGCCGGCAGCTTTACGTATCGCGCGGTTCCTTCCGCAGCAATACGCCTGTCCAGCCTGCGTTTCCCGGCATGGGAAAATGCGCTGTATGCCAGCAAACTTCTTTTCAGCATGGTCAGGCATGCCAGCAAAGCTGCTAACAGCATGGCAACCGCCATCCAGCGGACGGGCTCCGACCGCACCGCGTCACCCGTGCCAAAAATCAGGAGGCATGAAGCCAATAGGCCTGTACCAAGGCTGAGCCATATCCGCCTTTTTCCGGAAAATGCGTTCTGAGCATTGATCATTCTGATGGCTCCTTAAAAAGTTAGTTATAACTAACTGATGATTTTTGGAAAAGCCGCTTCTGCGGCTTTTCCTATCAGGATTGTAGCATAAAAACAACGGTATGGCAACCCCGAAATCCAAATGGCTATTTCTCCTAAAAGGCATGCTGTTTCCGCAATGCCCGGCGCTGTTTGCCTGCCTCAAAGGCCGCCCGCTCCTCCTCCGTTTCGCAAATCAGTTCCGGCACCTGAATGGGCTTGCCGTTGTCATCAATGGCCACCATGGTCAGATAGGCCCGGTTGACCAGCTTTCTTTCCTGAGAATGACCCAGCTTCTCCACAAAGCTGTCCACACATATCTCCATGCTGGTGTTGCCCACATAGGTCACCCGGCCCACCAGCGTGAGGGTATCGTTGATATGGGCGGGCGCTAAAAACTCCAGGTGGTCAATGGCGGCGGTGCGGGTTTCATGCTCGCAATGGCGGCGGGCTACGACGCCCGCAATCACGTCAATCCACTGCATCAGCATGCCGCCGAACAGCGTATAGGTGCTATTGGCGTGCATGGGCATAATAATGTGTACCTGCTCAGAACGGCTGGCGGATACCGGCTTGCCTGGCCTTTTCAAGCTACTTTCCATCCTCGTGTTTCCTCCTACTCATTTTGGGTGAATCAGCCGGCGCTGTCGATTGCAGGCTTGCCGCCACTTCGGCGGAGAGCAGTTCTGGGTCAAAGGCGCTCAAAAACAAGAGCTGCCGGGCAGGCATGGGGTGAAGCACAAAGTCCTGCGGCCATTTCTGGTATAGCCGCGCCCATAACGCTTTCTCGGAAAGGTCCCGCTTCATTTCCCCATCCAGCTGTGTTATGGAAGCCGCTTCTCTTTCCATGCGCTTCAAAATGGAAACCGGCATGATGACAAAGCTCAAATCCGGCACGCCATCCACCACCGCCATATGAACGGCTTCATCCATCATGGGCTGAAAATCCGGCACCGCCTCCGAACAAATGGGATGGGGAAGAATATCCATATCCACCCAAGCCACATGCCCAAACTCCGGTTGACGCTGAGCCGCTCGAAGCATCAGCAGCAGTTTGCTGCGCCGAAAGCGATCGTTTTCCGAAGGAACGCCGGGCAGACGAGACCATACCGCCCGATCCGGATAGCTCTGTGTGTTCGGCAGGGCCGCCCGAAGCTGGCGTTCCTGGCTGCCGCCCGTGTACAGCAACAGGGGCAGGCTTTTGACGTCCTTCAAAAAGCCAAACCGAAGGCGGTAGGCGGCTGGCAGGCCGCGCGACCCGGGCAGATCGATAAATGCGCTTACCAGCAACGGAAGATGGGTTTCCCGCAGAGACATATGCAGGCCGCGCAGCCGTTGCTTCATACGCAGAGAAGGAGGCAGGCGCTGCGGATAGGTGTTGGCTACGCCAAATAACCCCATGGCCGCCTTGGCGCTAATCTGCTCCATGCCTTTCTCCACGCCTGTCAGCTGCTCAAAACGGGCTGCCGTTGTACCCGGCAATACCTGCGCCGTGCGGCAAAGGCGACGTTTCGGCAGCCGCCCCACAGGCCACAGCCATGCTTCCGTAGGCACATACACCGCATATCCCGCTGCATAAGCGCTGAACGACAGTTTTTCCTTTTCCGCTTCGCACAAAAAGGCTGCCGGACCAAAGGTGAAAGCCGGATCGGCCACCAATGTGCGCACCGGCTCCGCAGCGCACACCAGCGGCAAACCGCAGCCGATGCCAATACCGTCCTCTTGCACCGGGCCGGTCAGGCAGGGCAAACAGGCTTGGCCGCTCCTCCCGACCGGCTGATTGTTTTCCAAAACCCGTACGGGCGAAAAAACCAGGGTGGGCGCGTCCGGCGGCGCTTTTGGTTTCGTTTCTGTCCGGCGGCGCTTATGAAGCGGAAGCGGCGTTGCTTCGCCCCCCATGGGAGCCCTCATGCTTCCGCTAAGCAGCGCCTTTTCGATGGGCAGCCGCTGCAAAGCGGCTTGAAGCGCCTTGTCCCAACCGGCGGCAAAATCGTACTTGCCCATCAACAGCAAAAAGTGCGTTTCGTTGGCAAACAAGTCCGCAATGCCGGATAATCCATTTTCTTCCTGATAAGCCTTCATGCGTTCAGCCGACACCTCGGCGCCGGCAAACGTCTGAAAGCCGGCAAAGTATTCCTGTGGAACGGCAAAGCACAGCAGTTCAGGCCGTGCAGCCTGCCGCAGAGCCCGGCGAGCGGTGAACGCGGCGTCGCTTCCGTCGCGCACGGCTGAAAAAATCACCACGATTCTGGCAAAAAACACTTTCCCACTCTCCCTCGCTTTCCGAAGAGTGTTTCCATTATAGCGTTCCTCCGAGAGCGCGTCAATTGCATGCCTCGAAAAAACAGGGCGACAGCTTCAACATCATCATTCAAATCTACCACACGAATACACGGCTCATTCACCAATAGGAACGTGCAAATTGTGCTGACTGAGGAACAGAGATCCGTATTCTGCCGTGATGACAATATGCAAATGCGCTGCATTCGCTTGGCGGAATGAGTAAAAAACCGTTCAATGCTGCTGCCCTGCCGAAAAAAGCCTTTGGGTTGACAAGTTCGCCCGCACATGATATACTGTGCAAAAGATGTATTGCGTATTATTTCTTATACTGCATACATTTCAGCAAATATGTATTGTACGGAGGCCGTCAAATGCAAATTCATGTTTACGAAAATGCCGCTCAGGTTGGTCAAGCTGCCGCTACGCTCATCGCCGCTCAGGTTCTTGCAAAACCCGATTCCGTGCTGGGTCTTGCTACCGGTTCTACCCCCATCCCCACCTATCAGGAGCTGAGCCGTCTGTGCAAAGCCGGCGTGGTGGACTTTTCCCGCACGCGTTCCTTCAATTTGGATGAATACTGCCATTTGCCGGTGGATCACGAGCAAAGCTATCACAGCTTTATGAAGCAGCAGTTGTTTGACCATATTAACATTAACCAGGCCAACACCCGTGTGCCGAACGGCAACGCCGCCGACCCTGCCGCAGAGTGCGCCGCCTACGACGCAGCCATTGAAAAGGCAGGCGGTATCGACGTACAGGTGCTGGGCATCGGCCGCAATGGCCACATCGGTTTTAACGAGCCCGGAAATCAGTTTGTGTACGGTTGCCACATCGTGAATTTGACTCAGAGCACTATCGAAGCCAATCGCCGCTTTTTTGACAGTGAGGCGGATGTACCGCGCCAGGCCATCAGCCTTGGCATTGGCAGCATCATGAAAGCTCGCCGCATCCTTTTGCTGGCAACCGGCGCAGACAAGGCCGAAGCCATTCGCAACTCTGTGTGCGGCGATCCCAATCCTCAAACCCAAGCCAGTATTCTGCGCACGCATCCTGACGTAATTTTCCTGCTGGACAAAGCGGCCGCCGGCCTTTTGTAATGCTCCTGCGCTTCAATTTCAAACAACGCCGTCTCCCTTGGGGAGGCGGCGTTCGACCGTCAAAAAGTTCGTCTGACGGCCGTCTTTTTTGACGCCCCAAACATGTCCACGCTATTTGAAAAATCGCCGCATCGGAACGCTTTCCGATGCGGCGATTCAAAAGGGAGCATCAATAGCTGTAGGCCATCACAACTCCATCCATGTTATCCAGGCTGGCCTGATAATCGTTAGCGGGATTCGGCACAGGCAAAGAAAAGCTTTGACTTTCATCCGCGCCCTTAATGCGCACAACCTCATACTTCAGCGCGCCATCCTGATAAATGCAAATATGCGGATGGTCAATCAGAAACTCAATGTACTCCTCCAGGCAGAAACCCATAACCTTCATGGCAGCGGAGTGGGCCTTGCCTACGTAGCGGTACAGGTTCAATTCCGAGGACACGCCGGTTTTATAGCTCTTGTCCTCCCAGGACGCGTTGGGGAAATCCTTGGTGGGAAAGCGGAAGATGATGCCATACTTCCAGCAGTTTTCCGTCAACCAGGCGCCCTGCTTGGATTCAGCCTGGAATTTCTGGTTGTTCAGTTCGGAATTGCCGCGCTGATACACATCCATCCGGAAGGAAAGGCCGGTATGATAATCGCTGGTGCCAGGATAGTTTACCGATCGTTTGGTCACCTCAATCAGGCGGTTGCCGGAATACTTGGAGCTGTTTTTCTCCATTCGGTCATTAAAGAGCGTTTCCTGGGCAGTCACGGAACGGTAGCCTTCGCGCACGATAAAATACTCCAGTCCTTCCGCTTTTGCCGCTTCGAGGGCCTCTCCAAGGGCTTCATAGGCTGGCTGGAACAAACGTACACTGTTATCCTCCACCTGAATTTTGTACGGGCTGGCCGTGCCAATATTCACAAGGCCTTCTTCGGAAAAATCGCTGGGCAGCGAGTGCCAGGCGTTTACCAGCAGCAAACCGCCGTTCATCAGCGACGCACGATCCAACGTAATCGTGCTGGTATTTTCCAAACCGGCGGTTCCTTCGTCCTCAATACGCCAGGTGCTGCCCTCCAGCGTTGCCTCCCAATAGGGCAGGTCCGCAGAGGTAACAACGCCGGTTTCCGGGTCCAGCACCGCATTGCGCTCATTGCGCAGGGCATTCATGCGAGCGGTAAACTCCACTTCCGCCTGGGCGTTTTCTTCCTGAATCCGGTTACGCGTGGCAATGTAGTCATTGTTCACCACCGACGCGCACAGGAACAGGCCCCCTACGCCCACCACCACCACAATCGCCAGAATACCGGCGACGCGCAGCAAAGTCTTAAAAGGGTCGCGCTTCATTTTGTGGATCTTCTTGTTGGCATTGATACGCATACCATACCACCTTTTCTGTGCGTCTGCGAGCCGTTAGCCTATCAAGCGGCAAACCACCTCATAGAGATGCTCCAGCTCCTCCGCACTGTTATAGGAAAGGGTAATTTTGCCCTTTTTCTCCGTTCCGCTCAGGGTTGTTTTCAAGCCGAAAGCTTCGCGCATATGGTTTTGCAGGGTATCCATTTCCGGGGTTAAGCTGGCCTGCGCACGCTTGGGAGCAGCCGCCAGTTTTTCCTTTGCCGCTTCTTCCAGCTTACGCACACTGTAGTCATGCAGCACGCACTGATGGGCCAGTTCCAACTGACGGGATTCCGATTCCACTCCTGCCAGTACCCGGGCATGACCGGCGCTCAGCTGACCGGAAACCACCATATCCGTAATGCCCTTTGGCAGGTTCAAGAGCCGCAGCGCATTGGCCACAGCCGGCCGGCTTTTACCCAGCTTTTTGGACGCCTGCTCCTGAGTATATCCGCACTCCTGCATCAGGCTGCGAATGGCATAAGCCTCCTCGATGGGGTTCAAATCCTCCCGCTGGAGGTTTTCAATCAGTGCCGCCTCCATTTGCTGCTCGTTGGTCATACTGCGCACAATGCAGGGCACGCTGCTTAAGCCTGCCAGGCGCGAGGCGCGGTAGCGGCGCTCACCGGCCACAATGCGGTAGCGCATCCCGTTTTCCACTACCAGAATGGGCGAAAGCACGCCGGCTTCCCGAATACTGTCCGCCAGCTGTTCCAGCGCTTCCTTATCAAATTCCCGGCGAGGCTGGTCGCTATTGGGATCGATATCGTCAATGGCAATATCGCGCACCACCGTTTCCAAGAGTTCCTGGTTCTGGGGCAAGAGCACGTCCAAGCCCCTGCCCAGTCCGCTGCGTTTCATAATTGCACCGACTCCTTGATACAACGGTTGTTGCCCCGTCATTTATTGCGTTCCAAAAGCTCCTGCGCCAAACGGCGATAGCTTTCCGTGCCCAGGCTGCGGGGATCGTACATGTGAATGGGAATTCCATGGCTGGGCGCTTCGCCCAGACGCACATTGCGGGGAATTGCGGTGGAAAACACCAGGTTTTTGAAGTGTTTCTTCACTGAATCCACCACCTGGATGCCCAGGTTGGTGCGCCCGTCCAGCATTGTCAGCAGCACGCCTTCAATATCCAGGCCCGGGTTCAGGCTGCGCTTTACCCGGTTGATGGTGTTCATCAGGCTGGATACGCCCTCCAGAGCGTAATACTCGCACTGAATGGGAATCAACACCCGCTGCGCCGCCGTCAGCGCATTGATGGTCAGCAGCCCCAGCGACGGCGGACAATCAATGAACAAATAATCATAGTCCCGTTCAATGGGCTTGAGCAGCAGCTTGAGCCGGTATTCCCGCTGCTCCAAATCCGCCAGTTCCAGCTCTGCCCCTGCCAGGCGAATATCCGCCGGAATGATGGACAAGCCCTTTACGCAGGTTTTTTGCAGGCAGTTGGCAACGGCGGCCCGGCCCATCAGCGCCTCGTAAACCGAATTAGCGCCCGCCTTTCCTCCCAGGCCGCTGGTGCTGTTGCCCTGAGGATCCAAATCTACCAGCAGTACCCGCTTGCCGGCCTCCGCTACGCAGGCGGAAAGGTTAATAGCCGTCGTTGTTTTTCCAACGCCGCCCTTTTGGTTGGTTATGGCGATCGTCTTGCCCATTTTCAGCCCTCATTACATTCCATTTGTATCGCTTTATTGTACCCTTTTTTCAGGCAAATGTAAAGCGCCGCCCGCCGCATCAGAAAACGATGGAAACCTCCGGGTCGCCATCCTCCCCCACCTCATCGGTGACAAAGCTTTCGGGAGGCATGTTCTGACGGCGGTATTCCTCCGCCTTTTGGGCTTCCACATCACCGCCCGCCGCCACGAAGGCGTTTACAGCAGCCTGAGCTTCCTCATAAAAGGCTTCCAGCGTCATGCCGTTGGCCATAATATAGGAAGCAACGTTTTTACCGACATAGCGGAAGTGCCAAGGTTCAAACTTGATGCCCGTTTCAGCCTCTCCATCCTCCGTAAAACGAAGAACAAAGCCGAAATCCGCGCAATTCTCCTTCAGCCACTGCGCCTCAGGCGTCCATTTGAAGTCCTGGGTCATGCGGGGGCGGGAGGCATAGTCATCGTTGAGAATATCGGCGCATAGGCCAGACTGATGCTCGCTGCTACCGGGCTTAGCGGAATAGCCGTCGTCCACATTGTTGTTGCGGGCCAAATAGTTGGCGTACACCGTCTTTTGAGTGCCATAGCTGCGATAGCCGCTTTTCAGGAACAGCACCATGCCGGTAGCTTCTTTATAGGTGGCCGTTTTGGTTTTTCCATTGGAATCGGTATATGTGTATTCCGTCACCATGGCGGCGGCGTTAAACATTTTTTTCAGCGCCTCAGCCGCAGTTTGCTGCATGTAAATGGCGGCGGAAGTCGCCCGCTTGACGTCTGTCACCTTCACCAGCGGATCAGGCTCAAAGCTCTCATCCAGCATATGCTCGGTATTCACCAAAATGGCATATTCAGAGTCTACATCCATCAGCGGCACAGGATAGGTCCACGCCGCATCTTCCGCCAAAGCCGAAACACAGCACAGGCACAGCGCCAGGGTCAGAATTCCGCAGAGCATCTTCTTCATGAATGGCACCTCATTCGTTCGTAGCTTGATGAATCAGGAAATCGTATACTTGCAGCTTGTAGTCGCTCATATAGGTTTCCATGGGAACGCCGGCTTCATAGATAGCTTTTGCGTGCTCCTTGCCAACGTAGCGCACATGCCAGGGCTCATAGTTATAGCCCGTAATGGCTTCATAGCCCTCCATGTAGCGCACGATAAACCCAAAGCGGTAGGCGTTGGCATACACCCATTTGCCTTCCTCCGTTTTGCCAAAGGCGCTGTTGAGCTGGGAACTGCCCCGCTTTGCCAGGTCCATAGCCAGGCTCAACTGATGCTCGCTGGTACCGGGCCGGGCCACCAATTCATCCGCCTTTTCCGCGCTGCCGGTTTTGGCCTTTTTGCGCGCATAAATGGCTGACTGCTTTGCGTAGCTGCGGTAGCCGGAAACAATGGCCAGAGAGTGGCCTTCTTCCTTTGCAGCGGCAAACATTTCCTCCAGGGCTGTGGCTGCATCGTCCCGCATGGTTTGGGACATACCGGGCCCAATCACCTTGCGGGTCGCAGGCACATACAATTCACTGATGGCATGCTGGCGGTTAATCAGGAAAATGGTTCCGTCAATATTCTTGTCCGGAAGCGCTTCGTCCATACTACCGCTCAGCAATGCAGCAGACACGGCCACAATCGAAAACACTTTTTCGAGCAGCAATGCAAATCACACCCCTTCAGTTTATTGTAACATTTTCAATTTGCTTTCGCAATAACTATCTTGCGTCATCCAGCAGTTTTGCACCCTCGCGGCAGGCAAAATTTACATTTTGGCCATCCATGCGCATTTTCAGAATCACGCCCTCCTCGCTATGGCATTGGGAAAGCACGCTTCCCATCTGGTGCAGCCGGTTCACCAGACCGTACTGGGCGAAGGGCACCAGCAGCCGCACCTCCTGCGCGCCTGCATCCAGTTCCTTCTCTACCGCTTCCAGCAGACCGTCTACATTCTGCCCGGTAGCGGCGCTGATGCGCAGAGCGCCGGGCAGGCGGTCGGGCGTATCGGCAAACAGATCGCACTTGTTCAGCACTTCAATTCTCGGCGCTTCGGTGGCCCCTAGACTGTCCAGCACTTCCTCTACCGTTTGCCGCCTGGCTTCCAGCTCCGGATCCGCGCCGTCGCACACAAGGAGCAGCACGTCGGCCAGGCGTGCTTCCTCCAAAGTAGCTCGGAAGGCTTTTACCAGTTCGTGGGGCAGCTTGCGGATAAAGCCTACCGTATCCACCAGCAGCGCCTTTCCCCCATGGGGCAGGCTGATAGGCCGGCTCACGCTGTCCAGCGTCGCGAACAGCTGATCCATAACATAGACGTTTGAACCAGTCAAAAGGTTAAACAATGTGGATTTTCCTGCGTTGGTGTATCCCACCAGCGCCACAATGGGCACGCCGTTTTTTTCCCGGCTCTGACGGCGCAGCCCGCGCTGCTTTTCCATTTGCTCCAGCTCCCGGCGCAAATCGGTCAGGCGTTCCCGAATCCGGCGGCGGTTCACCTCCAGCTTGCTTTCGCCGGGGCCGCGGGTGCCGATGCCGCCCGCCAGGCGGCTCAGAACCAGGCCCTGGCCCAGCAGGCGCTGACTGCGGTATTGCAACTGCGCCATTTCCACCTGCAACTTGCCCTCTCGGGTGTTGGCTCTGGCGGCAAAAATATCTAAAATCAGCGTCGTACGGTCTATGACCTTCATGCGCAGCGTTTCTTCCAGGTTTTTTTGCATCACGCCGGTGAGTTCTTCATCAAAAATGACCAGATCCGCCTGAACCGCCTGACAACGCAGGCTCAGCTCCTCCGCCTTTCCACGGCCGATGCAGTAGGCCCCGTCTGGCTTCGATCGCTTTTGCAGCACCCGAAGCACCGTATCCGCTCCTGCCGTTTTGGCCAGTTCCTCCAGCTCGTCCAGCGAGGTTTCGCTCTCAATCCCCACCAGCACCGCCCGTTCCCTCTCCTTGTGTACAGACGGCAACTCGGCAACATAGGCTTCATCGGTTTGGGCAATGCGCTCCATCCATTCCTGTTGAGGAAGCTTGCGGGTGTTCAGCAGTTCGGTGCGGCTTACCTGCCCTTCGTGAGCGGGGTCCAGAAAGGCGCACTGCACGCTGGTGGGATGGCCGTCCTTGCGCACGCCTATGGCGCACATGGCGTCAAAGCGCATACTGAGCAAGGCGCTGATGTCCACATCGCTCAGCTCGCCATGCCCGTTGGGATGGGTATGCACACAGCGAATCATGCTCAAACGCCGCTGGCTGCGGCGCAGGCGCAAATCCGGCAAATCAATGCTGTCCGACCGGCCGATGAACACATCGGCAATCGCTCCGTCCCGGGTAATATACAGCGCAATTTCCCTGTTCAAAGACGCAGAATAGCCGCAGAGCCCCTCCATCAGGTCCTGCGGCATAAAAACATCCGGCTCCAGCTGCATGTCGTAAAGCGTAGCCAGCTCATCCAGCACGCTTTTGCGGATTCCCTCAATATTGCCATGAATCTCCGGCATAAGCCTTCCTTTCAAGCACCGCTCATCCAGGTGCTTTGCGCTTCAAAGCGCCACAGTATACAGGAAAGCCGGAAGGGCCGCGGCCCCTCCGGCGCTGTCAGGCAAAAACGCTTAGCCCTGGGGATGCTTCTTTTTATAATCGTCTACAGCCGCGTGAATCGCCTGCTCTGCCAGCAGAGAACAGTGCATTTTCACAGGGGGCAGACCGTCCAGAGCCTCGGCGACCGCCTTGTTGGTCAAATCCAGCGCTTCATCCACGGTTTTGCCCTTCACCATCTCAGTGGCCATGCTGCTGGTGGCAATGGCGGCGGCGCAGCCAAAGGTTTTGAACTTCACGTCGGTAATCACGTTGTCCTCTACCTTGATATCCATTTTCATAATGTCGCCGCACTTGGCGTTGCCCACCGTGCCGCTGCCGGACGCATCGGGAATTTCGCCCACATTACGGGGATTGGCAAAATGATCCATCACTTTTTCGCTATACATCCTGAAAATCCTCCTTCTATCCCAATCAAACGTTATTTCTGAATCTGGAAGCTGTTTTCGGGGCTGAGGGCGCTCATGGCGCGGAGCTTTTCCACAATGCCGGGCAGCTCTTTGAGCACATAGTCCACATCCGCTTCGGTGGTATCGTTGCCCAGGGACAGCCGCAGACTGCCGTGAGCAATTTCATGAGGCAAGCCAATGGCCAGCAGCACATGGGACGGGTCCAGGCTGCCGCTGGTGCAGGCGCTGCCGCTGGAGGCTTCCACGCCCACCAGATCCAGCCGCATCAGCAGCGACTCGCCCTCCACATAGCGCACCGATACATTTACATTGGCAGGCAGGCGCCTGGTACGGTGCCCGTTCAGGCGCACGTCGGGAATTTCGGTCAGGATGCCGTCAATCAGTTTATCCCGTAGCCGGCTTACCCGGGGGCCATACTCCGGCAGCTCAGCCGTGGCCAGTTCAATCGCTTTGCCAAGGCCCACAATGCCAGGCAGGTTTTCCGTACCGGCGCGAAGGCCCCGCTCCTGAGCGCCGCCAAAAATCAGGTTGCTCATTTTGGTGCCCTTGCGAATGTACAGCGCGCCGATGCCCTTTGGGGCGTGGAACTTATGGCCGGACAGGCTGAGCATGTCCACATTCAGCTCGTTCACATTCAGGGGAATGGCTCCCACGGCCTGCACGGCGTCAGTGTGGAACAAAATGCCCTTTTCCTTAGCCAGCTTGCCAATTTCGGCAATGGGCTGAATGGTGCCAATTTCATTGTTGGCGGTCATGATGGTGATCAGCACAGTATCATCGCAAATGGCGTTCTTCACGTCCTCCACGCTCACCAGGCCATCGGCGTCCACCGGCAGATACGTTACGCGATAGCCCTGCTTTTCCATGTAAGCGCAGGTGTGCAGCACGGCGTGGTGCTCGATGGCGCTGGTAATGATGTGCCTGCCCTTGCCCTCGGTCACCTTGGCGGCGCAGCGGATGGCCCAGTTATCGCTCTCGCTGCCGCCGGCGGTAAAATAGATTTCCCGAGGTTCGCAGCCCAAGGCCGCCGCCACCTGCTTGCGGGCTTTCTCTACAGCGCGGCGCGCATCGCGCCCTACGCTGTGAATGGAACTGGGATTGCCGTAATGCTCTACAAAGTAGGGCAGCATTGCCTCCAGCACTTCGGGACGGGTTGCGGTAGTAGCCGCATTGTCCATATAGATGATGTGATCAGTCATGGTTTTCTGCCTCGCTTTCGCATGGTTGGGTCAGCATATCGCTGAGCTTGATTTTATCCAGCTCGTGGTTGATGGAATCGGTTACCCGCTGCCACACCCACCGCACCGGGCAGGTGCCGCTTTTCCGGCAGGACTCCTGAGCGGAAGCGCACTCGCTGAGCTCAATGGGGCCCTCAACCGAGTCGATGATGTCCCGCAGGCTGATGTTCTGCGGCCTTTCTGCAATCTGGTATCCGCCCTGGGCCCCTCGCACGGTGCTCACCAGTCCCGCACGACGAAGGTTGCCCAAAAGCTGTTCCAAATATTGCTTCGGCACCCCGACAGTGGAAATGCTTTGCAGCGTTTGCGGCCCTTCGCCCTCGTGCAGCGCCAGGTAGTACATGGCATACAGGCCATATTTGCCGCGTGTGGATAGCTTCATGTAAGCTCCTTTCGGAATCCCTACTCTTTTAATCGGGTTTTCTATGGCAGAATAGCACTTTTCACCTGCACTGTCAACATCTTTCGCTCTTTTCGAAAACTTTTTTGCCAAAAAGATTGGGAAAACCGTTCCGTCAGGCAGCCAAAAAAGCTCGCCCGGGCGCCGCGCGCAACAAGGACGCTTTTTGCATTTGCCAACCGCAGGTCAGCCAGGCGATACGCTTTCGTCAGAGGGAGCCGAAAAAACCGGCCGTTGGAAAACCCTGTGGGTATCGAACGGCGCGTCCCCTCCGCTTCCGATTTTTCAAACCAGCGTCAAGGCTGCCAATCCAGGTGCTTGCGCCATAAGATTTTTCCCGTTTCATCCGGCAAGCCGTTAACGAGCAAGCCCAAAAGCGGCTCGGTAAAAACTCGCCCCCAGTTGAGTTCCTTGAACGGCTTGAAGCCAAACAACTCAACTGAGGGCGAAAGCCTGAGGCATGTTGGAAAGTCGTGTTCCTTCCTTGCCCGTTTTGAAAGCGGCGGCATGCTTCAGGTTGTCGAAAAAACGGATTGGCCGCCATCGTCTGGAAGCAGCGCTTCGCTGGTTCGCTGGGAACGCGCTGCGGCATAAGGCTTAGGGGCTCAGGCCCTAAAACCCCCGCAGGAGACAGTGCCTCCTGCATGTTCAGTCCTTTTCAACGCCTCGCACGGCAAGGCTGTATAGGGGGAGGCACTATTTCAGGCTTGAGGAGCGGCGCTCTTGCTTGTTTGGCTCTCGAGCATTTTTCGCGAGTCAAAGCAGCGCCGCGGCGTTTGACCTCCCGCCCGTCGTTTCGTCATCCGCCTTTTGGAAGGCTGCTTTCCTTGTTTTCCGCATCCCAGGGAACCAGCCGGGCCAGAATCCGGCCGTTGTCCTCCACCTGAATTTCCGCATAGGCAGCGGCTCCGGGCCGTCTTTCGCAAACCGCTCCCGGATTCACAAGATACACCCCGCCGTCCTGTCGGATATCCGCCCGATGGGTATGGCCGTACAGCGCCACCTGCGCCATGCGTTCACAAGCGGCATAGCACAGCCTGTCCAGCCCAAACTTAACTTGCCGGGTGTGGCCATGGCAGGCAAAAAACAGCGTTCTCCCCACGGCAAATACCTTTTCCTGGGGTTCTGTGCAGCTCCAGTCATTATTTCCGGGCACCAGTATGCAGCGCGCGCCCTGCTTTTCCAGCATGGGAATCAACGTTTCAAAATCCGATGCGCCGTCGCCCAGAAACACAGCCGTATGAATCGTTCCGTTCCGCAAAGCCTGCTCAAAAGCCTTTTGAAGGCCGTTTGCATAGCCGTGGGAATCCGACGTAACAATGACCCGTTTCATGCTTATAGAGCCTCGTCGAGCACCTTTTTCATTTCCCGCGCAGCCGCCGCCCGGTGGCTCACTTGGTTCTTTTCCTGAGCCGTCATCTGGCCAAAGCTCTTGCCCGAAGCATGCCAAAACAGCGGGTCATAGCCAAAGCCGCCTTCGCCGCTGCGCTCCTGAAGCAGCGTGCCAGGGCACTCGCCCCGCACCACACGGGTTGCTTCGCCGGGCAGGCTCAGGGCCATGGCGCACACAAAGCGGCATGCCCGGTTTTGCACGTCCCGCATGTTTTTCAGCAGCAGGTCGTTATTGGCCTGATCGTCGCCATGGCCGCCTGCGTACCGGGCGCTGCGCACTCCCGGCGCGCCGCCCAGCGCATCCACGCTCAGGCCGCTGTCGTCTGCCAGAGCGGGCAACCCCGTAAAGCGGGAAACCGCCTCCGCTTTAATCACAGCGTTCTGCTCAAAAGTTTCTCCATCCTCCAAAATATCGCCTGTAAAACCGGCGTCTTTCATGGAGATCAGCTCCGCCGCGCCGCCCAGCATTTGCGAAAGCTCCTGTAGCTTATGGGCGTTTCCTGTGGCCACGGCTATGCGGGGCTTGGGAAGCAAAAACTCTGTTTCCCCTTTGAGCGCCTGCCGCTGGGCGCGCATCAGGCTGCGAACTCCCGCCCGCCCCATATCCAACAGGCTGCTCAATTCCACATTGGTAAAGGCGCGTCCCTCGCCAGTGCCCTGCAATTCAATAAACTCGCCCCGCTGATTCATAACCAGGTTCATATCCGTCTGCGCATGGCTGTCCTCCGCGTAGCACAAGTCCAGCATGGGCCGGTTTTCCACAAGGCCGGCGCTGATGGCCGCCACCTGGGCGATGATGGGGTTTTCAGTCAGCAGGCCGTTCTTCATCAGCTTGTTTACCGCCAGCACCAGCGCCACATAAGCACCGGTAATAGAGGCCGTGCGGGTACCGCCGTCGGCCTGCAGCACATCGCAATCCAGGGTGATGGTGCGTTCCCCCAGCTTTTGCATGTCCACCGCCTGGCGCAGCGACCGGCCAATGAGCCGCTGGATTTCCACGCTGCGGCCGTCTTTTTTGACGCCATCGCGAGCCTTGCGCCGGCCGGTAGAGGCAGGCAGCATGGCATACTCCGCCGTTACCCAGCCCCGACCCTGGTCCCGCAGGAAGGGCGGCACGCTTTCCTCCACGCTGGCGGTGCAAATAACGCGGGTCTTTCCTGTAGAGATTAGGCAGCTGCCGTCGGCCGTTTCCACGAAACCGGGCTGAATGGTACGCGGGCGAGGCTGATGGTTCAGACGTTGATCGCTGCGTGGCATGACAAAAACTCCTTTTTCATTCCAAAAATAGCGCAGACTTGTTCCGCCTGCGCTCTGCATTATACCGCTTTGAGCTTGCCTTTGTCCAGCCTCAGTCCGTTTCCACAACGCCCGGATACTGCGCCATGACCTCTTCCTCCTGGTTGATAAAGGTGGCTGTACTTTCCGGCTGCTTTTCCATCTTCTGTCCGTCCACCAAAATTTCCACCTTTTTCACACCCGGGAATTGGGAACAGGTGAATAGAATCGCGCGAATGGCCTGTTGGCCGCCGTCGGTGGTTTCCATGGCCTGCTGAAACTCGCTGCTGAAGTTTACCGTAACCACACCGTCCTTCATGGTAACGCCCTTAATACCGCAGTTTTCCGGCAGCGCCCGTTCCAGGCCGCTGTCGCTCTTGGGGCCTTTGGCCAGTTCCAGCACGGCGGTGGTGGGATCTGCGTCGCTGAATACCGCGCGGGTTACCGGCACCAGCAAGCGTCCCGTCTGTGAGGGGAAGTACAGCTTCACCAGCTCCGCATCATCGGCGAAGGTCGCCACGCTTTCCAGATTCAGGTTTCCGCCGTTAAACACGCCGCTTACATCCGTGCCATAGGTCAGTTTGCTGCGTTTTTGCCCGTCAAATTCCAGCGTAACCTCTTTCACGGTGCCAAAGCAGGTCATGGCGTTGGTCACCGCATCCACCATCAGCGCCTCCTGCTGGGCGCTGGCGCAGCTGAGCGCCTCTTTGCTCAGGTTCACATTGGCGCGCCCTTTTTGAATGTCAATTTCAAAGGTGGTGTTTTCCGGAATCACCGTGCGGAGCCCCAGCCTGGCGGCCTGCATATCATTTTGGCTGCTTTTCACCATCAGGCCCAGGGTTGCCTTGGCTATGCCGTCGGTCTTTTCCACCTTGCGGGTCACGGGCACCAGATAGCCCTCTCCATCCTCATAAAACACGGTGGTGGATACGGTTTCGGCGTGCGTGGCCGCCGCAGTCTCCTCAATGGGAATGTTGGTTTGCTCCACCAAGACCTGAGAGGTGGTTTTGCCTCCGCCCTTCAAAGCCAGCACCACCACCAGCGCCGCCGCGCACACAATCAGAATCCGCTCAATATCCGCCCGTTTGATTTTCATCTTGCTCCACTCCTCCGCAGTCATTTGGCTATGAAAGGCTATGACGGAAAAACACGGCGCATGACAATTGCGCTTTTGCCACCCGTGTGTTATGATTTGGTGAACCCACACAAGGAGGAACACCGCCATGCCGATGGATGGCTTTACCCTATCGTTTCTGCAAAAGGAGCTTCGCGACACGCTGCTGGGCGGCCGGGTAGACAAGGTGAACCAGCCCGAGCGGGATGCGCTGCTGCTGCTGGTGCGCTCCGGCGTCAACCACAGGCTGCTGTTAAGCGCCAACGCCAACCAGGCCCGGGCGCAATTAACCGCCCAAAGCTATGAGAATCCTGCCGAACCACCCATGTTTTGCATGCTGATGCGCAAGCATCTGCTGGGTTCGCGCATTGTGGATATCGCCCAAATCTCCGGCGACCGCATTTTGGCCATTGTTTTTGACTGTCTGGATGAAATGGGCGATCATGTGCAAAAGACGCTCTATCTGGAAATCATGGGCCGTCACAGCAACCTGACGCTGGTTACTGCCGATGGCGGCATTGTGGACGCCATTCGTCACGTAAACAGCGACATGAGCCGGGTGCGCACGTTGCTCCCCGGCGGAACCTATCAGCTGCCGCCGCAGCCGGACAAGCTCAGCGGCGACAGCCTGAACGCTCCGGCGCTAAAGCAGCGCCTGTCCGGACTGACGGTGTCCCTTCCCAAAGCGTTGATGGAAACGGTGGCCGGCATGGCCGGCGTCTGCTCCAGGGAGGTTTGCGCTCAGGTAGGGGTCGATCCCGTTATGCCCTGCACAGAGCTGGATCTGGACGCCGTTTCCACCCGTCTGGCCAGCTTCTATCACAACGTTCAGCCTCAGCCCGTAGCGCTGTATGACGATGCGGGCCTGGCCATGGATTTCTTTCCTTTCCCCTATCGCACCTTCAGCCTGGAAAACCAGCGTGCCATGCCCAGCCTGAGCGCCGCCATGGACGCGTTCTATCTGGGACGGGATTTGCGCATGCGTATGCAGCAAAAAAGCCTGGGGCTGCAAAAGCACGTCAAAAGTGCCCTGGAGCGCACTGAAAAGAAAAAAACCATTATGCTGGACACCTTGCGGCAGACGGACCGAAACGAGGAAAACCGCGTATACGGCGACCTGCTAACCGCAAACCTGCACCAAATTCAAAAAGGTGCGCTCAGCATAACCGTACAAAACTATTACGACCCCGCCTGCCCGGAAATCACCATTCCGCTGTCCAATCGATTATCGCCGTCTCAAAACGCTCAAAGCTATTACAAAAAATACCGCAAGGCCAAGGTGGCCGAGCAGTATGCTCGCGAGCAGCTGGTTGTCATTGAGCGAGACTTGCAAATTCTCGAAAACGCGCTGGACGATTTGGATAAATGTGAAACCACCGTCGACCTGGCTGAGATTCGGTACGTATTAACCGAAAACGGGTTTCTGCGTCCGGACGCCAGCCAGCGCAAGGGCAGCAAGAGCAAAAAGCTTCAAGAGGGCAAGCCTTACCGCTTCACCGCTCCCGACGGCGCCCTGATTGAAGTAGGGAAAAATTCGCTGCAAAACGACCGGCTTACCCTGCACGCCCGCGGCAATGAAACCTGGCTGCACGCTCAGGGAATTCCCGGCTCTCATGTCATCATTCGCTCGGAGGAGCCGCCCAGCGATGAAACCCTGTTGTACGCCGCCAAGCTGGCCACCTATTACAGCAAGGGGCGCAGCCATCCCCAGCAGGCCGTTGACTACACCCTGCGCAAATATGTCAAAAAGGCCGCCGGTTCCCCGGCCGGACTGGTTACCTACACCCATTTCAAAACGCTGATTATCGGCCTTATCCCCAAGGATGTAGCCTATATCATGAAAGAAGCAGCAAAGTGAGGAATGTGTGATGAATGTTCATCTGCGGATTGCCACCCCAAACGATGCCTCTGTGATTTACGAAATCTACGATTTCTATATTGCCAACTCCCTGGCCACGTTTAACGAAATAAACAAAACCGTGGAGGAACGTTCCCAGGAAATCGCTGCTTTGCTGGAAACTTACCCCTTTTTGGTGGCTGAAGACGAGTTGGGACGTTTCCTGGGCTTTGCCAACGCCGAGCCATTCCGGCCCCAAAGCGGCTATCGCTACACGGTGGAGCTGACCATCTACCTGCATCCGAAAACGCCGCACCACAGCGGCGTAGGCAAGCTGCTGTACACGGCGCTGCTGCGCATGCTCCGGGAGCAGGGCTTCCACACTGCCTATGCGGTGCTTTGGAGCGAAAACCAGGAAAGCCTGCGTCTGCACGAAAGTTTCGGCTTTGAACCGTTCGCACGTTTTGAAAAAACTGCCTACAAGCATGGCCGCTGGCTGGATTCCCTCTATCTGCGCAAAACCCTTGCCGATTTTACCCCGACTCCCTCCCCTGTCATTCCCTTTTGCCAGTATCGCAAGGGGCTTACGCTCTGAGCGTTCTAAACGCCAAGCCCCGTCTCCGCGCTAAGACAACGGAGACGGGGCTTGATTTTTGTTGGTTCCTTAATACTCACAAAGCGCGCCAAAGTCAAAATCGGCAATGTTCATTAGGGTTACGTTGCCCTGCAAATCCTGGTACAGATAAACCAGCACATAGGAAGGCTGCGCATCCGGAGCCACAACTGTCGCCTGGCACAAAAAGCATTCATTGGTACCCGCCACCACCTGGGAACCTAGATAGGCAACCGGCACATAGGTTACTCCCAGCAGTTCTGCCGTTCCCTGTTCCACCAGGCTGCGCAGTTCCTCCGTGATTGTGGGATCTTCGGAGGGAGTCCATCCGCCCGTCATTGTTTCCGCCGTAGCGGCAGAGCCTAGCAGCAGGCAAACCAGCATTAGCATCATCAGTATTTTCTTCATCCTTTTCTCCTCCTTTTCTTTTGGGTTCCATTTGGAAGAAACGACGATAGCCGGAAAAGGTTCCATAAAAAAAGAAAAAACCCGACACAACGCGATTTGTCGTGCCGGGTGAAAAGCCTTTTTACTTTCTGGAGGGCCTTCTCAGGAAGGCAGGCACGCCCAGGTTATCCCGCTCCACCGTAGTGGGTTGAGGCGCGGGTTCCGGCTGAGCCGGCTGCTGCTGAGGCTGAACGGCGTTTTCCATCGGCTGTTGAGCCGCGGGCTGCTGCATGCTCTGATACTGCTGGCCATATTCCATCTGAGGCATTTGTGGCTGCTGAGGCTGAGCGCCCATGGGCTGATAGCCCTGTTGGGGCTGCTGCATGCCATAGTCCAGACCGCCGTACTGCGGCGTTTGATAGCTCTGCCCAAAGGTAGCGCCATACATCTGACCGCTCTGGCCCAGCTGAGGCATAGCGGCAGGGGTGGGAATGGCGTTGCCGCCCATGTTGTAGCCGCCGAACTGGCTCTGCTCCTCAGGCATCCCAAAGCTCATGTCCTCAAAAGAGGGCGTGGGATAATCCTGCTGAACGCCAGAGGAGGCCCCATAGCTGCGGCTGTTGTCGCCGGAAAAGCTGCGAGTCCAATCCCGCTCGCCGGAAGCGCTCTTTTTCTTTTCTTCCTTCTTGGGGAAGGGGGTCTTTTCAAATCCGGTGGCGATAACGGTAATCCGCACCTCGTCGTCCATGCTTTCATCAATGCCTGCGCCAAAAATGATGTTGGCCTCGCTGTCGGCAGCCTGCATCACCAGGTTTGCGGCTTCGTTGATGTCGATGATGCTCATATCCTCGCCGCCGGTGATGTTAATGAGCACCGCGCGAGCGCCGTCGATGCTGGTTTCCAGCAGCGGGCTGGAAATGGCGTTTTTGGCGGCCTCCACCATGCGGTTTTCGCCCTTGCCAACGCCGATGCCCATATGGGCCATGCCGCCGGATTCCATCACGGTCTTTACGTCTGCAAAGTCCAGGTTAATCAGCGCAGGCACGGCAATCAGGTCGCTGATGCCCTGAATACCCTGGCGAAGCACGTCGTCCGCAATGCGGAAAGCTTCCA
The DNA here is from genome assembly GCA_934621485.1 of uncultured Clostridia bacterium. Taxonomy (GTDB): domain Bacteria; phylum Bacillota; class Clostridia; order Christensenellales; family Aristaeellaceae; genus Limiplasma. The sequence goes on from CAKTUS010000002.1 coordinate 53,302, forward strand.
GCATGGAGGTACCCTTGGTAACCACCTGCAAAAGCCGGTCGTTGGGAATCACCACCAGGGTGTCCACCCGCTGTTTCAGGTCGATAACGCCCATTTCAGCGTTCTTCATGCGCTGTTTGCCTTCAAAAGCAAAAGGCTTGGTAACCACAGCAATGGTCAGGCAGTTCAGATCCCTGGCGATTTCCGCCACGATTGGGGCCGCGCCCGTACCGGTGCCGCCGCCCATACCGGCGGTTACAAAAACCAGATCCGCCCCCTTGATGGCCTGAGCGATTTCCTCGCGGCTTTCTTCGGCGGCGCGGCGGCCCACATCAGGCACAGCGCCCGCGCCAAGGCCCTTGGTCAGCTTTTCACCGATCTGGATGGTGGTGCTGGCCTTGCTCATGGCCAGAGCCTGGCGATCGGTATTGATGGCGATAAATTCCACGCCCTTCAACCCGGCGTCCACCATGCGATTGATGGCGTTGTTTCCAGCGCCGCCGCAGCCGATCACTTTGATGGTTGCAAAGCTCTGTTGATCCTCAATCTGAAATTCCAGCACAGTGCATCCTCCTAGCTTCTATTTGCTTCCGTCGTAATCATGAACTGTCAGCCGCCAAGCAGGCTCTTGAAAAAGTCCTTGATGACGCCTGAAGGTCCGCTGGCCGGCGCATTGCGGGCCTCGATGGTGTCGATAATCAAATCCATCAGACCCATGGCGCTGGCGTAAATCGGGCTGGAAAGCTTAATGGTGCGCTTTACCGTGTCGCGCACGGGCTTTTCCAGCTTGGCGGCCAGGTAATCCCTGCCGCCTCGGTTCAGGCTCAAACCGCCGCCGGTCAAATAGATGGTGGACCAATTGCCCAGCTTAATGCCGCTTTCTTCGATGCAGTCCTTAATCATCTCCGCAATCTCGTCCACCCGGGGCTCCAGCACCGCGGCCACCTCCTCCTGGGAGAAGGTTTTGCTCTTCACCGCATCGCCGTCGGACACGGTATAGGATTGCGAAATCGTAGAAATTCCATACACATACTCGCGTTTGATCTGCTCGGCGCTCTCCAGGGGAATGGACAGGCCCTCGGCAATATCGGCGGCAATATGCCCGCCGCCTACCGGCAGGGTTTTCTGGAAGATGATTGCGTCTCCCTCCACCGCCATCACATCGGTGCAAAGATAGCCGATGTCAATCAGCAGCGCCGTGCGGTCCCGGTCTTCCTCCAGCAGGTACAGCATGGCTTCGCCGGTGGAGCTGGAGAAAAAGCCGCTGACAGTGATGTTCATGTCCCGCAGGCGCGCCATCACATCATCCAGGAAAAAGGTATCGGCCACCACAAAGCTGACCAGCGCCTTGAGTTCCGTTCCCTTCAGGCCCACGGGTTCCAGCGTTTTTTTGCCGCCATCCACCATGAACCAGGCAGGGCTGCGGTGTACCACCACGCCGCGCACAGGCGAAAGCTGCTTGTCCGCCTCGGCAAAAATCTTTTCCACATGGCGGGGCGTTACCCGCGGATCCGCGCCCTGAATGGTCACGCTGGTTTCCACCGCGTACACCCGCGTAAACTCGCCGGGCACACCCACGTTTATTTCGCGAATTTTGCGCTTCGACTGGGTTTCCGCCTCGGTGATCGATTTTTGAATGGCCTCGTTGAGCAGCGTGGTATTGTTCCACTCGCCGTCCAAAAAGCCGTCGTAGGCGGCAATGCCCGCTCCGATGATGTCGCAGCGCTGCGTACCGCTGGTTTCGGCCACGAGCGTTACCATTTTGCATGTGCCAAAATCAATAGCAGCAATCGTTGATTTCATAACAAACCAATCCCCTGTTCATCAGGAATCAGCCGCCGGGAACGGTGATCCGGGCGGCAGGCTGAGCGCTTATTCAGCAAATGCAAAGCACCCAAAGTACCATTATTTATTGTAACCGTTTTGCTACAAAATCGCAAGCATATTCCTGCTTTTTTTTCATGTTTTTGAGAATTCTTTTGTAACGATTTGCCAGGCGTGTCAGCTTTCCGGCATAAAGGTGGCGTCTTCCGGCGTGGTCACGTCCAGCACCCCGCTGAACTTGCCCAATTGGCGCAGATAAGCCATGTAGGTGCGCACTGCGCCTATCTTGGCGCGCATGATGCTGGCGTCGCCCATGCGCACGGTAACGCCTTCCCGGGTAATCAGGTAAATGCTCTCCGGGTTCGCCAGGTTGATTTCCGCCACCTGGTCGGTGTAGAGCTGCTTTTCCAGTTCGGAAACAATGTTGCAATAAGCGTCCAGTTGATTTTGAGAACGCAGCATCAGCTTCTGCCCCACATAGATGCTGCCGGCCCGAAAGCCGGTTACCACCGGCAGCCCATCCGGCAGGGCCGAATCGTTGCGCTGCTCCATTACCATGCCCTCGTCATCCAGCAGATACAAAACGCCCAGCCACTGCATGGCGGCCGCCACCTTGCGTTCCTCAATGTATAAATAGATGGTGCCGGGGTACTCCTTTTGCATACCCTTGAATACAATGGTATGGTCCTTGCTGAGCGCCTTGGCCACATCCGCCTCCTCAATCCCCAGCATATTGCGGTCCTGCACCAGGCCGCTGGCGGCCACCACCTGCTGCGGCGTTTTCTGCTGGTTGCCGATCACGTATACCGTCGTGAGGCGAAAAAAGCGCTCCTGCACCACCACCAGCAGCACCGTCAGCGCCGCCAGTATCGCCAGAAATTTGAAAAAGCCTTCTGTTTTCCGCTTTTTGCGAAGGGTTTGGGCCTGGGCTACAACAGTGGCCGGCTCGGCAGGCGGAAGCGGCGTTTCGGCTCCTGCTTCCGCCTGCTCCTCCTGCGCCTGATGCACATAATCATAGGTGTATTCGCCGTAGGCCCGAAATTCGTCGCGCTGGTTTTCGCCCTTGCGCTTTGGCCGCCTGCTCATGTACCTTCCCTCCTAACGGCTTACGCCTCTATCGCAACTCTCTTCACATCCGCCCCCAGGGCGCAAAGCATGTTTTCCATTCGGTCATAGCCCCGGTCAATGAGCTCCGCATGCTCCACCAGGGTTTCGCCCTCGGCTCTCAGGCCGGCAATCGCCAGGGCTGCGCCTCCCCGCAAATCCCGGGCCGTAACCCTTGCGCCATACAGGCGCTTCACCCCCTGCACAACGGCGGTGCGTCCGTTCACCAGCACATTGGCGCCCATGCGTTTCAAATCACCGGCATGGGTAAAGCGATTCTCAAATACATTCTCCACCACCACGGAGGTTCCTTCCGCCCCAGTGGCCAAAGCCAGCATCTGCACCTGCATATCGGTGGGAAAGCCGGGATGAGGCTGGGTTTGCAGCATGGGAAACGCCCTCAGCCGTGCGGGGGCGTGCAGCCGCACCCCGTAGCCCTCCTGGGTAACGACGCACCCCATTTCTCTCAATTTGGAAAAGATTGCATACATGGCTTCGCATGGCGCGCGTTTCAGGAAAACGGATCCGCCCGTATTGGCGGCGGCGGCCAGCAGCGTGCCCGCTACAATCCGGTCCGGCATGGGCCGGTACACCGTTCCGTGCATGCACGGAACGCCCTCTACCGTGATGGTGTGGGTGCCCGCGCCGCTAACCTTGGCCCCCATGGCGCACATAAGCTGCTGCAAATCCAGTATTTCAGGCTCTCGGGCCACGTTGTGCAGCAGGGTGGTGCCTTTCAGCAGGGCTGCCGCCATCATCACGTTTTCCGTTGCGCCCACGCTGGGGTAATCAAAATGAACCACTCCGGCGCGCATGTTTCGTCCGTCACAATGAATCATGCCGCCTTCTTCCCGTACCTCCACGCCCAATTGCCGCAGCCCGCTCAAATGCAAATTGATGGGGCGAAGCCCAATCTCGCACCCGCCGGGAAAGGTGACGGTCGCCTTGCGGAAGCGGGCCACAATTGGCCCCAGCAAAAAGATTGACGAACGGATTTTTTTGGACAGGCCGTCCGGCATTTCATAGCTGCTCAGGCCCTGGGGATCAATCACAATCGCGCCGTTCTCCCGGCGGGTCCGGCAGCCCAGCGTTTCCAGAATCACCGCCATGTACCCAATATCGCTCAAAGCCGGGCAGTCCGTGACCACCGTTTGCTGGTCCGTTAAAATGGAAGCCGCCAAAATCGGCAAAATGGCGTTTTTGGCGCTATGTACCGTGCACTCCCCTTCCAGGCGTCTGCCGCCCGTCATCTTCAAGGCGTCCATCATTCCACCTCCGTCAAACAGTTCATGCACCATCCTATGACGTGCCTGACGAAGTGTGAAAAGGTTAATGCGGACAAGAGCGGGAAACGTTCAGGATGATGCCTGTTGCGGCCATCAGCAGCGAAATGGACGTGCCGCCGGCGCTGAAGAAGGGCAGCGGAAGGCCTGTAGTGGGCATAACGCCAATAACCACCCCAATGTTGATGATAGCCTGCACGGTAATCATCGCGGTGAGGCCGGCCGCCAGCAGGCAGCCATAGCGGTCGTCGCAGGAAACGGCAATGCGCATCCCGGCAAAGGCGAAGGCGGCAAACAGCAGAATAACCACCGTGCAGCCCAGCAGGCCAAAGTCCTCCCCTACAATGGCGAAAATAAAATCGCTTTCCGGGTATGGCAGATAGCTGAATTTTTGCCTGCCCTGACCCAGGCCGCGGCCAAACAGCCCGCCGGAGCCAATGGCAATCAGCGACTGAGCCAGCTGGTAGCCCTCGTCGCTCATCTGGGCAAACGGATCCCGGAAGGACAGCAGCCGTTCCCGGCGGTAGGGTTCAATCCAGGCATACACCATGCCCACACACCCCGCCGCCACGCCCAGCAGTCCCAAATGCCGCCATCTGGCTCCCGCCAGCAGAATCATCAATAGCGCCACAATCATGATGCTGCCAGCCGTGGACAGGTTCGGCTGCTGCAAAATGAGCAAAAACATCACCGCCGGAACCGCCAGCAGCGGCAGCACGCCCTGAAACAGCAGGTGCAGCTTTTCCGCCCGGTAGCTCAGGGTGGAGGCCAAGTACAGCACCGAAGCGATCTTGGCCAGTTCGGAGGGCTGAAAGCTCATGCCCGCAAGGTTCAGCCAGCGCCGGGAACCGTTCAGGTTAACGCCGATTCCGGGAATCAGCACCGCTACCAGTAGCAGCGCACTGACGGCCAGGGCCGCCACCACCACCCGGGAATCCCGCCAAAAGCGGTAGGGAATTCGGCTGGTAAGCAGCATCAGTACGCCGCCCAGCCCAATGCCGATTAGTTGCTTTTTCACTTCCAGCAGCGCGTCGCCCTGGTCTACCGCCTTATAATAGGTGGCGCTGAACAGGGCCAGCAGCCCGCACATCATCAGCAGGGAAAGCACCAGCAGCAGCGTGCCGTCCATCCGCTGCCTGCGCCGTTTTAGGAAACGCCCCGTAGTCGCCGGTTTTGCCTGAATCAAAAAAGCCCCTCCCTCCACTCGATGCTCCGTCTTTGGTGCGCATCTCTTCCGCGAGGGGAAGGGCTTTTTCGTTAGTTCAGTTCATTCACAATCTGCTTAAAGATTTCGCCGCGCTGCTCATAATCCCGGAACATATCGAAGCTGGCGCAGGCGGGAGACAGCAGCACGTTGCCGCCGGATACGGCCAGCTTACGAGCCTTATCCACGGCGTCCTGCATGCTGTAAGCCTGGGTAATGGCGGTAAAGCCCGCTTCCTCCAGCTGCGTGCGGATCTGCTTGGCGGTTTCCCCCATCACCACCACCTCGCCAATCTGGCCGGAGGCGATAATTTCCTTGCACAGGGGCATAAAATCCGTGTGCTTGTCATAGCCGCCCAGCAGCAGCACCGTGCGGCTCTTCATGCTTTGCACGGCCTTGATGGTGGAATCTACGTTGGTGCCCTTGCTGTCGTTGATGTAGGTAACTCCCTCCAGCACGCGCACCTTTTCAATGCGGTGCTCTACGCCGGTAAAGGACATCAGCGTATGGCGAATGACCGGGGCGGGAATACCCAGCACGCTGGCCATGGCCGTAGCCGCCAGTGCGTTTTCCAGATTGTGAGGGCCGGGAATCAAAATCTGATCCACATCGCAGATGGCGCGACGCGCGCCCTTCCACTGCCACACCACCTTGCCGTTTTCTACAAAGGCGCCGTTTTCCACCGGCTGAGTGCGGCTGAACAGAGCCAGCTGCGCCTTCAGTTTGGGCGCCATCTTCATCAGCGTGGCGTCGTCCATGTTCAAAACCGCATAGTCCTGCTCGGTCTGGTTTTCAAAGATGCGCTGCTTCAGGCGAATATACTGGGCCATGGTGCCGTGACGGTTCAGGTGGTCCTCGGTAATGTTCAGCAACGCCGCCACATGGGGATGAAAGGTTTTCACACTTTCCAGCTGGAAGCTGGAAACCTCCACCACCGTCATGTCTTCTTTGCGGCTTTCCAGGGCCACCGCGGAAAGCGGGTAGCCAATGTTGCCCGCCACATGGGTAACGCGCCCGGCATTTTCAAAAATCCTGCCCAGCAGCGTGGTGGTAGTGGTTTTGCCGTTGGTGCCGGAAATGGCCGCCATATCGCCCTTAAGCAGCGAGGAGGCCAACTCCAGTTCGCCCACCATGGGCACGCCCTTTTCCCTGGCAGCGGTTACCACCGGCGCGTCGATAGGCACGCCCGGGCTGATGACCAGCCCTTCCGCCTCGTTAAGCAGCTCCACCGGGTCTTCGCCCAGGCGAAACTCGCACGCCGTACCACGAAGCTCATCCAGAACGTGGCCGAAGGCTTCTTCCTTCTTCCGGTCTGAAAGCACGGGAACCGCGCCGTTATGAATGAGCAGCTGCGCCGCCGCGATACCGCTGCGAGCCAGGCCCACGACCAAAATGCGTTTTCCTGCCAGTTTCATCAAAGCTTCCCTCCTCCAAGTTACGGAATCAGCTTCAGCGACAGCAGCGCAATCAGGCACAAAATGCCTTCCACAATGGAGTACATCGCAACAATCTGCTGTTCGCTCATGCCGCAAAGCTCAAAATGGTGGTGAATGGGCGACATCTTAAAGATGCGCCTGCCATGGGTTACCTTGAAATAAATCCGCTGGATAATGACGCTCATGGACGAAGCAAAGGGCGTAAACATCACTAGCAGCATGAAAATGGGCATACGAAGCAACATGGACATGCCGACCATGGCCCCGCCGATAAACATGCTGCCCGTATCTCCCATGAACACCAGCGCCGGGTAATGATTAAAGCGCAGAAAGCCCATGCAACCGCCTGCCAGCGCCATGGCAAAAACGGCCAGGTACTGGTAGTTTTGCGAAAGGGATGGAGCCATGGCGGCAGAAGCCATCACCACAAACAGGGCCATCAGGCCCCAGGTAGCGCTGCCGATGACGGTTACGCTGCTGAGCAGTCCGTCCAGGCCGTCCTGAAGATTGGCGCTGTTAACCATGAAAATCATCACGCAGGTCATCAGCGGCACGTAAAACACGCCCAGATCCCACTCCACATTGAAGAAGGGCACAAGGATGCTGCTGCCCACATAGGGATTGACGTAGCAATACAGGGAAAACGCCACGGACACCAGCACCTGGCCCACAACCTTCTGCCACCAGATCAGGCCCAGATTGCGCTTCTTGACCACCTTGATATAGTCGTCTATGAAGCCAATCAGTAAATTCAGCAGGGCCACCAGCACGGTAGCCAGGCCAAAATTCCAAAAGCCCAGGCTTTCGCCGCCAGAGGTGTACACCAGCAACAGCGTTACCACACAAGCCACCGCCGCAAACATCAGCCCGCCCATGGTGGGCGTTCCCTGCTTCACCTGGTGGCTTTTAGGGCCAAGCTCGTACTCCGTTTGGCCGAATTTCAGCTTGCGCAAAACCGGCAGTACCCGGGGGCCAATCAGCAGCATGGCAACGACGGACAAAACCAGCGCCAAAATCAGCTTCGTCATCCTGCATCACTCCTTGGTATGTTCCCGCATTTCTTCCAGCAGTTCGCGCACAACCACCTTTTCATCAAAGGGACGCTTCACGCCCATGATGTCCTGATAGGTTTCGTTCCCCTTGCCTGCCAGAATAATCACATCGCCCTCCCGGCCCATTTCCAGGGCGTACCGAATGGCCTCCCGGCGGTTTTCAATTATTACATAGGGGCCGTCCGTTTTTTTCATTCCCTCTTCAATAGACCGAAGAATCAGGTTTGGATCCTCGGTGCGGGGGTTATCGCTGGTGAGAATGGAGAAATCGGCCAGCCGCCCCACAACTTCTCCCATGATGGGCCGCTTGCCATGATCCCGGTCTCCGCCGCAGCCAAACAGCACAATCAGGCGCTTCTTGGTAAAGGTGCGCACGGTGGTCAACACGTTTTCCAGCGCGTCCGGGGAATGAGCATAGTCCAAAATCACTTTATAGGGCGTGTGCGTATCCAGCACCTCCACCCGGCCGGGAACGTTCAAAACGCTTTCCAAGCCTTCGCGAATGGCCTTTTGGTCAATGCCCAGAATCATGGCCAACGAGGCCGCCGCCAGCGCGTTGTACACATTGAACATACCCGTCAGGTGCATGTGAATGGGCATTTCCTCCAGGCCCCGCAGGCGAATGGAAAAGGATACGCCGTTTTCCGAAATTTCGATGTCCCGGGCAAACACATCCGCCTCGGCGCTGATGCCATACGTCAGATAGGGAATGTTCAATTCGCCGATAATGCGTTCGGTGGTTTCCTCATCGGCGTTCAGGGCCGCATTGCGCACGGAGCCGCCGGTGAAAAAGCTCTTTTTGGCCTGAAAATAGTTTTCCATGGTGCCGAAATAGTCCAGATGGTCCTGAGACAGGTTGGTATAGCAGGCTGCTTCAAAGGTAACGCCGTCCAACCGGTGCATATCGACCGCATGAGCGCTTACCTCCATGCTGACCACTTCCACGCCTTCATCCACCATTTGCCGGAGACAGCGGTGCAAATCCACCGGGTCGGGGGTGGTCATATTGCTGGGCAGATGTCTGTCGCCAATCATGTTGCCCGTGGTGCCAATGAGCCCGGTTTTCAGACCCGCTTTCTCCAAAATGGCCTTCATCAGGTAGCTGGTGGTGGTTTTCCCCTTTGTGCCGGTAACGCCCACCATGCGCAGACTTTTTTCGGGATGGCCGTAGAAAGCGGCGGCAATGTACGCCATGGCCGAGCGGGCGTTTTCCACGCGCACCTGCACTGCCCGGCAATCCACAAAACGCTCCACAATCAGCGCCGTGCAGCCGTTTTCCACCGCCTGGGCGGCGAAGTTGTGGGCGTCAAAGCGCAGGCCGCTGATGCAAAAGAACAGGCCGTTTCGGGTTTTCTCACGGCTGTTGGTCATCAGCGCTTCGATGGGTACCTCCATGCTTCCCCGGGTCTCCAGCACGCCCGGCACATCCACCAGCAATTTCTCAAGTAGCATCTGTATTCCTCCATCCTTTATGGATTGGGCAACGAAAAAGTGACCGTGACCCACTGATCCTGGGTCACATAGCTGCCGGCGGCAGGCTCCTGACGGGTAGCGAAGCCCGTTCCGTCAATCTGCATGTCCAGCCCCCGCTGACGAAGCAGCGCCGCGGCGTCTGCAATGGACAGGCCCTGGACATCCGGCACGCAAACCAGCGTTTCCGTCGGGGGCAGTGAGTCCGTATAGGTATACAGCATCACCTGTCCGCCGGCCGTCAGGCTGCCGCCTGCGCTGGGCATTTGGGCCGTTACGCTATCGCCCGCCCCGTCGTCCAGCACGCGAAAGCCCGCTTCCGACATCAGTTTACGGGCCTGCCACAGGGGCTGCCCCACCACGTCGGGCACCGTAACGGTTTGCCGCTGCTCTCCGTTTTCCGGCCGATAACCTAAATAAGGTAACACATCCGCCAGGATTTGTCCAGCAAAAGGCGCGGCGGTGGTTCCGCCGTAATCCACAGGGGTGTCGGCCTCGTCCACAATAACCAGCAGCGCAATGCGCGGGTCGTCTGCCGGGGCAAAGCCCAGGAAGGAACCGATGTGCACATCCCGCACAATGCGGCCCTCCTTGTATACCTGCGCCGTGCCTGTTTTCCCGCCGATGCGGTAGCCGGGAACCGCTGCGTTTTTGGCGCCGCCCTTTTCCACCACAGCCTCCAGCAACAGGCGCATGGTTTGGCTGGTTTCTTCCGAAATGGGATTGGAAACCACCCGAGGCTGAGCGCGGTAGAGAACCGTGCCTTCCGGCGACAGGGCCTCCTTCAGCAGATAGGGCTGCATCAGTCTGCCGCCGTTGATTACCGCGCAGGCCGCCGTGATCATCTGAATGGGGGTCACGGCTACGCTTTGTCCAAAGCCAATGCGCGCCAAATCCACATTCTTGACCGATTTCACGGGTATTAGTATACCACTTTCCTCCCCCTGTAAGTCAACATTGGTTTTTGAGCCTAAGCCAAATGCGTGCAGGTATTGATACATGCGCTCCGAGCCAAGACGCAGAGCCAGTTCCACAAACACGGGATTGCAGCTGTTTTGCAGCCCCTGAGCCATGGTTTCCGCCTCATGGGGCCTGCCCCAGCAGCGAATGGTATCGCCGTCCACCTTGATTTTGGCCGAGCAGTAAAAGCGGTCCTCCGGGGTGGTAACGCCTGCATCCAGGGCGGCGGCGGCGGTCAGCATCTTAAAGGTGGAGCCCGGTTCATAAGCGTCGGAAATGAGCCGGATGCGCATGAGCTGCTGCAAAGCGTCGGCCTGGTCGCGGGGCGGATCGTTGGGGTCGTAATCCGGCTTGGAGCACATGGCCAAAATGGCGCCGGTGTAAGGGTCCATGGCAATGCAGTGAACGGCCTGGGCTTTGTTCACCCGGTAGCACTCCCGCATGGCCTTTTCGCAGATTTCCTGAATGGCGGCATCAATGGTCAGGCGCACAGTGCCGCCATTTTGCGGCTCAATATACAGATTGCCGCTGTCGTAGATGGGCTGCGAGCGTCCGTCCACGCTGCGCATGGTGCGCCCTGCCTGGCCCCGCAGCAGGCTTTCATACTGCTGCTCCACACCGGATTGCCCCACGCCGTCCACATTGGTCAGCCCCAGGGTTTGGGTCAGAAACGCGCCGCGCGGATATACTCTGCGCACATCCTCGTCAAAAATCAGCGCTTTCATTTCCCGGGCCAGCGCTTCATTGTCAGAAGCCTGCATCCGGCGCAATTCATCAGCCTTTTCCCGGCTCACCTGGCGTTTCAGGGTAACCGATGCTTTCGTTCGGTCCTTCAGCCGGTTTTCGACGCTTTCCTCCGATAAATCCAAAATCGGACATATCGTTTGTACAAACAAAGATATGTCCGATACCTTGCGAGGGTTTACATTCACGATATACGCCGTGGCGCTCATCGCCAGGGTTTGGCCCCGGGCATCCTCAATGCTGCCCCGCCGGGCATAAACGGTGCCTTCCCGGGTCCATTGTCGAATTCCTCGCTGCGTGAGGCTGGCAGACTGACTGGTGGTGAGGTGCGCCACCCGCAGCGTAAGCAAGGCAAAGAGAAAAATCATCAGCAGCAGCAGCGTCAAAACCCGCTTGCGAATATGCAGCTCCGTAGGCATACATGTTCCCCCTATATGGCTTGATAAGAAGATGTATGCGTACCCGGAAAAAGCTATGCCGGTTTCGACGCTTTCTGTCACAGAACGCTAATGACTGGCCGTCATGGGAATGGGCGTGTTGCCGGCGGCCTGCACATCCGCGTTTTCTGGGGCGGCCTGCGCCGTTGCCTGCCGGGTTTCCAGCGGCCGGGTGTTTACGCTCACCAGGTGAATAGCCGTTACCGATTCGGCCGGTATCATGTTCAAATCTCTGGCGGCGGCATAGCAAATGACCGCAGCATCGGAGGCTTCGTCAATCTGCTCCTGAATCAGGTCGTTTTGGGCGCGGCAATCGGCAATGCCGCGTTCCAGCCGGTTGATATCCTTTTGCCGCTCCACAATGGCGCTTTGCTGCACCAGCACATATAAGCCGCAGCTGAAGAGCAGCAGCGCAATCAAAAAGACGCCCAGCCGGAGGGAAATGCGCACGCCGCCCTTGCTCATTTCCCGGGCCACGGATTCCTCCAGTGCCTTTTCCTCCCGCTCCAGCCGTTCCATTTCCAACCGTTTGCCCTGGGTGCGGCAGCGGCGTTGATAATCCGGCTTCAGCTGTCCGGTAAGCAGGTCCACGTCGCCGCCCGGCAAAAACACGCCGTAAGAAACGCTCATGCGGCTATTGGGCACATAACGTTGAGAGGGGCCAAAGCTGTCGTACATGGGTTCATACTGTGACATGAACGTTTCTCCTTTCTGGCTATTGCCAGGTTACTCCTCCAGGTTTCCGATTTCTTCCAAAATCTCCTCGCGATGCTCGCGATAGTAGTCGTCCTCCTGCCGGGCTGCGGCGCTGTCCACGATGCGCACATGATCCAGCGCGCCGCTGACCTCCACATCCCTGGCGTCGCCAAGCACATATTGGCGCAGCTTTACCGGCAGCAACACGCGCCCCTGGTTATCCGCCTGCACTCCCGGATAGCTGTATTTGGCCACATGGTCCTGCTGCTTTTGCACCGAAGGCTTACGGCGGTTCAGCGCATACAGCTCCGTCAGCATTTCCTCAAAGCCGGCGTCCGGATAAAGGGCAATGGCGCGGTCATCCAGGCTAATGGTGATGGTGAAGCTCTCGCCCAGCGCTTTTCGGTAGGCGGTAGGAATAATCAAACGGCCCTTGGCGTCAATGGAGTGATCGTAACTACCGAAAAATGTGAGTTTTCGCGGTTTTTCAGACGCTTGCGAATCCAACCGGGTGTTGTCATCCACGCCTGTCGCCCTCCCCACATTTTGCTCCACTTATCACCCCTTTTAGGGATGTGGCACCATTATGCCCCACTTTTTGGGAAAGTGCAACGAAACAAAAGTTCCATATCTTTCCATTTTGAAACATTTCTGTACGGAAACAGCTCCTTCATTAAGAACGGTCGTTCGCATCATTTTATGACAAAAAAAAGAAAGCTTTCAATCCCTTTCTTTACAAGGGTTGAAAGCATGCGAACGTATGTTTTCGTCCAAATATATTTCAAAAACGAAACAAATTTGTAATTATAATTTAATAATTATTCAAACAGTTTTTTAGGGCAGAAGTGGAGCGCATCGCAAGACGTCAGCACATAGTCGATTTCCTTGCGCCGTCCTTCAAACGCGATTTTGATGCCCGCGCCATGCAAGTGCCCATATACCACACGTTTCACAGGATACTCTTCCAGAATATCCGTAAAAGCCGTTCCCTCACCGTCTGCCAGCAAGGGCGGATAGTGCATCATCACCGTAATTTCTTCCCGGGAAAGGGCGCAGGCTTTTTCCAGCGACATGCGAAGCCGCAATAGCTCCCGCCGGTAGATCTTCTCATCCTCCGCTCCCAAAGGCGACTGAGGCGTTGGCAGATTCCACCCCCGAGTACCGCAAAACACCAAGCCATCCAGCAGAAGTGCATCATTTTGGATAGCGAACATGCCCTCCGGCAAAACCGCCCTGAGTTTGCTTAATGAATTCCACCAATAATCATGATTTCCGCGCAAAAGCAGCTTGCGGCCAGGAAGGGCCGCAATGGCGTTTAAGTCGTCCGCGGCTTGCGCAAGCTGCATCGCCCAGCTGATGTCGCCGGGAATAAGCACAATATCCTCTTGTGAAATCAGCTGTCTCCAATGGTCGCTAATGGTTTCAAAATGGCGGTCCCAGTGGCTGCCAAACACATCCATGGGTTTCTTCTCATGACCCGGCAGATGTAGATCGCCAATTGCAAATACAGCCATTCTTTCGCCCTTTCAGGTGGAATTACATGTCCTCGTCGTCTTCGTTTTCGGCTTCTTCGTCTTCCATTACGCTCTCCAGGGACAGTTCCTGTTCCATATCGCTAAATTCGCCTTCGGGCATGTCCTCATGAATCTGCGGGATAATCTCATCCATGGTGCTGACGGATTTAATCCCAATCTTGCTCTCGTCCACCACCGTCTGGCGCTCCTCAATCGATTCATCCGATCCCTCGCTGTTCATTTCTTTCAGGCAGCTCAGGCACACATCGCGACCGGGCAATGCCGGAGAGGCGTTGCATACGGAGCACATCTCCATTTCATCCTCCACCTGAGAGCCTTTCATCTCGCGCAGGCATACCTTGCACAGCTTTTCGTTTTCCTGAATATAATTCAGTTCGCAACGGGGGCATTTCACAAGTTTCATCGTAAAGGTTCCTCCTCTATTTTGGGCGGCATGTTTCCGTTTGGAAACATTACCATGGAAATACGCTGGAAAATCAATTGCGTTTTTGAGACGAAATTATTACGATTGTATTACGTCTTAGACGTACTTATTTCACATTTGGAGGTGCACCATGACTCGAAAACAAAAGCTGATCGCTCTGTTTCTTACTGCAAGCTTAACCGCAAGCCACAGCGCGCTGGCTTCTACCGGCGCTCCTACATCGCAATTCGGCTTTAAGGGATGGCCCTATCGCAACAATTCCTGTCAAACGCCGTCGGAAACGCCCAAGGGAACCTGCCCCACTGTGCAACCGGCGCAGCCAAGCGTCGCTCCTACGGTGCTGCCTGCGGAAACGCCTCGCGCTACCGCCGCGCCCTGTCCGACTGTTTCGGAAGCCACCGTTTGCCCAACGGAAGCGCCTACGCCAACCCCGGCGTCTGAAACGCCGCTGCCGACCCCTACGGCGGAACCAACCGCTACGGCCGTATCCACGCCAACCGCTACGCCGGTTCAAACCCCTGCGGCAACGCCCCGTCCAACCGCTACCAAACAGCCCTCCGCAACGCCCACGCAAACGCCTGAAATCACCAAAAATCCTGGAGAAACGGCATCCCCGCCCTCCACAGACGAAGATTATACTACGGATTCCATAACGGCGCAAGAAGAAATTGCATTTCTTTTACTAAATCAGGACAGAAGTGCCAACGGCCTTTCCGGCCTGACCGTAGACCCGGCGCTCTGTGAGCTGGCCCGTAAAAAAAGCCAGGATATGCGCGACAACCATTACTTCGCCCACACCTCTCCCACCTATGGGAGCGCCTCTCAAATGCTCAAAACCTTTGGCTACGCCTTTACCTCTGTAGGAGAAAACATCGCCCATCATGCCACAGTGGAAAAAGCGCAGGCCGCCTTCATGAGCAGCAGCGGCCACCGGCAAAACATTTTGGGCAGTCAGTGGACCAAAATGGGCGTAGGCGTGTGCTATGACAGCCAGGGGTATGTGTACGTAACGCAGTTGTTTGTACGCTGATGATTTTCCGCGCGGGCGTTTCCCACGTCCGCGCGGAAGAAGCTTCCTTAGCGAACGCGCATCCGGCGGGCAAAGCTGGACGGCTGCCTGCCGGGCCCTGCATAACACGGAAACGACCGCCTGGCGTAGGGATTGCTGCTTACGCCGGCAGCCCGCAGCACGCCTCTGCCCGCCATGCTGCCGCGAGAACGCACATACGTACTCAGGGCTAATTCCTCCAGAGGCCTGCCGTCCTGTGGCAGGGGCTGAAAGGGATCCTGCGCCGCCTGCACATGGGTAAAGCGGTCGGAGAACCGCGGCTCCGCAATGGCCTGTCTTGGAAGGGCGGGCAGCAGCACAGCCTCGCTGATTTGCAGCGCCGGGCGCATCCAGGGAACACTCTGCATGATCATTCTCCTTTCCTGAAGCATGAATCCAGTGCATCCTATGCGTCTTTCCGAAAAAGAGTGCCTAAAAAAACATGCCTGACGGCTTCCGCTTGAGCGGCGTCAGGCATGTTTTGCTTCCTTCGTTATTGTTCTTGGCTCATCAGCGCGCCGGCCAGCTGGCTCAGATCCCGAAACCGCAACGCCACGGGATAATCCGCATAGTATCCCTCCGGATCAAACAGGATGCCTTCCATCCCGGCGTTGCGGCCCGCCTGCACATCAATGGGACGATCGCCAATCATGGCGCAGTTTTCCGGTTGTAAGCCGTTGCGGGCCATCAACGCCAGCAGCGCTTCCGGGGATGGTTTGTCAGGAAAACCGTCCGTTCGCAGCACTGCATCGGAAAACAGGCGCCACAGTCCGTCCTGCTGAAGCTTCTCAATCGCCAAATGGTCCCGATGGGTATACAGGTAATGGCTGAAACCCGCTTCATGCAAGCTTTCCAGGCATTGCCGAAGATGAGGATAGGGGGCGAACTCACGGTCTGCCGCGTGTTCTCTGGCGAAGGCGGCCATAATGAGCTGCACATCCGTCCCGGCCAATGCAGCGCAACGGCTGGCCGCCTCAAACACGGATTTTTTCAGCCAGCGCATAGCGTTTTCCGAAGATACCAGGCCATGCAGGCCCAGCTGATCCAGCGCTTTCAAAAAAGAACGAAGCACCTCGGGATAGGAGTTGTACAAGGTGCCGTCAAAATCCCAAAACAGGCGCCGAATCACTTTTCGCCGCCTTCCTCGGCCGGAGAGGGCAGAACCTTGCTGACCAACGCCTTTTCCACCCGATGGTCGCAAATGCTCTCCACCTGGATATGCAGCCCGTACATGGTTACCGCAGGCGTACTGCCCTCCTCCGGGATGCTGGAAAAGGAGCTGAACACCATGCCGCCCAGAGTATCGTATTCCTGATCCAAGGGCAGCTCTACCCCCAGGGTTTCCGACAGGGTTTCCAAGTCCACCGTACCGTTTACGCGCCACAGGTTGTCGCCCAGTTTTTCGATTTCGTTATCCTCTTTGGGGTCAAACTCATCGTAGATATTCCCGACGATTTCCTCCAGCAGGTCTTCCATGGTCACAATACCGCTCATTCCGCCGTATTCATCCACCACCACCGCCAAATGCACCTTTTGCTTTTGCATATTGGAAAACAGCGTATCTGCCGGCACGGTTTCCGGCACCATGTAAGCGCTTCGAAGCAGCTGGCGCACGGTACGCGGATGCTCCATTTGAGCGTTAAGCAAAAAGTCGCGGGTGTTTAAGATGCCGATGATATCGTCAATATCCGTATCATACACCGGGAAACGGCTCAAGCCGCTCTCGCGAATGGTTTTCAGGATTTCCTCATTGCTGTCCCCCACATGCAGGGCCACTACATCCATGCGGTGCACCATCACATCGGCAGCCGTGGTGTTGTTAAACTCAAAAATGTTTTCAATCATGGCGCGTTCATCCTGCTCGATCGCGCCGGATTCTCCCCCCATGTCCACCATCAGGCGGATTTCCTCTTCCGTTACCTCGTCAGCCGTTTCGTTCGGGTTCACGCCAAACAGGCGCAGCGCGCCGTTGGTGCTTACGCTCAAAAGCCACACCAGCGGGGCAAAAAACCTGGATACGCCCAAAATGACGCTGCAGGAAAAATACGCCACTTTTTCCGGGTTTTGCAGGGCGATACGCTTGGGTACAAGCTCGCCCAGCACAATCATGAAATAGCTGAGAATGAGCGTAATGACGACCATACACACGGTGCGCAAAACCGCTGGCGTAAACAGCGTAAAGCCTATGCCCGTCAACCCGTCCGCCAGCTTGGTGGCAAAGCTGTCCGATGCAAAGGCGCTGGCCAGGAACCCGCTCAGGGTGATGCAAACCTGAATGGTAGACAAAAAACGGGTGGGCGATTCGATCATCTTCAGCAGTTTCTTCGCCTTCGCGCCGCCTTCCTCGGCCTGTTTGCGAATTTTGTTTTCATTGAGCGATACAACCGCCGTTTCCGTGGCGGCAAAAAATGCGTTGGTCAGAATAAGCGCCGTCTGAAGCAGCAACTGACTGCCTATGGGGTCGTCCAAGAAAATACCCTCCTTATTGGGTGCGGCGAACCGCAAGATGGTTTATTATAGCATGAAGCAGGAAAAAATGCACCTGTTTATTTGTCGGAAGTGCTCATGATGGCCAGGTTCAGCGTAAAAGTATCCTCCCCATCCCGCAGTTTTCGAGCCATCACCAGCAGGCGCTTGTTTTCATCACTGCCTACGCAGGTGGACAAAGTCAGCAAACGGTCGCCTGGCTCCACCTCCACATTGCAGCGATAATGGGACAGCGCCTCCGCCTTTTTCACATATTCTGTAAACGCCTCCACTCTGGAAAAGCGGCTGTAACTCCAAAAAGGCAAATAATCCGATTGGCCGGCCCGAATATCCACTTCGCAAACGGCAAAAATCACATAGGTGCCGTTTTCATAAATGGTATTAAACTCAATGAAGGGATGGGCGCGATAGAAGGAGGCGTCCTTTACCTTGTACATTTTCAGCGCGCCAAACATGGCGCCCTCTTTCATGTTATGTCCATGCACCACCATTTGCGTGGGCACTTTTTTCAAATCACAGCTTTCGTCCAGAAACAGCGCGCCGGTCAGGCTTTGCTGCCCAAGCGCATTGTGGGTCAAATAGTAGCTGTTATCGCGCTGCACCACACATTCCGCCAGCACGCCGTCAATTTTCAAATAGGCCACGATATCGCGATTCTGCTTTTGCAATTCGTAAAACGAGGAGGCCACGCGCAACGATCGGTTGCCCGCGTATTCCGTAGGCCATAGGGTTTCGGGCCCCGGTGTGGGCGTGGGGGCCGCCGTGACCGCAGCGGCGGCCAGTGGCTGCTGCGTAGCGGCAGGGGCAGGGCTGGGAGTGGGCGTCTGCGTGGGAGTCTGCGTTTCCTCCTGCTGGCTTTGTTCATAGAGATTCACCAGCTCCGCGCCTACTTTTTTGGAAGCGGCAATGCCTGCATAGTAACGAATCAGCAGGGTTGCGCAGGTCACAAACACAATGGCGCATGCAGCCATTCCCAACCAAAACAAGCGGGTATGCGCCTGCTTGGGCGAACGTTTTTTGGCTTTTTGCGGCTGATTTTCTACATATTGGGTCTGCGGATAGTAACCAACCCGCTGCTGGCGATGCTCCGGCTGCTTCAAACGCAATCCGCTCCTTTCTGATAAAAGCTTTTTCTATTATAATACCGCCGCTTTCAAAAGTCTACGTTTTCAAAAAGAATCTTCCAAAACCCTTGCGTTTTGCGAAGCAGTCATGTAAAATAGATGAGCCAAGTATATGATGACGGTTGAGTCCTGTGCGATTTCAGCGCGTGAACCCTGTCAGGTCCGGAAGGAAGCAGCAGTAAGCGCAGTCTGGAATGTGCTGCGGGGTTGCTCTGCCTGAGTATGCTTGGTTTTTTTCTTGCACAAGGGAGGGCTGAAACATGAGCGGTACATCCGTCAGCCGTTACGCTAAAGGCATTATGGGAGAGGATGCAGCCTGCGCTTACCTGTGCGGCCAGGGCATGCGGACGGTGTGCCGCCGCTATCGGGGCGGCGGAGGCGAAATTGACCTGATTATGCTGGATGGCGACATACTGGCGCTGGTGGAGGTAAAAACCCGGGAAAAGGGCAATTGGCAAACGGCCCAATGGGCCGTAACCCCCGCGAAGCAGCGGCGCATCATCAACGCTGCCCGCGCCTATTTGGGCCAGCATCCCGAGCACGGCGACCGTTTGATTCGCTTTGATGTGGTAACAGTTGCGCCGGACGGCGTTTGTCATCTTCCCAACGCATTTTCGGGAACAGAGTGGTAAACCGCCTTTTATCCGGGTTTTCGATTTCGTGTGCAATGACAACTCGTCCGGCAGATGAAAGATTGCTTTGTTTTGGGAAAGGAAACCGCAGGCCGCCGGGGGATGGGAATATAACAACCGCTTGCTGCGCATGGCCAGAGTATTGCCTTTGAGAAACACTGCAAACCCAGTCCTCCAGTTTTTTCGAGAGCAAAAGTATCTGCCCTGCGTTCTATTCTCCCTTTCGCTGAAAGGTTACCCGGCCGTTCTGATAGCGCAGCGTGCCGGTGGAGCCACGCACGCTGCCATCCGAAGCATTCAGCAGCGCTCTGACGATTTTGGCGTTCAATTCCGGCCCGCCGGCCCCTACAACTGCGTTTTTCCACAGGGTAAAGCTACAGCCTTCCCGCCAACGGGAGCAGCCGAACGCCTTGCTGTTTTCTGTTATTTTTCCCCGTCCACACAAGGGGCAGGGAAGCTCCATCTGCTTTGACGAGCGTTTTTTCCCCTTTGTTCGCCGCTGTTCGGCTTCAAAGGGAACCGGCGGCGCCTGGTTTGCCGCGTATTCCACCAGGAAAGCAGCCAGGCGACGAATCCCGTCCAAAAAGCGGCTTTCATCTCCTGTTCCCCGAGCGATTTTTTCCAGCGCAAGCTCCCACTTGCCGGTTGTCTCCGGCGAGGCGATGTCCGGCGGCACCGCCTCAATGAGCCGAACGCCTTTTGGCGTGGCCAGAATTTGCCGCCCCTTGCGCCTGGCGTAGCCTACGGCAATCAATCGTTCGATGATGGCGGCCCGGGTGGCCGGCGTGCCCAAGGAGCAGCCTCTCATTTGCTCCCGTAGTTCTTCATCCTCAAACTGGCGGCCTGCGTGTTCCATTTCCGAAAGCAGACTGGCGTCGGTATGCTCCTTGGGCGGTTTGGTTTGGTCGCTTTTCACCTGCGTTTTGGCAACGGTACGTTCCTCCCCCTTGCGCAAGGGAGGCAGCTGGGCTTCCTCTTCCTTTTTATCCTTCTGCTTGGGCTGGTGGTCCCGGTAGACCGCCTTAAAGCCCTCTTGTAAAACAGCGACTCCATTTGACAAAAATCGTTCTCCCTCGCTTTCTGTAACCACGCGGATTGCGTTGTACACATAGGGAGGGTAAAACGCCGCGACAACCCGGCGGGCAATCAAATCAAACAGCTTGGCTTCCTCTGGGGTCAAGGCGTCAAGGTTCGCTTTTTTTCCCGTTGGAATGATGGCGTGGTGATCCGTCAGTTTCGCGTCGTCAAAAATACGCCTGGTCATAGGAACGGGTTTTTCCAGCAAAGGCGCGGCCAACTCGTTCAGCGGCGGCGGCAGCGACGCCCAGGCTTTTTTTACCGACGGGCCCATATCATGAGACAGATACCGGCTATCCGTGCGAGGGTAAGTAATCAGTTTGCGCTTTTCATATAGGCTCTGAGCGGTTTTCAGGGTTTTGTCCGCCGTAAAGCCCAAAAGGTTGCTCGCCTCCCGCTGCAAAGTGGTCAGATCATACAGTTGCGGCGGCGCTTCCCGCTTTT
Source organism: uncultured Clostridia bacterium (assembly GCA_934621485.1). Lineage (GTDB taxonomy): Bacteria > Bacillota > Clostridia > Christensenellales > Aristaeellaceae > Limiplasma. The sequence continues at coordinate 74,262 of CAKTUS010000002.1, forward strand.
CCTCCTGCGTAACGGAGAGCACGCATGCCTTTTGGCCCCGCACCTTATCCGCAATGGCCTGCGCCTGCTCCTGGGTTTTGATTTTTTTGACAAAACCCGGTTGCTGGCCGTCGAACCACGTCCCCTGATAATCCTGAAAGCCGGCCAGCACCAGAAAATATGGTTCCGGCTGAAAACTGTCTATTTCCCTGCGCCGCTTCACCAGCAGGTTTAGCGTAGGCGTTTGCACCCGGCCAACGGACAGCAGTACATCGTAGCGCAGCGTAAAAGCCCGGCTGGCGTTCATGCCCACCAGCCAATCCGCCTCCGAACGGCAACGCGCACTTTGATATAAGCTGTCATACTCGCTGCCGGGGCGCAGGCTGGCAAAGCCGCTGCGAATGGCCTCGTCGGTCATGGAAGAAATCCACAGCCGCTGAAAAGGCTTTTGGCAACCCGCCATTTGATAAATGTAGCGAAAAATGAGTTCGCCTTCCCGACCGGAGTCGGTAGCGCAAATCACGCGGTCCGTTTCCCTGCCATTCATCAGTTTCTTGACAATGGCAAACTGTTTTCGGGTTTTGGGCAACACCTTCAACGCCATTTGCTGTGGCAAAATCGGCAAATCCTCCCTGCGCCAGCGCTTATAGCGTTCGTCCAGTTCTTCCGGCTCCTGCAGGCTGACCAAATGACCAATGGCCCAGGTTACTACATAGCCGTTGCCCCGCAGGCATCCCTCTCCACCTGTCTTTGCTCCCAGCACCCTGGCAATATCCCGTGCCACGGAAGGCTTTTCCGCCACTACCAGCGTATCCGCCATTGCACATGCTCCTTTATTCCCGGTAGATAGAAAGAAGAGGCGACCGGCTGGCCGCCTCTTCTGCTGCCGTCATCAGACGGGCATCGTCTTTTCTTCCTTGTTGAGCATGGTGCTGTCCACACCCAGCTGCTTCGCCTGACGGTACTGGAAGTACTTGATGGCAACCTGAGGGAACAGGGCGTAGCTGAGCACGTCCTCTTCCTGCTGATAGTAGTCGCGGATTTCCTCGCGATACTTGTCAAGCTCAGGCGGGATATCGTCGGCAGGACGATGGGTGATGACCTTGTCGTCGCCGATGCACTTCTTGCGCACTTCTTCATTCACCTCGGCGGGCAGACGGCCGTATTCGCCGCGCAGCAGTCCCTTGGATTCCTTGGTGACCATCTTGTAGCGCTCGCCGCTCAGCACGTTCATCACAGCCTGCGTGCCGACAATCTGGCTGGTGGGGGTTACCAGAGGCGGATAGCCAAAGTCCTTGCGCACACGCGGCACCTCGGCCAGCACGTCGTAGTACTTATCCATGGCGTTCGCCTGCTTCAGCTGGCCAATCAGGTTGGACAGCATGCCGCCGGGCACCTGGTACAGCAAGGTGTTGGCGTCGGTAGACAGCACGCGGGCAGGATCGCGCCAGCCAGCCTTGGTCAGGTCGGCGGCAACCGTGCGGAAGTAAGCGGCAATCTCGGTCAGCGCCTTCAGGTCCAGACCGGTGTCGTACTCGGTGCCCTGCAGCGTAGCCACCATCGACTCGGTGGTGGGCTGGGAGGTGCCGTTGCCCAGGGGGCTCAAGCAGGTATCAATCACGTCCACGCCCGCTTCCACAGCCTTGAGCAAGGTCATGGCGCCGGTACCGGTGGTATCGTGGGTGTGCAGCACGATGGGCAGATTGGTTTCCGCCTTCAGCCGCTTAATCAGGCTGTAGGCTGCATAGGGCAGCAGCAGGTTCGCCATATCCTTGATGCAGATGATATCGGCGCCCATTTCGGCAATCTGGCCGGCCAGCTTCACGAAGTAATCCTCGGTATGGACGGGGCTGATGGTATAGCTCATGGCCACTTCCGCAGTGCCGCCATATTTTTTGGTGGCTTTTACGGCGGTTTCCATGTTGCGCAGGTCGTTCAGAGCGTCGAAGCAGCGAATAATGTCGATGCCGTTTTCAATGCTCTTTTTGACAAAGAAGTCTACCACGTCGTCCGCATAATGCTTGTAGCCCAGAATGTTCTGGCCGCGCAGCAGCATTTGCAGCTTGGTGTTGGGCATGCCCTTGCGCAGGGTGCGCAGGCGTTCCCAGGGGTCTTCATTCAGGAAGCGCAGGCAGCTGTCGAAGGTAGCGCCGCCCCAGCACTCCAGAGAATAATAACCAATTTTGTCCAGTTGGCTGAACATAGGCGCCATCTGGGCGGTGGTCATGCGCGTTGCAGCCTGGCTCTGGTGGCCGTCGCGCAGGATGGTATCTGTAATTCCAACCTTAGCCATTCTTTTTCACCTCTTCTAAAACGATCAGCCGAACAGGCTAAGCAGCATACCGGCGGCAATAGCGGAACCGATAACGCCAGCCACGTTGGGGCCCATGGCATGCATCAGCAGGAAGTTGCCGGGGTTGGCCTTCTGGCCTTCAATCTGGCTTACGCGGGCTGCCATAGGAACGGCGGACACGCCGGCGGAGCCAATCAGCGGGTTGATCTTGCCGCCGGTCAGCTTGTTCATCAGCTTGGCCAGCAGCACGCCGCCGGCAGTACCGCAGCCGAAGGCGACAATACCGACTACCATGATGCCCAGAGTCTTGGGCTGCAAGAAGGTGGAGGCGGTAGCGGTGGCGCCAACGGTAACGCCCAGGAAGATGGTCACGATGTTCATCAGGGCGTTCTGGGCGGTATCGCTCAGACGGTCCACCACACAGCACTCCTTAAACAGGTTGCCCAGCATGAGGCAGCCCACCAGAGGCGCGGCAGAAGGCAGCAGCAGACTGACGATAATGGTAACCGCAATGGGGAAGATAATCTTTTCTTTTTTAGACACGGGCCGCAGCTGCTCCATCACAATTTCGCGTTCCTTCTTGGTGGTGAGCGCGCGCATGATGGGGGGCTGAATCACAGGCACCAGAGCCATGTAGCTGTAAGCGGCAACGGCGATGGGGCCCAGCAGATGGGGCGCCAGCTTGCCGGTGAGGTAGATGGCCGTGGGGCCGTCCGCGCCGCCGATAATGCCGGTGGAAGCCGCTTCCTGGGGGGTAAAGCCCATGACGGCATAGCACACAATGAAAGTGATGAAGATACCCAGCTGCGCGGCAGCGCCCAGCAGCAGGCTCTTGGGGTTGGCAATCAGAGGACCAAAGTCGGTCATGCAGCCTACGCCCAGGAAGATCAGGCAGGGATAAATGCCCAGCTTCACGCCCAGGTACAGGTAATCCAGCATGCCGGGGTTGATGGTCTTACCGGCGTTGACCAGCAGATCGCCGCCCACGCTGAACACCTGGCCGTTCGCCAGATAAGCGCCGGCGCTGTTCATGATGATCTGAACATTTTCAACCAGCACGCTGTTGGTAGCGGAATCAATCAGCGAACCGGCCGCGTTGAAGGCGGGAGCGACGCAATCGAAGGAATCCACAATATGGCCCAGCATATTGCCCAGGCTGTCCAAAATGGCTCCCTCAGCCGTTACCGTATACCCTGCCGCGTTGACAAGATCGGCCGACTTAAACAGGATGCCGCCGCCGAACAGGCTCCAGTTGGCATGCCCGCCGGCAAAGAGTTCTTCGTGATACATATCCGCCAAAGGCAGGTTGGTCAGCAGCATACCAAAGGCAATGGGAATCATCAGCAGGGGCTCATAGCCCTTGACGATGCCCAGGTACAGCAGCACGCAAGCCAAGCCAATCATAATCAGCGGCTTGGGATCTGCAACCAGAGAGGAAATGCCGGAATCCAGGCAGAGTTTCCAAAGGCTCGCACCAATATCCATGGTTTGAAGTCACTCGCTTTCTTTAGAGACTAAGAGAAAAGTTGCTCAGCCCAGAACGATCAGAGGATCGCCACTGTTGACGGAAGCGCCCTTGCTGACTACAACCTGCGCTACCACGCCGTCGCGAGGAGCCATGATTTCATTTTCCATTTTCATTGCTTCCAGGATTAGCATTACGTCGCCCTTCTTTACGGAAGCGCCCTGAGCCACCTTCACGTCCAGAATGGTGCCAGGCATAGGCGCGTTCACCTTTTCACCGCCAGCAACAGGGGCGGCAGGAGCTGGAGCGGGGGCAGCTACAGGGGCGGGAGCAGGAGCAGGAGCAGCAGCGGGGGCGGCAACAGGGGCGGGGGCGGCTACGGGAGAAGCGCCGGCGGCTACTTCCTCAACGGCTACGGAATAAGCGACACCATTCACAGTGATATTAAACTGACGCATGGGGTAAGACCTCCTTAATCAAACGTATAGGGCGAATCAGAAACGGCTGTAGGTTTGTTCCTCACGACCGGCACGGTTCCAGACAGGAGCGTTATTGATGTGGCGAATATGCCGCACCACAAAGCCGCTTTCTCCCTGCCATACGGCAGCGATGGCAGCGGTAATGGCAGCTACCACATCGGCCGGAATACCTGCCTCCACCACAGGCGCGGCGGAAACAGAAGGCGCAGCTGCCTTGGGGGCTTCATTGGAGTTTATCTTTTTTTTTTGACTTCCGGCATTGGCGGCCATGCCCAAAATCTTGATAAAACCAATCAAGATGAATAGGCCGGCAAAAACGACCACCATACCCAGGGCCATGACTCCAAGGCCAAATGTAAGTTTCTCCATCGTTTTTTCTTCCTTTCGGCGTTACATCGGCAGGTTGCCGTGCTTCTTGGGCGGGTTGGAATCACGCTTGGAGGCCAGCATTTCCAGAGCGGAAATCAGCATGGCGCGGGTCTTGGCGGGGGCGATGATATCGTCCACCATACCGGCCTTGGCGGCGTTCACGGCGCCAGCCACTTCTTCCACATACTTGGCGGCATACTTGGCGCGAGCTTCTTCCACACTGAGTTCCTTATCGGCCTTCACTTCGTCGGCATACAGCACGGCAACGGCCGCTTCGGGCACCAGAGCGGAAATGACGGCACCGGGCCAGGCGTAGGTAACGTCGGCGTTGGCCTTACCACCCATGGCCACATAAGCCTGGCCGACGGCGTTGCCAGTCACAACGGCCAGCTTGGGCGTAGTGGCTTCGGCATAGGCGTACAGCAACTGGCTCTGCGCCTTGAACAGCCAGCCCTGCTCGGCCACGCCGTTCACATATACGCCTTCCGTGTTCAGCAGGCTGACGACGGGAATGTTGTAGCAATCGGCAAAGCGCACGAAGCGAGCGGCCTTCTGCATTGCGCCGGCGGTCAGCTTGCCGTTTGCAGCCACAAGAGCCACGGTGCGGCCGCCCATGCGGGCCAGGGCCACCTTCACGACAGGCTCATAATCCGCATACAGTTCCACAAAGCTGCCGTTATCGGCCAAAGCGGCCATCAGCGCAGCGGCATCCGCAGCGTCCACTTCGGGCAGCAGGCGGCTCATGTCGTCGGTGTCCACAATATCGCTGTCTTCCAGGTTGCTGGAGGGCAGCAAAGCCAGCAGCTGCTTGGCTTTGAGCAGAGCTTCCTCTTCGGTAGCGGCCGTCAGCGCGCAAGCGCCCATTTCCGCAACCGTCTTTGCGCCGCCCAGTTCCTCAGGCTTCACGGCAAGGCCGTTCATGGCGGCCATCACCTGGGGGCCAAACACCATCACTTCGCCCACCTTTTCCGCCACAATGCTCAGGTCGGCCAACTGGGTCAGCAGCGCAGCGCCGCCGATGCAGGGACCGAGCACAACGGACACGATGGGGCATACGCCGCTCATGCGAGCCAGCTTCTGATAGATTTCGCTATAGGCGTTCATGGCCTCGGCGCCCTCGTCAATGCGCACGCCGGCGCTGTCCATCAGAGCCAGCACGGGCGCGCCGGTCTTGAGAGCCATATCCAGCAGCTTGACGATTTTCGCGGCCTGAGCCTTGCCCATCGCGCCGCCGCGAACGGTGTAATCCTGCGCAAAGATATAAACCGGACGTTCCTCGATGGTGGCGTAGCCGGTCACCACGCCCGCCCCCTCCTGATTCTGGCTGACCAGCGCAAACAGCTCCACAAAGCTGCCGGCGTCAGCAAGCTTTTCAATACGCTCGCGTGCGGTCAGCTTTCCGGCGTCACGCTGTTCCTTGAGGCGCTTTTCGTTTCCGCCGAGGATGGCGTTACGAATTTCCAGCACCTTTTGAAGGTCTTGTGAGTTCTGCATTTCCGTTCTCCCTTCCCTACGGTAATGGATCATGGTCAATGGTTGGGGGCCGTGTTTACTAACGAAAGTCCAGCTTGCACCCCATTTGATTGCTTCTACGTCTCCTTCCTGTTTTCCTGCTTGAATGATACTTTTTAGACAAAATTTTTTTAGCTTGGAAATTGGTTCTCAATTTGGCAGCGCTTTTTATTGAGTACGAGCTTCGTTCCGTTTGCAGGCTCTTTTGTCTTGTGTTATAATCATTCTAAATTCTGAAGCGAGGAGGATGGAAGCTTGTCGCGCCTTTTGCTGCCAAAAAGCCATACTAAGAATGTAAGAGTTTTCTTTACGGTCTGCGTTACGCTATATGTCTTTTTTGTTTTTGGTTTTCAAAGCGTCCTTCGATCTTATTACCAGGCCTGCATCAAACCGGAAAGCAATGCGGCTGATCCCCTGGTTTGGGCGGCTGCCTCTATGCTTGCCCTGGCTGTAGCTATCGCCAGCGTTCGCCTTTTTGTGTTTGCAGCGCCTGTTCTTCGAACGTTTCAAACAAAAGGAAAGCCTTGCTGCGCAAGGCAACCGAAATCGACGTACGCGCCGCCGGTTTCGGAATCAAAATTGGAGGGCTGCGGCCCTCCAATGCCTTCCAGGGGTTTTTCGACAGTCTGGAAGCTCACCTTACGGCGAGCTTTTTCGCCGGAAACTGTCGGTACCGTTTTCGGGCAAGCCGAAAGCTCTCCGCCCGGCCGGCAAAGTCGGTCGATACGATGACGGTCAGAGGAGCAGCGTCTCTCTGACAGCTCCCCCCAAAGGGAATTTTGGCAGTCTGTCCACTTCCTGTTGCATATATGATGAAGCGGCAGCGCGTGTTTTTGTCTTCAGTTCTTTTCCAGAAAATCCCGAATCAACTTCTCGGCCTCTCCCGCCGGGTCGCCGTTCATATCCAGCCAGTGAATATCCGGATTTCGCCGGAACCAGGTCATCTGGCGCTTGGCAAACTGCTTGATGGCGGTGGAAAGCAGCGCGGTCATTTCTTCTTCCGAAGCGTACATGCCTTTTAGGTACTGTGTAATAAACTTGTACTCCAGCCCCAGCTTCAGCAAAAACTCTTCGCTGACGCCGCTGTCCAGCAGGTCTTTTACCTCCCGCACCATGCCCTCGGCCATTCTTTTATCCAAACGCTGGTCAATGCGGTGGCGCAGAGTTTCCCTCTCCCAGGTAACGCCCAGCCGCAGCGGGGTATACCGCGGCTCCTTGGAGGGCGCTGCGTTGTCTCCGTCGTGCAGCTTTTCCAAGATGCGCATCACCCGGTTGCGGTTGCGGGGCTCAACCTCTGTATCAGGCACAGCTTTCAGCAGCATTTGGTACAGTTCCTCAGTGCCAAAGCCCTCCAGGTACGCCCGGTACTCCAGATCCGGCATGCGGTTACTGAGCAGGTAACCATCGGCAACCGAATCCACATACAGCCCCGTTCCGCCTACCAAAAACGGTGTTTTCCCGCGAGCGCAAATGTCGTCAATGGCCTGATACGCCAGCCTTTGAAAATCCGCCATGGAAAAGAAGCTGCCTGCATCGCACACGTCAATCAGATGATGCGGCAAGCCCCGCATTTCCTCCCGGGTGATTTTGCCGCTGCCCAGATCCAGGCCGCGAAACACCTGCCGGGAATCGGCGGACACAATTTCCCCATCAAAGCGCCGGGCCAGTTCCACGCCCAACCCGCTTTTGCCGGAGGCATTGGTACCCTCAATAACGATTAGCTTGGGTAGCATGCCGTTCCTCCTGTTCCTTTTGATAGGCCACGCGGGGCGAACCATCCGCCAGCCAAATGGTACCGCAGCGCACAAATCCGTTGCGTTCAAAGGCGCGCTGCATGGGCAGGTTTTTCTCGTGGGTATCGCCTCTCAGGTTTGGAACGCGCACAAAGGCCCACCGAACAATAGCGTCCATCATACCGGGCTTTTCGCCGCTGGAGGCCACCCGATGCAGGGTAGCGTAGGGCCGGTCGTTGAGCCATGCGCCGTCAATGACGGCATAGGTTGGGTCCGCGCCCAAAGCCAGTACAAAGACAGCCAACAGCTTGTCTTTCTCCAGGCAAACATAGCTGCGGCCAAGGGCAATATCCTGTTCCACCAGTTTCTCTGCCGGATAGCCGTTGGTCCACTGGTCTGCGTTCCCCTGGGCGCGCATGAACTGCCGCGCACCGTCATACAAAGCCATTACGGCAGGGATGTCCTCCGTAGCAGTCAGGCGAATGTTCATTCGTTTACCGCTCCATTTCAATGCCGTACAGGCGGCAGGTATTGCGGGCGGCCAGGTCTGCCAACGCCTCCCCCGAAACGCCCCGAAGCTGGGCCACGGTCTGGGCCACATAGCGCACATAGGCAGGCTCGTTCCGTTTGCCCCGCATGGGCACGGGAGCCAGATAGGGGCTGTCCGTTTCCACCAGCAGCCGGTCGTCGGGCACAAAGCGCGCCACATCCAGCAGCTTATGCGCGTTTTTGAAGGTTACCGGCCCGGCGAAGGAAAGGAAAAAGCCCATATCCAAATATTCTCGGGCGCTTTCCACGCTGCCGCTGTAGCAATGCACCACGCCGGAAGGCAGCTCGTTTCGATGAGCGCGCAGAATATTCAGCACATCGCCGTGAGCATCCCGAATGTGAAACACCGCCGGTACGCCCAGCCGGCGGGCCAGCAGCAGCTGCTTTTCAAACACCTGCTGCTGGATTTCCCGGGGAGAAAGGTCGTAGTAATAGTCCAGACCAATCTCCCCTATGCCCACAATGCGTTCTTCCTCCTGCCACTTTTCAAGCTGCCGGGCGCAGTCGTCCGTCCACAACTTGGCTTCGTGGGGATGGGAACCCACTACGCCGTACACGTTTTCATGCCGGCGGGCGAGGGCCACGATGCGCTCGCTGCTATCCAAATCGCTTCCCGCCAGGATGCAGCGGCGCACACCGCTTTCCGACATGCGCGCCATCACCTGGTCCCGGTCCTCGTTAAAGCGCTCGTCCTCCAGGTGACAGTGGCTGTCAAACAGGTTCCACAAGTTCACGGCTTGCCCTTCCATCAGCGAATGTACGCTCCATCCTCCATGCCTGCTTCCACGGTAACCAGCTTGAGCGTCTTGTCCTCCTTGTCGGAGGCGCAGAGAATCATGCCCTCGCTCTTGATGCCGCGCAGTTTGGCAGGCTTAAGATTGCTCACCAGCACCACCTGCTTGCCCACCATTTCCTCGGGGGTATAGAACTTGGCGATGCCGCTGACCACGCTGCGCTCAGGCTCTCCATCGGCAAGCTTTACGGTGAAGTGCAGCAGCTTATCGCTGCCTTCCACCTTTTCCGCCGTCAGGATGCGGGCCACGCGCAGCTGAATCTGGTCGAAAGTGTCAATGGTAATCACGCCGGGATCCTCAGTTTTGGGTTCAGGCTTCTTCGCCTTTGGAGCCTCCGGCTTCTTTTCCTCCGCCTTAGGTGCGGGCACGATATCGGCCAGTTCCTTTTTGATGTCAATGCGGGGGAACAAAGCCTCGCCCTTATGAACCCGGGTACCAGCAGGCAGCAGTCCAAAGGTGGCGGCAGCCTCCCAGCCGGTCAGGCTGCCCTCTTCCAGGCCCAGCTGCTGGAAAATGCGGGCAGGGGTATGCGGCATGGTGGGGCGGATGAGAATGGCTACAATGCGGATGCACTCGCACAGCACATACAGGACGGTTTTCAGCCGTTCCTTCCCCTCGTCGGTCTTTACCAGTACCCAGGGAGCGTTGGCGTCGATGTAGCGGTTACATTCGCCAATCAACTGCCAAACATCCTGGAGCGCCAGGGAGTACTGCAATTCATCCATATGGCGGCATACCCTGGCGCTGGTTTCCCCGGCCAGGGCCGCCAGCGGCTGGTCGATTTCATTCCAGGGGCCGTGCTCCGGCACCACGCCGTCAAAGTATTTTTCCACCATGGCCACGCTGCGGCTGACCAGGTTGCCCAAGTCGTTGGCCAAGTCGGCGTTGAGGCGGGTGAGCAAAGCCTCATAGCTGAACTGGCCATCGCTGCCGAAGGGCATTTCTCTCATAAGGAAATAGCGGATGGAATCGCTGCCGTAACGATTGCACAGCACCACAGGATCCACCACATTGCCCAGGGACTTGGACATCTTCTGACCGTCCAGCACCAGCCAGCCATGACCGAACACCTGCTTGGGCAGGGGCAGATTCAGGGCATGCAGGATAATGGGCCAGATGATGGTGTGGAAACGAATTATTTCTTTTCCTACCAGGTGAATATCGGCAGGCCAGTACTTTTGATACAGGCTGTCGTTCTCGGTGGTGTAGCCCAGAGCGGTGATATAGTTGGTGAGCGCATCCAGCCACACATACACGGTATGCTTGGGGTCGAAATCCACGGGAATCCCCCACTTTATGGAGGTGCGGCTGACGCACAAATCCTGCAGGCCGGGCTTGAGGAAATTGTTAATCATCTCATTTTTCCGGCTGGCGGGCTGAATAAAATCAGGGTGGGTTTCGATGTAATCAAGCAGCCAGTCCTGATACTTGTTCAGCTTGAAGAAATAGGCTTCTTCATTGGTTTTTTCCACAGGGCGGCCGCAATCGGGGCAGCAGCCGTCCTTGAGCTGCAGCTCGGTGAAGAAGCTTTCGCAGGGAGTACAGTACCAGCCTTCGTAGCTTCCCTTATAGATATCGCCCTGCTCGTACAGCTTGCGGAAAATTTTCTGCACGGCCTTCACATGGCGTTCATCGCTGGTGCGGATGAAATCGCTATAGTCTACGTCCATCAGTTTCCACAGGTCCTTGATGCCCGCAACAATTTCATCCACATAAGCCTGAGGCGTTACGCCCTTTGCGGCGGCCTTACGCTCGATTTTCTGGCCATGCTCGTCCGTACCGGTCAGAAAATAGGTGTCGTAGCCCTGCTGCTTCTTGAAACGGGCCATGGTATCCGCCGCCACGCTGCAATAAGCGTGACCAATATGAAGATTATCGCTGGGATAATAAATGGGTGTGGTAATGTAGAACTTCTGCTTGTTTTCCATGGAACTGTTCCTCCTTCATTCAAGTAACGAAAAAACCCGTCCCCATTCATGAAAGGGGCGGGCTGAACCCGCGGTACCACCCTCGGTTTATCGCTTCGTTTTCGCCGTTAACGGGGCCGGCCGTTCCGCCCTACCTATCGGACAGAAATGCTCCAGGACCATGTTCCCAAGGCTTTCCGCGCCGCCTTCCACCTGCCGCGGCTCTCTGAAACGGAAAAACACACCGGTACTCTTCCCTTCACTGCAAAGGATTCCATGGCTATTATACCCGAATTTTCCTGCTTGTCAACGTTCAAAACAGTCTTCCCGCCAGCCAAACGGCCGCAAAAGCTCCTGCCAGCGCGCAGGGTACGGCATAGCCGGTACGTCTGTTTTTCGCGGCGCTCATATACACGCAAACCAGGTAGAAGATGGTTTCGCTGGAGCCCATAACCGTGCAGGCAATCAGGCCAATTCGGCTGTCCGGACCATGAGCCGCCAGCAGGGTTTCCAGCATGGCCAACGAGGCGGATCCGCTCACCGGCCGGAGCACTACCAAGGGGGCGAGCTGAGACGGCAAGCCCAGCCAGGCAAAGGCTGGCGCACACAGCTGGCATACGGCGTTCATCAGCCCCGAGGCCTGCATCATGGAAATGGCGCACAGCATAGCCGCCAGGTTGGGCAATACCTGAACGGCGGTTTTGAGACCCTGCCCAGCCCCATCCACAAACAAATCATACACCGGCAAGCGTTTCAGCAGCCCAACGGCAACCGTCGTCAGCAGCAGGGTGGGAATCAGCCATTCCATCATAGTTTTCTTCTTCCTTTCCGGCAGAGCAACCCAAGGGCCGCCCCTACTGCCGTTGAAACGGCCGTACACAACAGTCCCGGCCAAATAACAGCCCCTGGGCTTACGCTGCCGGCGGCAGAGCGCAGCGTGAGAACGGTCGTGGGAATCAGCTGTAAGCTGGTGGCATTTAGAATCAGCAGCATATACACATCATGGGCTGCCGAGGCATCCGTCTGCCGGCGTTCCTCCAGCAGGCGCACCGCCTCTATTCCCAGCGGCGTAGCCGCGTTGCCAATTCCCAGCATATTCATGGACAGATTCATTGACACCGCCTCTCCCACCCGTTGGTCCCGGCAGCCGGGCATCAGCCGTCCCAGCAGCGGCAGCATCACCCTGGTAAGGAGTCCCGGAAGCCGCAGTTCTTGCAAGATACGCACCCAACCGCAAAACAGGAGATATCCAGCGCCCAACCGAACCGTTAGCTGAATGGCTTGGGACGTTCCCTCCAGCGCCGCGGCCAACAAGTCCGCTTTTTGTCCGCAAAGGCCGGCGTGCAGTACCGAAAGAGCCATCATCAGTCCCCAAACCCACTGTAACATCCGCTTTTCTCCTTCCCTTTTCCCTTGCAGCATCATCTTTTTGCAAAAGCGTTTCATTGTACACCATATATGTGTATACTGCCATAAATAGAACCACTTGTTGCATTGACATATTATTACAGAAGATGTACCTTTATGTCAGCCGCCAAAAGTTTGCATGAAAAGAGGCGGCACTACAATATAAAAAACGCAAAGGATGGAGGAACAAGCGCAATGAAATCAACTGGTGTTGTCAGGAAGCTGGACAATTTGGGCCGTATTGTGATTCCGATTGAGCTGCGCAAAAGCATGGGAATCGATATTAAAGACACCTTGGAAATCTTTACCGAAGGCGATCAGATTATTTTGAAGAAATATCAGCCCGGCTGCATTTTTTGCGGCGACGCCCGCAACGTTGTGATTTTCCACGGCAAACTGTTGTGTGAAAAGTGCCTGAACGAACTGAAAAAAGAAAAGCGTTGAAAGGCTTTGAAAAACCCCCGTTTCTTTTGCTGAAGCAACAACATAAAGAAGCGGGGATTTTTGAATTGGGGCTAGCCGTTATGAAAGCACACATGCCCAGCGAGATGATCCGTTCGGCGGAATAGCAACTTTCGGGTTTACTCTACTGGAACAGCGGCATGATTTTAAGACAGCATGGCAGCGATTGCCTGCTTGCTCTGCACGCCGACGCTGGTTGCGGCAACCTGCCCATTCTTAAAAACAATCAGCGTGGGGATGCTCATGATTCCGTAGCGAGAAGCGATGTCCGGCGCTTCATCCACATTGATTTTACAGACGCGGTACGCGTCGCTTTCCTGGGCAAGCTGCTCCACCACCGGCGAAAGCATTTTGCACGGTCCGCACCAATCGGCATAAAAATCCACCAAAACAGGCTTTTCGCTCTTCAGCACAGCCTCGTCAAAGCGGTCGCTGGTTACTTTTTCAACAGCCATAGCAGTTTCCTCCTTACGATTTGCTACGCGGATATTGTACCACAAATGGCGGGGGAATAAAAGGGGAGAGAGAATTGGGGAGTGTCCAAAAGTTTCCTGCTGCACACATCGTAGCGGCATGCCTTGCTTTTTCCTTGTATTCAACTGAAGCGCTTTCTCTTAAAACCATCTTTTTAAATTGCTAAAGACCACTTTGGCTTCTCTGTTTTATCGATTTTAGAAAGCAAGTGTTTAACCTTCACTATTTTCTTCAACTATGTAATGCAGCCCTTATGGGGCAGACTTTTACACACTGATAGCAACGTACACATTTACTTTCATTAATTTGAGGGTATTCAAATCCCTCTTCATCTTTTATCATATAAATTGCTCCTTTTGGACAAATTGCATAGCATGCAGTACATCCGCAGCACTCTTCTTGTCTATTGTATAGTATCGGTATTTCTTTCTTCACTATTCTTCCCCTTCTTAATACTTGTTCTTTTCATTACTCTTCTAATTCTACTTTTAATTTTATTCCTTATACCATAGCCGCCATACTTAATTGCGAACTTTTTAAAATCAGTGTTGCCTAAAAAATCATTCCAAAACTGTGATCTATTATCTGGCTTCGGAAATGGCGCTACAAACGGTTGTTGCATACTATCTTCTAATTTCGTTTCTTTCCATATGATTTGTTTTTTTATTTCATTAAACATGTTTTCTCCATATTCATTATTTACTAAAACCAATGACACCCCCTTATTATCATCAAACTCAGGCGCAGCCTTTTCAATTCCCCAATAATCCGCTATTGTAATATCTCCCGGGTGCATTATGGATTTATATGGACATTCATAACAGCATGGACGGAGTACCGAATGACCATAAAAAATAGTACGGAACACTTTGCTGTCAATGGATTTTGAGTTTTCAAACTTCAAGGTTTCAACATGTTCTCTCCAACCAAATTTTTCCTTATTCCTAAAGTTAACTTCTTGTACTAAAGAATTATTCTTTCTTTCCTGCCATGCCAAGTATGCTTTCCAAACTTTAGGACTTGGTACTCCATGACAAACAATGTCTACACACAGGAGATTTTCATAATTCTTCCCTAGAAACCGTTTCAGTCCTGCCACCTGGCATGAAGTTCCAGAGAAAAAGACCTTGCGTCCTGTATCAAGATCATTTTTTACATTTTTAAACGTATCGCCGATTTTACTCTGAATATACTTCGAACCACGCATTTTATTGCGTGTTTCATAATCTTCTGCTCTTATGTGAACCGCATCAAACTCTTTCGATAATACACATCCATAGACCACACCGCCATCCGCTAAAACCTGGTCTGATAAAGCAGTAAAAACTCCTCCCGACCTAGAAACAGCTCTGGTTTCGTCACTTTTGTGTTTTGCAGCGTATATTTTAGGTCGCTTCCAGCTCATTATGCTGCCCTCCTCCTATATAATCAAGTCTTCATAATCAAGTCTTCCAAGGAATTTTTATGTTTCATCAATAAACATCTAAGAAGAAAACACAAGAATGGACATTTCTCTGTATCTGGTATGTAAAGTGGCGAATTCTGTATGCACGAAGTAAACTGCTTTCTTATTTCGTTCTACATGGCCGCGTATCCATCCATCTGCGGCAACGTATCTCCTTTTTCTGCCAGAATCTTCATTTCTAATAGGAGCCTCTCATTTCTTTTCCTGATAGTCGTTGGTAATATCGGAATATCCACAAGACTGATTCAAATAGCCAATTGATTTTTCGAGAAGCTGCCTTTCCTTTTCTTCAATGATTAAATAATCCGTCACTTTTACCCTGGAAATATTTTGGTTTGATTTTATTCCGAAAGATTTCAAAAGCTCAATAGCCTTTGGATTGCGTCCTAATAGCGTAAACCCTTTTTCGAAAATAATGGAATAAACACTTCCATGAAATGTTGTTGTAAATACATAAGATGCATATTTAAAAAGTGTTAGCCACTCTTTTGGTGTACAAG
>CAKTUS010000003.1 GCA_934621485.1 uncultured Clostridia bacterium
TCCGAACCCGGCGGCGTGTACGTCGGTTTCGGCTGCCTTGCTGCGCAAGGCTTTCCTTACGCTCTTTGCCGCCCGGCGAGCAGGCAAGGAGCGCTTCTCGGCAGAAAAGCTCGCCGTCCGGCGAGCTTCTTGGACGGCCTGAAACGCTTATTGAGCGTTCAGATAGTTTTCCACAAACGCCTTATAGGCTTCTACATTCGCGCCGACAATCCCGTCGCCGACAATAGCGCCGGTGCTGTCCACAAACAGGGTGGTGGGCACGGCGCTTACGTTGTTGAGCAGCGCCATCAGCTCGTCATTGCAAATCAGGTTTACATACTCAACGCCGCTATCCTTTACAATATCCTGGGCGGCCTGCACCTGCTCTTTGTCCTCCAGGCTGTATACATCGCACAGCAGGCCAACCAACTGCACGTTCTCGGGCAGCGTTTTGTTCCACTCAGCCAGTTCCGGCATTTCGCCAATGCAGGGGCCGCAGAAGGTGCCCCAAATGTTCACCACGGTCAAATCCTTTTGAGCAAAAAGATCGCTGGTAACGGTGCCGCCATTCAGGTCCTGGGTGGTAAAGGCGGGGAAGGTTTCGGGCAGAACTGCCCCTCCGTCTGAAACGGCGGTCAGCTCTGCGCCGGCCAGGATGTCATCCAGCGCCGTCAGGCACTGCTGGTACTGGGAGACTTCCTCCTCGCTCAGCTGGGATAACGCGTCGGCGTCCAGCTGGGCCATACGGTAGCTCAGGTACACATAGCCGTCGTTTTCTCCGGCCGTTTGCACAGTGCTCTTATCCAGCCCCTCAACCTCTGCAACCAAATCGGCTGGTTGCTTTCCTTCGGCAACGGCGGTGTCATAGTCTTCTTTGTGCAGCAGCGTGTAGCCGGCCAGATCGTGAATATGACGGTAAGCTTCCTCCATCAGGGCGGTATAGGCGGCTTCGTCCTCCGCGTTCAGGGCTTCCTCCACATTGCTTTGGAGCTCGTTCAAGGCAGAGATGCAGTAATAGGAAAGGGTGCAGCGGGGGTAGCCGGCGGCGCTGTTATCCACATAAACGCTCAGCCCCATGTCCAGAAGGCTTTGCGGTATCTGAAAAATCAGGCCGCTGCCGGAGCAATCCACTGTTTGGATGGTTTCCTGGGCAAAAGAGACGGAGCTTACCATCAGCAGCGCCAGCAGCAGGGCCGCCAAACGGGGGAAAAGGGCTTTTTTCATAACGAAATCCTCCAAGACTGTTTTGATATCCGGATGAGTGTATTCCGAACCTTGTTTATCATAGCACAACAGCAGCCAAAAGAGAACGAGGGAGGAAGGGTTGTTACAGGTCAGGCGTTTTCCTCAGGTGTGGCGATGGAGGTCATGGAAAAGGGATTTAGCGCCTTGGCAGCCTCCTGCGGAGATAGCAGCCCCTTGCTTATCACCAGGTCGTATAGGGGCTTGCGGCTATCCAGCGCTTCTTTGGCCAGAGCGCAGGCGGCCTTGTAGCCAATGGCCGGACACAGCGCTGTTACCAGGCTGACGGACTGCTCCACATTCTTGCGGCATTGCTCCTCGTTGGCAACGATGCCGGAGACACAGCGGTCGGTCAGGGCAACGACGCCATTTTTGAGCTGGCTCAATCCTTGGAACAAGCTATCAAAAATGACCGGCTCAAAGGCGTTCAATTCCAGCTGGCCCGCTTCGCAGGCCAGGGTCACGGTTGTGTCAAAGCCCATGATTCGGAAAGCAATCTGGTTTACTACCTCCGGAATTACGGGGTTCACCTTGCCCGGCATGATGGAGGAACCGTTCTGCTGCGCGGGCAGCAGCAGCTCGCCCAGGCCGTTCCGGGGGCCGGAGCTCATGAGCCGCAGGTCGTTGCAGATTTTGGAAAGGCTCACGGCGCAGCTTTTCAGCGCGGCGGAAAGGGAGAGATATCCATCCGGGTTTTGGGTGGCGTCTATCAGGTTTTCGCTTTGTACAAAGGCAATGCCCGTCATTTCCGCCAAAATGGGCACCACCCGGCGAATGAAGCGCGGATGAGCGTTTACGCCCGTACCGATGGCTGTGCCGCCCAGGTTCAGCCGCAGCTGCTCCTGCTGAGCGCGGCGCAGGCGGCCGCCGTCCCGGCGCAGCACGGCGGCATAGGCGGCAAATTCCTGCCCCAGGCGCACGGGCACAGCGTCCTGAAGCTGGGTACGGCCCATTTTGACAATGCCGTCAAAGGCGCGGGCTTTTTCCTCCAGCGCATGGATAAGACGCTGGAGCTGCTGGAGAAGCTCCTCCGTCAGGCCGTACAGGGTCATTTTACCGCAGGAGGGATACACATCGTTGGTGGACTGGCCTTTGTTTACATGGTCGTTGGGGTTCACCAGGTCATATTGCCCGCTTTGGCCGCCCAACAGCTCGATGGCCCGGTTGGCGATAACCTCGTTGGCGTTCATGTTGGTGGAGGTTCCGGCGCCGCCCTGAATGGGGTCCACCAGAAACCAGCCGTTCAGCCGTCCGGCAATCAGCTCGTCGCAGGCGCTTTCAATGGCCTGCGCAATGGGCTTTGGCAGCACGCCCGCTTCCGCGTTGGCCCGGGCGCAGGCTTTTTTGATCCATCCCAGATTGGCAATCATGGCGCTTGGCAGGCGCTGACCCGTGATGGAAAAGTTTTCTGCCGCGCGCAGGGTGTGAATTCCATAGTAGGCGTTTTCCGGAAGCTCCCGGCTGCCAATCATGTCCTGCTCTATCCGACGGCTCATGCGGCGTTCCTCCGTTCCATTTGAATTGACGATGAGTAAAGAGAGAAGCGCTTTTCACAACCGCAAACACAAATCCGTTTGTTTATCCGTCCTCGGGCAAAGGCGCGAAAGGCTGGCCAGGTATAGGAAACCCTTCAGGCTTTGTTCCAAAATCGGCGGCTTTCGCAGCCTTGCGTGCTTTGCGCCCGGCAAGCCGCGGGCAAAACGCGCTTCCTAGCACAAAAGAGCGCCGTTTGATAAGCTTTTGAACGGCTTGCAGCGCCTTGCGCAGCGAGGCGTTCCTCCCGTTATCCGCCAATGGCGTTTCGGTAGCTGATGGTGATATGGCACACAGCAAACAGCACCGACAGTACCAGCAGAGGAAGATGCAGCAGCAAAACGCCGCTGACCAAAAACAACAGGGAAGGCAGGATGGACAGCGTAAGCGCCTTGCGCACGGAGCTTTCTTTCCAAAAGACAGCCCAACCCAGGCAGTACAGCGCCGTTAGCAGGCTTCCCGCAACCCAATAGGCCATTCGTCCTCCGGCAAACCAGTACCCGCGGCACAGCATGGGCGGGGTAAAAAACATAAACACAAAACAGCCAAACCGGCCGATTTGCTCCAGCAACTCCACGGTTGGGTTGTGGTACAGGTTTTCAAAGCCATCCTTGTGGGTGGCGGCAAAAAGAAGATTGGGAATCAAAATCAAAATCACAAAAAGGAGACCGGGCAGGTGAAACCAGCTCATTCTTTTTCCTTCTTCCGTAAAAACATGGGACCCTCCGGGCCCATTTCGCCAGTGGCATAAAAGCCGTTTTTTATCAGCACCCGCTGAGAGGCGGCGTTGTCCGGCGCGGTTTGTGCGGACAGGCCCTCTACGCCGGGCTGAGAAAGAGCCCAGCGGCACAAAGCCGATACGGCCTCGGTTGCATACCCGCGGCCCCAATAGCGGGGCAGCAGGCCATAGCCAATTTCGGGAAAGGCGGCCGGCCCCTTGAAGCCGATGTCGCCCAACCATTCGTCATTCTCCGCCAGGCGAATGGACCAGGCAGTATACCACAGCCAGTCCTGAGGATGAGCGCGGCAGCCTCGCAGCATGTCGCCGTAGGCGTCGGCCAGTTCCGAATCGGAGGAACAGGTATGGTTCATCAGCGACTCCAGCTCCGTATCGCTCAGGGGCGCCAAAGTCAGTCGAGGGGTGGTGAGGCGAAGCATGCGAAACCTCCCTTGCATTGGCAGTGTAAGACGGCAGCCCCGCGCGGCTGCCTGGCAGAAGCGTGCGGGGCTGCTGTGTTGCTTTACGCCTGAAGCTTTTCAAGCGCGTACACAAAGATCTGAACGTTTTTCATGATGCTGTCGACGGGCATATATTCGTTGGCCTGATGGGCCAGCTCCTCTTCGCCCGGGAACACGCTGCCGAAAGCGACGCCTTCCTCCAACACGCGGGCGTAGGTGCCGCCGCCGGTGGCGATGGTTTCGGCAGGCAGGCCGGTTACCTCATGGTAGGCGTCCAGCAGGTCGTGCACCAGCTTGCTGTGAGGCGACACGTGATGCGGGTCCTTCTGGCTGTCTACCATAACGGCTACTTCCGGCTTCAGCGCCGCCGTGATGCAGTGGGTCAGGGCCTGATGGCTGCACAGGATGGGATAGCGAATGTCCAGGGTGGCATACAGGCCGTCCTGCTCGTTGTAGCGCAGGATGCCCAGGTTGCAGGTGAGCGCGCCGCTGGTTTCGTCCTGACAGCGAACGCCCAGGTTCAGGCCGTCATATTGCGCGCCTACACGGTCGGCCAGCGTGGCCAGCGAGCCCTTCACACCCAGCGCCTGCAAAACCACAAGCAGCTGGCCCAACGCGTTTTTGGAGCCTTCAGGGAAGGCGGCGTGACCGGGCACGCCGGTCACCGTGAGGGTGACCAAACCATCTGCAATGGGTTGGGCCTTCAGGGTGTAGCCCAGCGTTTCGGCCGCTTTTTCAGCCTGCCGGCACAGGGCTTCGTCGCCGTATACGGTTGCGGAAGCAATGCCGGGAATCACATTGGGGCGTTCGCCCACGCAAATTTCCTTTACCAGGCCGCCCTTATGATAAGCGCCGTGCAGGCTCAGATGCAGCATGCCCTTTTCGGTGTTGATAACAGGGAAGTTGGCGTCTGGGCTGAAGCCGGTTTTGGGCATATCGCAGTGGGCCATGTAATGACGCATGCAGCCCCAGCCGCTTTCCTCGTCGCAGCCCAGAATCAGACGGATTTCCCGCTTCAGGGGCACGCCGGCCTTTTTCAGGGCATACATGGCATACAGAGCGGCAACGGCCGGGCCCTTGTCATCCGATGTGCCGCGGCCGTACAGCTTGCCGTCCCTGATTTCCGCGCCAAAGGGATCGGTGGTCCAGCCGTCGCCCACGGGCACCACGTCCACATGAGCCAGGATAGCCAAAGGATTTACGCCCTCGGGGCCCATGCGCACATCGCCGGCATAGCCGTCAAAGTTGCGCACGGAAAAGCCCATGGCCTCTGCGTCGGCCAGAGCCATGTCCAGGGCGCGGCGCACCTCTATGCCAAAGGGCGCGCCGGGAGCTGCTTCGCCCTTTACGCTGGGCACGCTGATCCAACGGGCCAGGGTTTTCAGGATGTCGTCCTTCAGGCTTAGAATGAGTTGGTTTCTGCTTTCCATGAGTAAAATCCCTCCCGAAAAAATACAGTTTTTAGCCCTTTACGGCCTTTTCCAGGCGCTTGGCCGCGTCAATGACCCGGGCGTGAGGACAGGCCAGATTGATGCGCAGGAAGCCTTCGCCTGCCTGCTGCCCAAAGAATGTGCCGGGAGTAAACTCCACCCCGGCCATCCGGCAGCGTTCCATCAGTTGATCGGTGGTGAAGCCATAGGCCCGTAAGTCCATCCAGCCCAGATAGGTGGCTTCCAGCGGGCTGAGCACCGCCTTTGGCAGGCGATTCGCCAGCTCGGCGCGCAGCAGGCGTTCTCCCTGACGCACATAGCTGAGCATGGCGTCCAGCCAGGCGTCGCCGTAACGGTAGGCGGCCTCGGCGGCGATAAGACCGAAAATATTGCCCTGCACCACGCCCACATTGCGCATCGTCTGCTCCAGGCTGCGCAGCATGCCGTGATTGCGGCTCAGCGCCACCGCCTGCTGAAGCCCCGCCAGATTGAAGGTCTTGCTGGCGCTGGTCAGCGAAACAACCGAAGCGTCCGCCTCCGTGGCCAATGTAAGCACAGGCGTAAACGCCCCCTTTTCAAACACAAAATCCTCATGGATTTCATCGGAAATAAGGGGCACCCGGTAGCGGGCGAGCACGCGGAGCAGGGCGGTAAGCTCCGCCTTGGTCCAGGCCCGGCCCACCGGGTTATGAGGGTTGCACAGCAGCATCAGCTTTGCGCCGTCTTTGCAGACACGCTCTACGCTTTCCAGGTCCATTTCATAGCGGCCGCCGTCTTTTCGAATCAGCGCACATTCCGCCGCCGCACGGTCGTTGTCGCGCACGGAAAAATAGAAGGGGCCGTATACCGGCGGCTGCACAATCACCTTGTCGCCGGGCTGGGTAAAGGCCAGCACCGCCGCCCGCAGCCCCGTAATCACGCAGGGCAGCATCAGCTGGTCCTGGGCGGTCAGGCTCAGGCCGTGACGGCGCTGCATGAAGGCCAGCATGGCCTCAGTGGCGGCCTGCGTTTGAAAGGTGTAGCCATAGGCGGGATGAGCGGCGCGTTTCACCAGCGCCTCGGTAATCTCGCCGGGGCAGCGAAAATCCATGTCCGCCACCCACATGGGGTTCATTTCACGGCCCTGCCGTTCTTCCAGAGCGTCCCATTTTTCGCAGGCAGTCCCGCGACGGTCAAAGGGCTCGTCAAAAAAAGCTTTGGAATACATCATAGGTTCCTTTCAGGCGCTCAGGGGTTCCGTGCAGCGAATCACCCAGAAGCCGCTCTTTTTTTCCACCGTTTCCACCTGAGCAAACAGGGTGGACAGATACTGGATGGCGGATGGCGCGCCCTGCTGCTTGCGAATGACCAGCCAAAGGCAGCCGCCGGGTTGAAGACTGCGAGCGCCATCTGCAAACATCTGATAAATCACGGCTTTTCCGGCGCGAATGGGCGGATTTTGCAAAATCCAGTCGAAAGCTTCTCCCTGTAACGCCGCATAGCCGTCGCTTTGCAACACCCGAGCCGGAACGCCGTTTGCCTGGGCGTTGCGCCGGGCCAAATCGCAGGCGCGCTGGTTGATATCCGTCATCACCACGGAAACCGGGAAATGCACGCCAACGGCAACGCCCATCACGCCCCAACCGCACCCCATATCCAGCACGCGGCCGGAAAGGGAGTCCGGCAGGGAATCCAGCAGCACCTGCGTGCCCCGGTCCAGTTCTGTACGGGAAAACACGCCGCTGTCCGTTTCAAAGCGCAGGGCATGTCCCCGATAGGTTACGTTCACCTGAGCAGCCTTGTGGGCGCTTTGGGGGTTCTGAGTATAATAATGATCGCTCGGCATAGCGGCTCCTTGTGCAAAAGCTAAGATTGAACGGCCTCCTTCAGGGCGGAGACCTCCTGTGCGGTTAGTTCCCGGTAAAAGCCGGGCTGGGCGTCCTCCGGCAGGAGAAGCGGCCCGAAAGCGGCCCGGTGCAGGGATAACACTTCGTGGCCGCGGGCGGCAAACATGCGCTTCACCTGGTGGTATTTCCCCTCCCGCAGATCCACCTGTGCCAGACTTTCCCGATCACCAGCCTGCAAAATACGCATTTGGGCAGGCTTGGCTACGAAATCGCTCAGGGTCATCCCGGCGGCAAAGGCCTGCTCATCCTCACGGGTCAGCCGGCCCGCCACCCGGGCCACATAACGCTTCCAAACATGGCGCTTGGGGTCAATCAGGCTATGAGCCAGCGCGCCGTCGTTGGTAAAGAGCAGAAGCCCGGTGGTGTCCTTGTCCAGACGGCCTACCGGCAGCACCTTACGGCGGGCCAGAGCCGGCGGCAGCAAATCCATGACGGTAGCTGCCCGGCCGTCCCGGGCAGCCGTCAGCACCCCGGCGGGCTTATACAGCAGATAGTACTGCCAGGTGCTGTCGCCAACCGGCTGTCCGGACAGCAGCACCTGAGCGCCTGAGGACACCTTGGCCGCCGGGTCGGTGACCACCGCGCCGTTCACCTGGGCCTGACCGCCGCGAATCAGCCTGACGGCTTCGCTGCGGCTGCGCTGACCGCTAAGAGCCAGGTATTTATCCAGTCGAGTTGCGCTCATTGCTGGGCAGCGGCCTCCTCCTGGCGGGGCGCGGCATGGCGGCGCTCATAAACGGCAAAGCCGGCGGTCAGATAGCGGCGCACGGGCAAAAGCGGCATGTATAGCAGCAGGAAGGCCAATGTGAGCGGCATAACCGCGCCTGCCAGGTTCAAAACCGGCAGGGAACCCTGCATCACAGCCATCATCAGCTGATTGGATACATCGCTGAGCACATCGCGGGACACCATGCCCACCACAGCCAGGAAAGGCGTCCACAGCAGCAGATTGAGAAGCGCCACGCCCAGCTGCCGCCAGCGGCGGCCGCGCAGACGGCGGCGGCGCTCGGTGTGCAGATCGCGGTTTTCACGTGTGGCAACGGCCCAGATGTAGCGAGTGGCGCTGTTGCGCACCGCGCCGTACAGCCAGATGAACAGGCCCAACAGCAAAACGCCGCCCAGCACAAAGACGCCCACCATGATGCTGTTTTGAGGCACAACCAGCGCTTCAACGTCAAAAAGGCCGCGGAAGAAATTGACCACCGCGTACCCGGCGCCGGTAGCGCCCTGGCCGATGGAGGTAATGGTTTTCAGCACGGTGAGCGCATCCACGCTGCTGTACCAGTAATAAGCCACCCCCAGCATGGCTGCCAGAGGCAAACCCCATTTGGCCACATGCAAAACGTGCAGCAGGCTTTCGGTCAGCTTTTCGCCGTAGTGGCTCAAGCCCAGGGCGCTGTCAAATCTGAAATAGCGCTCCCGGGGGCGCTGCACCAGCGCCTCGGCAAAGGAAAAGCGCAAGGGCAGCAGCAGAAACACCGCCAGCACCGGACAAAGAAGCCACAGCCACGTTAGCGGCGAGCCGCTGGGAAAAGCAAACAGACAAACCAGCGGACAGAGCGCCGCCAGGCGCAGAAACAGCGCGATGAACATGTACAGAAGCATCCTCAAATAGAAGACAAGCGGGTTTTGCTTGGAGTGCTGCATAAGGCCGGTTTCCTCCCTTGTGAAATGGAGATTCAAATACACGGTTCATTATATGCGATTCTTGCGCTTGTTGCAAGCCGCCCGGACAGGTTTGGCAAACAAAACCGGCCTGAAAAAGCAAAGGGCCGATGAAACGGAAAGAAAGGGCTCAAAGCGTTTTTTCCCGCAGATTTCCCTCATAGGGGCCGTCTGTGCAGCACCCGGCGGGCCGGTACCCCAGGTTTTCGTAATACTGGTTCAAAAATGGGTTGTCCACCGCGCAGTCCAGGCGCATTTTCCGCTTGCCTCGAGCTTTGGCCAGCGCTTCGGCCTGGGCCAGCAAAAGAACGCCGACCCCTTTTGCATCTGATCGCGTGACCAGGTTGTGCACATAAAAGGCGGAAGTTATGCCGCTGTCCGGCCAGCGCTCATCCTGCTCCAGCAGCACCGCCGCGCCCGCAATCCGACCGTTTTGCTTCAGCACGTACAGGCGGCCTTCCCGCTGCTGGCGCTGATAATAGCTTTTCGGATAGGCTTGCAGATAATCGGTCATATTCCACTGCCGGATTCCGTTTTCATTCATCCATTGAATTCGGTCTGCGTACAGGGCGAAAACGTCTTCCGTTTCAGAGGCGCGGGCCGTTTCCAGCAAGTATTCCATCTGATTCAAAACTCCTTGCCCGGTTCGCCGCCCGGCGCTTCATGCTGGAAGGCGGCGTAGGCGGCGTTCAGCAGCAGCTTTTGCAGCCGTTCCATTTCCAGCCGTTCCCTTGGCGAGGTAAAGCCGTTGGCGAGCAGTGTAACAAAGAAACCGTCCTCCGGGCTGACAGCCATCAGCGAGCCGCTGAGCCCGTCTCTGACGCCAAAGCTGCCGCTGGGCCACAGGTTGCCCAGGAAGGGATCGCTGCGCCGGGTGATGCCAAAGCCATAGCCACGGGCCTCGTTCAGGCCGCGGGTACGATCGGTAATGGCCAGGTGCAGGGCCCGCTCAGAGAGAAAAACACCGTTTGCGCTGCGGCCGCCGGAGGCCAGCATGGCGGCAAAGCGCACTGCGTCGTCCAGACAGGTGAACAGGCCCGCATGCCCCGCTACCCCGTGCAAAAAACGGGCGTTGCCATCCTGAGGCTGACCGGCCTGCCATTCCTCGCTTTCGCTGTGGGCGGAGGCGGGGGCCACGTTCACCCCGGCAGGCAGGTAGCCTGTGCGGCTCATGCCCAAAGGGACGGTTACATAGCGCCGGACGGCCTTGTCCAAAGGCATTTGAAACAGCCGCTCCAGCAGAAAGCCCAACAGGATATAGCCCATGGCCGATACGCGCACCTTGCTGCCCGGAGCGCCCGCCAGAGGATGACGCAGCAGCGTTTGCAAAGCGTCGCCGCCGCTTTCGGTTTCCTCCGGCAGCAAAAAGGGAGCCGCCAGACCGGAGGTGTGCGTCAGCAGATGATACAGGGTGATGCCCTTTTTGTCGGCGGGCACGTTGTCCAGCCACAGAGTAATGGGGTCGTCCAGACAAATCATTCCCCGTTCCACGGCAATCAGCGTCAGGGGAACGGTGGCCATCACCTGAGTGAGGCGGCCTACGTCATAGCACGTGGACGATGTAACGCCGACGGGTGAGCCGGGCGCGAGCTGACCGTAAATGCCCTGATAAAAAACGCGCTGACGTTGCCCGACGGCAACCGCGCAGCCGGGAAACGCATCCTCGGCAATGCCCCGCAGCAGCAAAGCGTCCACATTTTTCCACATAGCGCTACCTCCCACACACAACTCAAGCTGCTCTCATTATACCACAAACCCAAAACCTGCCGAAAGAGGCAAATGAAAAACCTTTCCGGTTTTGGCGGAAAGGTTCAGCCTGTCGAAACCCCGGGGTATCGGATGGCGGCATGTACGTCGGGTTCGGCAGCCTTGCGCGCTTTGCCGCCCGGCGAGCCGCAGGCGAGCAGGTAAAGCGCGCCTCTCGGCCGAAAAGCTGCCGTCGGGTGAGATTCCGGTTGCCCCCAAAATGGAGGCGCAGGAGACGCCGCTTCCTGCCGGGGTTTTAGGAGCGGATCCCCTCAGCCTTGTGCCGAAACATTTTTCCGCGAACCGCCGCAGCCTTGTTTGCAGGCACGCACTCTCCCATCGGCTTTTTCAACGAGCTGAAAAGCTCGCCGTCCCAAAAGCGCAGAAGCAGGAGGCGCGTGGTTGCTGCGCCGTCATGCGGTCAACGGGCCCAGTTACATTGCCGCGCCGGTAAACAGCAGCAGCCCGATGTAATACAGGCCGGATAGCAGATGCCAGGCCAACGCCGCGCCCCCAATCCAGCTTCGCCAGCCGGCGGAGCCGCTTCGCTGCTGGCGCACAAAACGCGGAAGCATTACCGCCCACAGTATGAAAGCGGCCCCCATCATGGCCCAGCCCAGGTTGCCGTCGGCAGCCCGGCGGCCCGATTCGCCCAGCAGCAGCGTTTGCAGCCAGGCGCACAGCACATACAGGATCGTCAGCGTTACCAGCGGATCGCGGTTTTGCCGGTATTCACGGTCTGTGACCAGGGCAAAGAGGGGAAAAAGCGCCATCATGACCAGCTGCATGGTGCGGAACCACAGCTTATTCGGGAAAAACTCAAACATCAGCCCGGTGTCCGTTGGGTTCAGAAAGTAAAAATAGAACTGAACCGCCACCACCAGCACGGCGGGAACCATGGCGGCAATCAGCTGCCAGAAATACCGGCTGCCCTTGGGATGGCGAATCCATTGCACCAAAAAATACAGCGCCGCTCCCGGCAAAAACGCCTGCAAAAAGGAGGGCTTGGCCAGGGCGCTTAGCGCAAACAGCGCCGCCAGTACCAGCCATTGCCGTCGGGTGAACAGCTCCTTTTGAGGCCCCAAAGCTTCAAACCGGACGTAGCTTTGCGCCATCATGCGAATCCCCACCACCGAAAAAGGCAGCACTGCCAGCTGCGTGGGGCTGTGCCAGGGGTTGGGCGTACCCACATTCAGGTACACCTGAGGATTGAACCAGGGCACGCACACACAGCTGACCAACGATACGGTCAGGGCGCAGGCCGTCGCCAGCCACGCGGGACGCTGAGGCCCCAACAGGCTTTTGCTCAGCTGCCAGGTAACCCAAAAGGTGAGCAGCTTCCACAGCGTGGTAGCCAGAGCGGCCGCCCACTGCAAAGGCATGCCCGTCAGCAACAAAAGACCTACGCCCAGATGCCACAACGGATGCACCTGATGGTGAAGAAAGGAGCGCGGGTTTGTAAAGGCGCCTTCCGAGGCCCACGCGGCATGGATGCTCAAATCGCTGGCGGAGCGCCCCGCCAGCAGATAAAACAGGATAAAGGAAAGCACGCCCAAAAACAGGCATGCAATACACTGATACAAGCCCTCCTTGTTTTTCAGGTTTTTTTGCATAAATTCAAGCTCCCTCGTCGGTATCGTTCAGATAACCCATCAGGGTTACGTCATGGTAATGCTGGCCGTCAAAGGCATGGGCGCGCAGCACGCCTTCCGGGCGGAACCCTACTTTTTCGTAGCAGCGGGCGGCGATGGCGTTGTCTGAAAGCACACGCAGATAAATGCGGTGCAGCCCCAGCGTATGGAAGCCGTAATCGCAAATCAGGCGGGCCGCCTCGGAACCCAGGCCGTGCTGACGCTCGGTGGGCTCGCCAATGTAAATACCGAACTCGGCGTGGCGATTGGCCCGGTCAATATCGCGCAAATATACGGTGCCCACGTCCAGCTGCGCTTCCTTTTCCACAATGATGAACTGAACCACCTTGCCGGTTTCCACCCGGGTTTTCAGCCAGTTTTCATGAATCTCGCGTGTGAGCGGCGCGCGGTCGATAAAAAAGCTGCGCACCCACTTGCTGTTGCGCCACCGAATGATATTGTCTGTATCCGCGCCGGTAATGGGGCGCAGGCAGACCTTCGTTCCTTCGAGCATAAGCCGTACCTTTCCGCCGCAAGGGCTGGTATGTGCAAAAATCTATTTTATTATAAGAAGTTGATAGACGGGTGTCAATATCAAACGCCCGCCGCCGCGCAACCGCAGGTTTTCCATCCATGGCGGACAAAGTGAAAAAAGCAAGAGAAGCGAGGACGCAATCCGGTATCGTGGAACGCAACAAAGCCAGCCGAAAGGGACCTCAAGCCTCATGAACAGGGCTGGCAGGATGCGAAGGACCGCTGCGCTTTGTTCATTTTCACAGCAACACAGGGGGCCGGTATGCCTCTCAATTCTGCGAAGCCGCATACCGTCGTGCGTCTGTGCCTTTTGCCCAAAAGGGACTCAAGCTAGTCCTTGGTCAGGTATTTTTCCAGCACATAGCCCTCTATGCTATCGGTACATACCCTTACCCAGCCGTCCTCCGGACAGCGTTCCAGCACCAGCAGACGCTGATTTTTGTACAGCCGGGTGAGAATGGGAGCGTTCAGGTTGGGCTGCTGGCGCAGGTTCAGGGAACTGTCGGCTGCAATTTCCGTTACCGTGGCGCACCACTGGCCTTCCGTCGGAGTCAGGCTCAGGGGCATCAGAGTGGGCCGGGGCGTAGCCGTAGGGGCGGGCCCGGGCGATTGGGCCAGGTTTTCATCCGTTTGGGCAAAAGCGACGGGCTGCTTGGGATACTGCATCAGCTCCATGCCCGGATAGTAAAAGGCCAGAATGTCCTGATAGGTTTTGCCGTACATACCGGCCATCCATTGCGCGCCGCGCTGGCTCATGCCCGCGCCGTGGCCGTAGCGCCGGGCCTCCACCACGTAGCGGTCGGCCTTTTCCACCACGCTCCACAGCTCGTTTTCGTAATTGCCGCTCAGGTTCAGGCTCAGGGCGTTTTCCAGCGTGGGGAAGATGGCTACGTCCAGCTGGAAGGGCTCCGAAATGGCCTCAAAAGCGCCATAAACCACCTGAGGGGTGGGCTCAGGCGTAGCCGAAGGCAGCGGCGAAGCAGAAACGGTGCTTTCCGGATGGGGAGCAGCCGTTTCAGCCTGCGTTTCCCATTGCAGGCTGACCTCCTCTGCCGTGGTATCCGCCGGGATTTCCCGGCGGATGCGGCCGCTGAGCAGCACGCTCAGCTTCATGCGGGTCATGCGCTTGCTGCCTTCCCGGTCGGGAGTATCGACGCTGAGAGACAACACCTTGTCCACCTGCACGCTTTCCGGCGAGGAATCGTAGCCCAGGGCAAGGAGCTGGCCGGCCAATTCCTCCGCCAGCAGCTTACGCAGTGCGTAGGGGGCCTGGGACGCGTATTCCTTCAGCACGTCGAAGCGCTGTACCAGGCTGGCCGGATTGGCCGCGTCGTAAGGGTCCTCGCCAAAGGCATAATAGGGCAGATCCTCGCCGTTGGGCCACACGGAGCCGGTTTTTTCCGTTTGCCCGCCGTTGCTGGCCGAATAGTAGCACTGCGCCAGCGCGCCCTGGTAAAAGCCGCATACCCCGCGGGTGCTTGAAACGGCCTGCTCGGTTTGGGAATTGCCGGGCCAATATCCCTTGTATACCTGGTCGTTGGTGGTGTCCACCAGGTCGTAGTCCCGGGCGGCGTTTTGCTTGCGAAGGGCGTAGGTACGGGCGGCCACGGCCTGGGCCTTCAGCGCTTCCAACGGAAAGCTTTCGCTCATTTCGTAGGGCACAACGCCCAGCAGATAGTCCTCCACATGCAGGCTCAGGACAGGCCGCAGCTTGCCTTCCAGCACCGTCAGACGCAAATCGCCCATGTACAGGGCTTCGCTGTTAGCAAGGCGAAAGCCGGTTTCGCCGCTTGGGCCCTCCTCCGCCCGGGATAAGACGAAGCTTTCGCCTGCATGTACGCTCATGTTTTGATAGTATACATAGATTTGCCCCTGACGCAGCAGTACGGCCAGCTGGCTGCCGGCGGGAAAATACAGGCTGCTGCCGGTTTGCGTATCGGCGCTGTAGGGGGAAGAAAGAGTCAGGTCCATTCGATCTTCTATGTTTAGGCGAGTCAGCCATACCCGAACCGTTTGGCTGCGGGCAGGCGCGGCTGGCAAAGCGGGTTCGGCGCCGAGTACCTGGGCCACGGGAACGCATAGCAACAGCACGACCGCCAGGGCCGCGCCCAAACGCCGAAGGTCCCTTTGTTTCCATTTGCGCATAACGCGCCTCCTTCCAGGCGAAAATCCCATTCAAAAAACGAATCAACTTGTTCAAATGCTGCATGGCGATGGAATCCTGTGTATGGTAACACGAGAAAAGGAAAATAGCAAGAATTGTGCACCGCCGCCTGCCAACGCCATATGATGGCAGCAGGCGCAAGGGGAGCTCCCTGTGCCGCCATCCATTGTGAAAAGGTGGTGCTTTTGAATATGCTGGAACCGCTGGACCGGCTGCGTATGGGCCAAAGCGCCCGCATCGCCGCGCTGGAAGGGCGCGACACGGCGCGCCTGCGGGATTTAGGCTTTGTGGAGGATAGTCTGGTTACCAAACAGTTTGCATCCGCTTTTGGCGACCCCTGCGCCTACCGGGTGAGGGGCGCGGTGGTTGCCCTGCGCGGCCGGGACGCCCGGCGCATTGTGTGCCAAACGGCGGGAGGCGACGCATGAGCCCCCTGCGCGTGGCCCTGTGCGGCAACCCCAATGTGGGCAAGAGCACGGTATTCAACGCTCTGACGGGGCTGAGACAGCACACGGGCAACTGGGCGGGCAAAACGGTGGACAGCGCCATGGGACAGGTGAACACGCCGCAGGGGTCCTGGCAGCTGATCGACCTGCCGGGAGCGTACTCGCTGCTGAACGGTTCGCCGGAGGAAATCGTGGCCGCCGACTACCTGACGCTTCATTCCTTGGACGCAGCCATTGTGGTGCTGGACGCCACATGCCTGGGGCGGCATTTGAACCTGGCGCTTCAGGCCGCGCAGGCAAACCCGCGCACGCTGGTTTGTCTGAACCTGATGGACGAGGCGCAAAAGCGGGGCATTGTGATTGATACGGCTCTGCTGGAGGAAAGGCTGGGACTGCCGGTGGTAGCCATCAGCGCCAGGAGCGGCCGTGGAATGACGCTGCTGAAGCGGCGGGTGTGGGAACTGGCTACGGCTTCGCAACCGCCCAGGGCTCTGCGGCCCCTCTATCCGGAAGCGGTGGAGCGGGCAGCTTTTGCGCTAAGCAACTGCTGGCGCGGCGTTGCGCCCATGCCGCGATTTGCGGCGTTGCGAGCCCTGACGGCTCCGGAAAACCTTCCGCAACTGGCTGCCTGTCTGCCGCCCCCTCGGCGCGCCCAAATGGAGGAGCAGCTGGCAAGCGCCCTCCAAAAGCTGGAGCAGCAGGGGTATTCTCGGGAAAAACTGCTGGCCAGCTTGATTGCGGCGGGCTACCGTACATCCGACCGGCTATGGCAGGCAGCGGTTCATACCGACGCAAAAAGCGGGCCGGATCGGCGTCAACTGCGGCTGGACCGGCTGCTGTCCAGTAAAAAGGCGGGCATCCCGCTCATGCTGGGCCTGCTGGGGCTTGTTTTGATGCTGTCGCTGTATGGGGCCAATCTGCCCTCCCAATGGCTCAGCGGACTGTTTGACTGGCTGTCTCCCCGGTTACAGGAGGCGCTGGAACGCCTGCATGCGCCGGGCTGGCTGATTAGCCTGCTGATGGACGGCGTTTACCGGGTAACGGCCTGGGTGGTGTCCGTGATGCTGCCGCCCATGGCCATCTTTTTTCCCCTGTTCACGTTGCTGGAGGATTGGGGGCTGCTGCCGCGCATTGCCTTCAACCTGGACCGTTGCTTTCAGCGTTGCCATGCCTGTGGCAAACAGGCGCTGTGCATGTGCATGGGCCTGGGCTGCAACGCTGTGGGGGTAACGGGCTGCCGCATTATTCAAAGCCCCAGGGAGCGGCTCATCGCCATTCTGACCAATGCGCTGATGCCCTGCAACGGCCGCTTTCCAACGCTGATTACGCTGCTTTCCCTGTTTCTCATCACAGGAAACGGTCTGGCGGCCTCTTTGCAGGGAGCGGCGCTGCTGGTGGGGCTGATTGTACTTTGCGTATTGATGACCTTTGGCTGCTCGCGGCTGTTGTCCGCTACGCTGCTCAGGGGGATGCCGTCGTCGTTTGCCCTGGAGCTGCCGCCCTTTCGCAAGCCTAAAATCGGCGAGGTTGCCGTGCGGTCGCTGCTGGACCGGACGCTGTTTGTGCTGGGACGGGCGGTATCGGTGGCGGCTCCGGCTGGGCTGGCGGTATGGCTGCTGGCTCATGTGCCCGCAGGCGGGGGAACGCTGCTTGGGCAGCTGGCCAGATGGCTTGATCCGGCGGGACGGTTGATGGGGCTGGATGGGCCTATTCTGCTCTCCTTCCTTTTAGGCTTCCCGGCCAATGAGATCGTCTTGCCCATCTTGCTGATGATTTACCTGAACCAAACCACCCTGGTAGACCTTTCGGGCGTTGGGGCGCTTCGAGAGTTGCTGACCGCCAATGGCTGGACTCTTTGGACTGCCATATCCATGCTGATTTTTTCGCTCTTTCACTGGCCCTGCTCGACCACGGTGCTCACCATTCGCAAGGAAACGGGCAGCTGGCGCTGGGCGGCGGTGGGCGTGCTGTTGCCCACGCTGCTGGGCTTTGGACTGTGTGTGGCGCTCAGGCTGATAACCGGAGGCTAATGAAATCAAAACCACCAACTTAGCTGATGGTATGCACTGCGCATTCAAGGCGATCATACCGGCAGGGCCTAAAGGCGCACGGAAAGATCCGGCAACCGTATCGCTATCTCAGGCTGCCGCTAAAGCAGCCTGTCAGACTGTCGAAAAACCCCTGGGAGGCCTCGGAGGGTCGCAGCCCTCCGATTTTGATTCCGAAACCGGCGGCGTGTGTCGGTTTCGGCTGCCCTGCGTAGCAAAGCTCAGGTTGCTGACAAAGTGGAGGTGCAGGAGACGATGCCTCCTGCCGGGGTTTTAGGGGCGGAGCCCCCAAGCCTTATACCGCAGCGCTTTCCCTGCGAACCAGCGAAGCGCCGCTTCCAGGCGATGGCGGTCAATCAGTTTTTTTCGACAGCCTGGGCCCCTTGCGCAGCAAGGCTTTCCTTACCTCTTTGCCGCCCGGCGAGCCGCAGGCGAGCAGGCAAAGAGCGCTTCTCGTCCAAAAAGCTCGCCGGACGGCGAGCTTTTTGGAGGGCCTGTGGCCGGATTCGCTGGGAATCCGGCCATTCAGCTTGTTCAAAACATGGAGGTGCAGGAGACGATGCCTCCTGCCGGGGTTTTAGAGACGGATCCCCACAACGCTTTTTCCACGAACAAGCGTAGCCATGTTCACGGACGCACATTCTCCTATAGGGGGACGACAGCCTGTTTCGTAAGCCTTAGGGATTTTTGACAAGTTTCTGGTAATTCTTCTTTGAAAACGGCGCTCTACCCTCTGGCAGCCACGGCAGAACCTACCATGTTGGCGTCCTCCGTGCTGAAAACCCGGCAGTGATAGCCGCGTACCTTTTGGGTATAATGAATCAGATAGGCCAGAATCTTTTGCCGGAACGCCTCGTTCTTGGCATAGGTGGTGCCCTCAATGGCCACGCAAACAGGCAGCAGCGGGTCGACGCCGGTATTGGTGAAGCGCATAATGGCCGTCAGGTTCATGACCGCCAGCATGGCGGCCCGTTCCAGCAGAGCGTCTACCAGCGTATACAGGGCATGGGCGTCCTGGCTGGTCTCGGCAAGGTTGTGAATCCTGCCTGCCCGGGCGGGCAGGGTGGTGTAGGCGCTGATGTCTGCGGCGGTCAGGCCGCTATCCAGCGCTTCAAACCGCCTGGCAAAGGCGGGGGAAAAGCAGCCGGCCTGAATGGCACAGGTAATCAGCGCGTCCAGCAGGCGGCCCTGATAAGCGCCGGACATCATTTTTTCCGCCAGGTTCTGTTCCGCTACTTTGGCGCCCTTGCTGACCAAAACATCCGCTTCGGTCAGGCGCATGGCGTTAAAGGCGCCGGCCTCCATGTTGATAATGCTGCTGCCCTCGCTGCCGCGCAGGGTTTCGTCCTTGAGAATCCGAACGTTGCGTTCGGCGTAGCAGCAGTTGGTGCCCGTGCCCAAAATCATGCCGATATAGCCGCTGAAGCACGCGGAAGGATGCTCTGCCAATGCGCCCAGCAATGCGGCCACAGTATCGTTCAGAATGATGATGCGGTGCTCTGCGCGGCAGCCCAGTTTGTGCAGCGCCTGAGTCAGCCCCTGTCCCACCAGCGCGCCTTCGATGCCATGCACCGTGATTTCCTTGTCCAGATACAGAATTTCGCCGTCAAAGTCCGGCCGAATCCGGCAGGGGAAGGAAAAGCAAAAGCCGATGCGGTCGCTCTTGTCCGCCACGGGCAGCACGGCCTGCGCCAGCGCGTCAAAGAACGCTTCCCGGGTGAGAGCTTCCTCTTTGCCGGGCATGGGCTGCTTGTGCTGATACAACACCTCCGGCTTCTTGCCGGGCTCCAGGCGCAGCAGGAAAACACGCAAATTGGTGCCGCCTGCATCCATCACAATAACGGTTCGGCTGTCCTCATGCAGGGCGTCCGCCGTCAGATAGGCGGGCAGCATGGGCAGGCTGGAAGGTTCTCCCTTCAAGCCCTTTTGCATGTGATCGATGAACGCATCCTCTACGGGCTGCATTTCTTCCCAAGTCTGAATAAAGCCGATTTCCTTCAAAAAGTCGCGTACAGGTTTCATAAAAAGGCCCCCACTTCTGATTTCATTACATATAAGCGGCATATGCCTATGATACAACGGCTGTTGGGAACATGCAAGGAGAAAAAAACAAACTCATTTTCAAAAAGAGAAGAAAATCGAAGAAAACAGTTAAAATTTTTGTTTTTTGCTAGAAAACGCGATTGGCATCACTTCCATCTGACTTTCTTTGACCTAAGTAACAGCAAAAAACCAGCCACAGATTTTGACTTTCTTTGACCATTGATATATCCTATAACCGTGCTTGAGAGAGAGGCACAGAGCCCCTCTCCCAAGCGCAACGAATGATTTTTTTCTCAAGCGGCTATGCCGCCATTAAAGGAGGATGTCCTATGTATACACTGGTTCCGTTCCGTCGCGCTATGTCTCCCCTGTTCAACGATCATTTTATGCGTGAATTCTTCGACACCGCTACCGTGCCGGAAATGCGGGTGGATGTGCAGGAAAAGGAAAACGAGTACCTGCTGGAGGCCGATTTGCCCGGCGTGAAGAAGGACGATATTAACCTGAACGTGCAGGACGGCGTGCTTACCATCAGTGCGGACGTAAATGTGGAGAAAAACGAAAAGAAGGAAGGCTATGTTTGCAGCGAGCGCCGCAGCGGCCATGTGGAGCGCAGCTTTAACCTGGACGGCATTGATGTGGGCGCTATCACCGCCGACTATAACAACGGCGTGCTGATGGTGACGCTGCCCAAGGAAAAGAAAGAAGAAAAGCCCGGCAGCATGAAGATTGCCATTGGCGACGGCGCCGCCGAGAAGCACGAATAACCGCTATCCCCTCAAACTGGTCAGGGCCCTGCATTGACGCAGGGCCTTTTTGCAACCATCCGTTGGCTTTGTTCCGGCGTTGACACCGCCTGGGAAAACCGCTATCATGAGTACAGCTTCGCAAAAGGGAGGCAAACTTATCATGAAAACGGTTCTGATTACCGGCGGCAGCCGGGGCATTGGCGCGCAAATGGCGCGGGATTTTTCCGCTGCCGGCTACCGCACATTGTTCTTTTACCGGCAGAATGAGGCGGCTGCCAGACAGGTGCAAAGCGAGTGCGGCGCTTTGCCCATTGCGTGCGACGTGCGCGACAGCGCTTCGGTACAGGCGGCGGTTCAGAAGACGGGGCACATCGATATTCTGGTCAACAACGCGGCCATCGCACAGCAAAAGCTGTTCACGGAGATTACCGATGAGGACTGGCGCGCCATGCTCGATACTGCGCTCACCGGCGCTTTTTACGTTACCCGCGCGGTTCTGCCCGGCATGATTCGCCGTAAATGGGGGCGCATCCTCAATATCTCCAGCATTTGGGGCCAGGTGGGCGGCAGCTGCGAGGTGCATTATTCCGCAGCCAAAGCCGGGCTTATCGGCCTGACCAAGGCCCTGGCCAAGGAAACCGCTCCCAGCGGGATTACCGTCAACTGTTTGTGCCCGGGCGTTATTGAAACCGACATGCTGTCCGGCTTTTCCCCGGCGGATTTGGCTGCCTTGCGGGAGGAAACCCCCGTAGGCCGGCTGGGCGTTCCGGCGGATGTTTCTTCCGCCGCGCTTTGGCTCAGCCAGGAGCAGAGTGCGTTTTTGACAGGGCAAATCATCGGCATCAACGGCGGCTTTGGCGAATAAACCTCATTACATCTTAAGGAGGCTGCTTATGACCAAAACGGAGGCTCTCTGCGCCCTGTGGACCGGGCTTTTTTTTAGCCAGCCGCCGCAAAAAGCCCGGCTGATTTTGGCCTTTGGCTGCAACGACCTTAGCATTGCCCGCCGTGCGGCTCAGCTCTATTGGGAAGGCTGGGCCGACCGTATTTTGTTTTCCGGTGGTTTGGGAAAGGGAACGGTTGGATATTTTCAGCAGCCTGAGGCGGAAGTTTTTCGAAAGGCGGCCATT
This sequence comes from uncultured Clostridia bacterium, assembly GCA_934621485.1. Taxonomy (GTDB): domain Bacteria; phylum Bacillota; class Clostridia; order Christensenellales; family Aristaeellaceae; genus Limiplasma. The sequence continues at coordinate 21,406 of CAKTUS010000003.1, forward strand.
CGGGAAGGCGTACCTGAGCAGAACATCTGGGTGGAAAACCGCTCTACCAATACGGGGGAAAACATTGCGTTTTCCCGAGCGTTTTTGCACCGGCAGGGCGTTGACGGCGGCAAGGTGCTGGTGGTACACCGGCCTACCATGGGACGGCGGATTTTGGCCTCCCTGGAAAAGCAATGGCCGGACCCGGCTTTTCAGTTTGTTATTTGCCCCGAAAACGTTGCCGCTTTGGATCATTTGACGGCGCTTCTTGACCAGGGCATTTCCGAAGAAGAAGCTATCTGCAACATGCTGGGGGATTTTGAACGGCTGGAAACCTACTACCATCGCGGGTTTCAATCCAGGCAAGCGCTGCCTGAACTGGCCTGGCGCGGGTTTTACGCGCTCAAAGCCATGGGCTATACCCGCTATCTGGAAAAGCCATAAGCAGATAGATAAAAGAAAAAGCCTGCCACCCGGCCGGCTTTTTGGTACGTTGGCTGGGGTAGCAGGATTCGAACCTACGAATGCGGGAGTCAAAGTCCCGTGCCTTACCACTTGGCGATACCCCAACAAGGGGATGAAATGGGGTGGGTGGTGGGGATTGAACCCACGACTTCCAGAGCCACAATCTGGCGCTCTCCCGCTGAACTACACCCACCATGTATTTGGCGCGCCTGAAGGGATTCGAACCCCCGACCCACGGCTTAGAAGGCCGTTGCTCTATCCAGCTGAGCTACAGGCGCAAACCGCGCGGCCTTGGGGCAAACCTCAGGTACCCGCTGACGAGATAAAAGTATAGCATGCTTGATTCCAATTGTCAACTAAAAAATTCGCATCCGGGCATATTTTGTGAATGAAGGTGAGAAATTCCCCGCGTTGACAGCGGCGAGGAAGCCTGTTACAATGATTTCCGTTTTCTTTTTGTCTGTCTGAAACACGGCCCAATGCGTTTTCTTTGGGAAAGGAAGTGCCCGCATGAAAAAACGCCTGTTCCTTCTGACCTTTCTGGCCTTTTGGCTTTTTTCGCTGCTCTGTCCCGCCTGGGCCGCAGGCGATGGAAAAATGCGCCAGTATATCATTCCGGACAGCGATAGCCGTTCCTTGACCGAAGAAGAACTGTGGAGCTGGGATTATGAATCAATCGGCTATATCTTCAACGAAATTTTTGCCCGGCACGGCTACTGTTTTGAGGCGGGCGGCAAGTATGACAACTACTTCCGTTCGCGTCCCTGGTATACGCCAAACGCCAATCCCGACAACAGCCGGGCCTGTTATCCTCAGCTGAACGCCGTGGAATGGTCCAACGAAAAGCTGTGCAAGGAGGTGCGGGCAAGCATGCGCGCCCTGCACACCTCCAATCGCCAGGGCAAGCACTATCTGGACTATGTAACCACCGACGCCTTCGATGTGCTTTCCGGCTTTCGCTACACAAACCTGAAGGCGGGGCAAAAGCTGGCGGTGTATTCCGCCCCTTCCGCCCAGTCCTGGCGCGGAGCAGGCGGAAAAGCCTCCGTCAGCACCAACGGGTCGGTTTATGTGGCAGGCTGGGAAAGCGGATGGCTATTGCTGATGTATGAAACCAATCACGGAGCCGTGCGCGTGGGCTATGTGCAAAAGGTAAAGGGCAAGGTCGATGCTCCCCGGCTTCAGTTTCTCTATGCAAAGCGCTCCTTGCTGGAGGAAGCGGACCTCACCGACGACCCGGTCACGGAAAGCAGCGTCATTTGCCGCTTGCGCGCCGGTGATGTCATTACCTATCTGACCAGCTTTCAAAACCATCGTGACTGGGCCTATGTAGAAACCATGTGCGACGGTCGAAAAGTACGAGGCTTTCTTCCCATGACCAGCCTTAGCGAAGGCGAAGAGCTGGCGGAAAACGAAGCAGAAAGCTGAAGCGGCCGGGAAAAGGGCGATTTTCGTCCCCCCAATTCCCCAAACCGGCGCGCTTTTCTGCCGAGAAGCGCGCTTTGCCTGCTCGCCTGGCGGCAAAGCACGAGCCTTGCCGCCGCAAGGCTGCCGAACCCGGCGTACACGCCGCCGGGTTCGCAATGAAAATCGGAGGGCTGCGGCCCTCCGATAACACTCAGTTTTTGTCGACAGACTGGAAGACCGCTTGACGGCGATCTTTTTTGACGACCTGGCAAAGACGGACGATACGATGACCGTCAGAGGGGCTGCGCCCCTCTGGCAACTCCCTGTCGAAAAGTTTCCATAGGAGAGTGGGCGCCCACGAACAAGGCTGCGCTGGTTTGCGGAAAAAGCGTTTCGGCACAGGGCCTAGGGGCGAATTCCCCCAAAACCCCGGCAGGCGGCGCTGCCTCCTGCCTCTCTGCTTTTTTAACAAGCTGCGCCTTGCTGCGCAGGGCTTTCCCTGGCGCGCTTTGCCGTCAGGCGTTTTCACACAGGCTCTTGGCGATTTCCGCGCCCAGCTTGGCGTTGTTATACACCAGCTGGATATTGGCCTTCAGGCTGGAGCCGCCCGTCAGCTTTTGAATCTTATCCAGCAGGAATGGCGTGGTTTCCTTACCGTGGATGCCAAGCTTTTTGGCTTCCTCAATGGCTTCGTCAATGTTTTGATTGATGTAGTCCAGATCCATGGCATACTCGTCGGGAATGGGGTTGGTTACCAGCATGCCTCCGGTCAGGCCGCAATCCAGCTTTACCCGGAAGGCGTCCGCAATCTCCTTGGGGGTGTCCAGCCGGTAGTCCACCTGGAAGCCGGAGTGGGTGGTGTAGAAAGCGGGAAGTTCCTTGGTTTTATAGCCAATGACAGGCACACCCTTGGTTTCCAGATATTCCAGGGTCAGGCCCAGGTCTAGGATGCTCTTGGCGCCGGCGCATACCACCAGCACGGGGGTTTGGGCCAGCTCCTCCAGGTCGGCGGAAATATCCATGGTGGTTTCCGCGCCGCGATGCACGCCGCCAATGCCGCCGGTGGCAAAGACACGGATGCCCGCCAGGGCCGCGCCGATCATGGTGGTGGTTACCGTGGTGGCGCCGTCCTCGCCGCGGGCCAGCAGCACGGGCAGGTCGCGGCGGCTGGCCTTGGTCACAGCCAGACCCTTCTTGCCCAGGTATTCAATTTCATCCTTGGTGCAGCCTACCGTGATACGGCCGTTGATAATGGCGATGGTGGCGGGCACTGCCCCGTTCCCACGGATGATTTTTTCCACATTCAGCGCGGTTTCCACATTCTGAGGATAGGGCATGCCGTGAGAAATGATGGTGGATTCCAGGGCTACAACCGGCTTGCCCGCCGCAACGGCGGCCTTCACTTCAGGGGAAACATTCAGATAACGTTCCAGATTTTTCATGGGGTTTTGTCTCCTTTCAAGAGGTTGTCAAGAGCGGCCGCAGACATATTTGGATTGACTGCGCCGGCAAAACCGGCGCATACGGCAGCTGCGGCCTGCCCGCGCCGGGCCGCTTCCCGCAGGGAGCAGCCGTCCGCCCAGGCAATGGCGCTGGCGGCCAGGAAAGCGTCGCCGCAGCCGGAGGTGTTTACAATGGGAGCATGAAAGCAAGGCACAATACCGCTTTCGCGGCCGTCGTGGAAATAAACGCCTTCGCTTCCCAGGGAGATGAATACGTTTTTCAGGCCCAAGCGGAAAAACGCCTCGGCTGCCAGAGGCAAGTCGGCATGGCTGCCAATGGGCACGCCGGTGAGGCAGGAAGCCTCGGGACGGTTGGGCTTCAGCAGGCTCAGGCAGGGCAGCGCCGACTGTAGCTTAACCGCTTTTTTGACGGACACAGGATCCGCCGCTAACGGTGCGGTCACGTGCTTGGCCAAATAGACCAGGCTTTCCTCCGTCAGGTTGGCGTCCAGCACCACCAGACCGGCCCCGTTGAGCATGTCCAGCTGTGATTCCAAAAAGGCGGGAGTCAGCCGGTCGCATATGGCCATGTCCGCAATCGCGGCCACCATGTCGCCGTCCACGTCGTTCATGCATAGATAGGTAGAGGTGCGGCCATCGGGCGTTACCAGGCTGTGGGAAAGACCAATGCCCAGTTCTCGGCAGCTTTGACGCACCTGCAGAGCATGGCTGTCGCCGCCCAGCGCAGTTACCAGCTCCACCGGCCGGCCCAGGCGGCGAATATTCTCGGCAATATTGCGGCCCACGCCTCCCAGGGTTACCGTCACCCGGCCCGGATTGCTGTCGCCGGGCAGCAGGCTGGTATCCGGGGTGCCTGCGATATCCACATTCACCCCGCCCACCACGGCAATATAGGATTGTTTCAACAGAAGAAGCCTCCCCTGTGTTTGGTGCTGTTTAGGATGCCCGGAAAATGCAGCAGGTAAGCACGCCGTCGGAAATAAAAAACTGGAACCGAATGGCGTAAGGCAGCGTATTGACCATGGTCAGGTTGATATCGCCGCCGCCCACCGCCGCGTCAAAGCCCTTGGGAATGTAGTACATGCCCACGTTGGCATGCACCTTTCGGTGGGTTACCAGCAGGGGCACCTGAATCACGGTGTTGTAGAAGGTGGTATTGGTCTGACAGGTGCCGCCGCCATAGCCGGTCAGGGCGTTGGGGCTCATGATGGGCGCGGATTTGTAGCCGGTAGACTTGCTGTAGGGGCCGATAACCTTGTTCATGTTATACTCTTCGCCGGGCTGAAGCACCGTGCCGGTAATCATGCTGCCGGAGAGGCGGATGTTCCAGTTGCGTCCCTGGTATTGCAGGGTGCTGATGCCCACGGCGAAATAGGTGGTCATGGCGCTGATGAGGTCGCCCGGCTGGGCCTGAACCCAGGGAACCACGGGCATCACGTAGGCCAGGTCGCTTTCGGCAACGTAGCCGGTGGTACGGTGATAGGGCAGCTGATAGCGGCCAAAAGAGTCCTTCTCACCGGCGCAGATGGCCGCGCCGGGGTTGATGGTTTTGAGAGCCTCGTTGGTGTCCAGTTCGTAAATAACGGTGGAATGATTGGTGAACAGCAGGTTGGGCCACACCGTCAGGCCGGGAATGTCGCCGGCATAGGGATCGATGCGGTCCCACTTGAACAGCGCGTCGGTGCGGATGTAGCCGATAGCGTTGTTGTACTGGGCCAGACACCATTCCCCGCTGATTTCGCCCACGGTTACATCCTTATAGATTTTGATATCCGCCTTTCGACGGGCGTTGCTGGCAGGCTCGGTCAGCAGGCCGGTTCCCTTCACCGTGCTGGCCTTGTATTTGGCCTCGTAGGTTTCCGGGGTCATGGTAAAGACGGGCGGGGTATAGGGCTCCTCGCTCTGGGCGGCGGAAGGCTGCGCCTCGGCGGCGACAGGCTTGCTGCTCTGGGCGGCCATGGAGGCGTCGTAGGGCTGTACGTCCGTCAGGTACTGGGTCATAATGTAGCCCACGTTGCGGTGCGCCTTTACCCGGCACCATTCTTCGCCGTATTCCACAATGTATACATAGTCGCCCTTGGCGATGCTGTCGTTGCCGTTGGCGCCCTTTTCAGGCGCAACGCGCACCTTCAGCGCCGCCGTCGCCACGGCGATATGCATAATGGCCGGCGTTTCTTCCGCTTTGACGGGCCAGGCCTGCCAAAGCAGCAGCAGGGTCAGCAGCAGGGCCGCCGCACGGGTGAAAATACGTTTCTGTTCCAAAATACAGCCTTCCTTTCTGTCGTCAGGCATTTGCATGCGTACCGACTGTATTATAATGGTTTTGCTGGGAATCCGTCAATACGTCGTTTCCAGCCGGTTTTGGGGCATAAGCGCCATGGCGGCAGAAAAACCCACGGCCGCCGCGGTTGCGAAAACCACGGTTTTGTTGTATACTGATACTCGGAACCCAATGTATACCGGCAAGGGAGGAATTGACGAATGAAACTGATCATCGCCATTGTACAGGATGAGGACGCTTCCCGCCTGGTCGGACAGTTGATGAACGATGGGTTTGGCGTTACCAAGCTCGCCACCACGGGCGGCTTTCTGCGGGCCGGCAACACTACGCTGCTGGCCGGCGTGGAGGACGATCGGATGCAGGACGCCATGGCCGTCATTGAAAGGGTTTGCAAAAGCCGCAAGCAGATTGCGCCCTCCCCGGCATCCATGGTGGGCATGCCGGGCTCCTATACCCCCTACCCCATTGAGGTGGTGGTGGGCGGCGCAACGGTATTTGTGCTGACCGTGGATCAGTTTGTAAAGCTTTAACGGGAGCAGTCAATGGCAAACCAACCTTCGTTGCCCGCGTTTATGCAGTATGAACGCCTGAACGCGGGCCTTCAGGTAGTGATGCGGCAGTTTCGGCAGGGCCATACGGTACACGCCTATCTGCTGACGGGTGCGCGGGGTCTGGGCAAACGTACTTTGGCCACAGTGCTTGCAAGCACCCTGTTTTGCGTGTCTGAAAACAAGCCCTGCGGCCAGTGCGCCGCCTGCCGGCGGGTGCTGGACGGCAACGATCCGGACGTGCTGACCCTGTTTGCAGATGATGGCAAGCCCATCGGCGTGGACCGGGTGCGGGACGTAATTGCCCAGACGGCGCAGCATGCCTTTGGCACGGGCTACCGGGTGGTGCTGATTGAGCCGGTGGAGAAGATGACGCCGCAGGCTCAAAACTGCCTGCTGAAATCCTTGGAGGAGCCTGTGGCCAACGTGGTCTTTTTGCTGATGACCCACGAGCTGTCCGCCACGCTGGGCACCATCGCCAGCCGCTGCGTGCGGGTGAAGCTGACCCCGTGGCCGGATGAGGCGTTGGAAAGCACCCTGCTGGCTTTGGGCCATGGCCAGACGGAGATTGCCGGGGTGCTGCCCCGGTGCGGCGGCAACATCGGCATGGCCCTGAACCTGCTGGATAAAACCAGACAGGACGGCGACATGCGGCAGTTTGTGAAAGATGCGCTGAGCCTGCAAAGCGACGCGGCCGCGGTAGGCCTGAGCACCCGCCTGAAGGAAAGCCGCGACCAGGCCGACCGCTATCTGGAAGAACTGGAGGAGGCCATTCACCAGGCGATTTTGGTGCGCACAGGCCGCATGCCCCTGTCCGTCGCGGCGGATTTGCCGCCCCTGTGGCAAAAGGCGGCTCAGCAGGCCCCGGTCAGTGAGCTCAACGCTCTGCTTACCTGCCTGTTCGATACCCGCAGGCGCAAGGCGGGTCAGGTGAACTGGCAGTCCAATATCGACCATTTCATGATGAAACTTTTGGAGGAACAGACCAAATGGCAACAGTCGTTGGCGTAAGATTCAAAAACGCGGGCAAGCTGTATTATTTTGACCCTGGCAAGCTGTGGCCCGCTGCCGGCAGCTTTGTGGTGGTGGAAACCGCCCGGGGCGTGGAATACGGCCAGGTGGTAACCGGCGTGCGGCAGGTGGAGGACGAGCTGATCGCCTCGCCGCTGAAGCAGGTTATCCGCATCGGCACGGACGAGGACGCCCGCCACGCCCGGGAAAACGAACGCTTTGAAAAAGAAGCTTATCAAATCTGCCAGCACAAAATTGAAGAGCATAAGCTGGATATGAAGCTGGTGGGCGTGGAGCAAACCTTTGATAACGCAAAGATTCTGTTTTATTTTACGGCCAACGGCCGCGTGGACTTCCGCTCTCTGGTGAAGGACCTGGCCTCGGTGTTCCACACCCGCATCGAGCTGCGGCAGATTGGCGTGCGGGACGAGGCCAAAATGCTGGGCGGCCTGGGCCCCTGCGGCCGGCCCATTTGCTGCGGCAGCTTCCTGGGCGACTTTCAGCCTGTGAGCATCAAAATGGCCAAGGAGCAGAACCTGTCGCTGAATCCCACCAAAATTTCCGGCGTGTGCGGCCGCCTGATGTGCTGCCTCAAATATGAGCAGGATCATTATGAAAGCACCCGCAAGCGCATGCCCAAGCTGAGCCGCGAGGTGGAAACGCCCGAAGGCAGCGGCACGGTAGTGGACGTGAACGTTTTGAAGGAAACGGTAACGGTGCGCATTTATAAAGGAGACGCCGCCGAGCAAAAGAGCTTCCCGCTGGAGGAGGTGAAGTGGCAGCGTCCCGCATCTCAGCCCGCCGGGGAGGAGAAGGAAACCCGTCAGGGCGAAAACCGCCGCAAGCGCAGCCGATCCAACCGGCCGGTGCTTTCCTCCAACCCTGTGGAGCAGGAGCCTGTCAGCGACGAGGAGATGAACCTGGACGCTGCTTATGAGGAGGAAATGAAACCCGTGGAGCAGCCTAACGACTGGCTGCGGGCGGTGGAGGAAGCGCTGAGCGCCGCTCAGGACAAGGAGTAAAGGGTTTCGGGCCGTCCAAAAGCGGAGACGCAGGAGGCAGAGCGGTTGCTCAAACCCGGGGAGGACTGCCGTCCTTTCTCGGCTGGCATCCTACCTGCGGGGCGCTTCCCGCCAGGCGCACGTCTGCCGGGAAGCGAGGAGTCCTTAAGCCTTGCGCGCCGTAACGCTTTTTCCGCGAACAGGCGCAGCCGTGTTCAAGGGCGCGCACCCTCATAGGTTTTCAGGCCGCTGACAAAGTGGAGGTGCAGGAGGCAGTGCCTCCTGCCGGGGGGTTAGGGGCGGAGCCCCTAAGGCTTATGCCGCACCACTTTCCCTGTGAACCAGCAAAGCGCTGCTTCCGGGCGATGGCGGCCAATCAGGGATTTTTCGACACTCTGAAAGCTCGCCAGACGGCGATCTTTTCTGCTGAGAAGCGCTCTTTGCCTGCTCGCCTGCGGCTCGCAGCCTTGCTGCGCAAGGCAGCCGAAACCGACGTACACGCCGCCGGTTTCGGAATGAAAATCGGAAGGCTTTCGGAGACGGGCAGTTGAGGCATAAACACCTTGCGGCCTGGCGTTTGTTTCCTCTCGTCCCTTGACCGATAGCCGGGAAAGCGCGAACGCGGCCCGAAAAACAGGGGCTCTTTCCGGGAGTTTCCCAAAGCGCCGGCGCTAAAAAACAATTTTCTATGCAACGTCCGTTTTCCAGAAATTGGAAAACGGACGTTTTGGCATGCAGACTCTTAGCAAAAACAAACCGTGAATGGGGAGAATTGTATAAGCAAAAGTGTTGCTATTTTCACAATGTTCTGGTATCATAAAACTGGTTGTCTCTAGAGTAGGATAACCGGTCGCAGAGAAGGGTGTGGCAAATGGCGACGAAGAAATACCTTGGCGATTATCGGCTGGAAAACCGCGTGAACCCCAAGACCGGCAAGGTAAAAACGGTGCCGGTATACCGCGGCCAGCGCTTTGCTTTTGACGCAAAAGGAACAGAACTGCTCTCTATCAAACGTTTTTTTACCGCCATGACGGCGCTTTGCGTTGTGGCGTTTGTAGTGGTAACGGTGCTCAACGCGCCCTGCGGCCACGCAATGTATGTGATGCTGCCCTTTGCGGCGATGGTGTTTCCGCTGTATTTTGCCGGGGCGTCCTGTTTGCGCATGCTGCGGGCGGGGGAATGGGTTACTCGCGAGCATCACGATAAAACTGGCGACCGGTATGCCAGCTGTACGCTGGCGATGACCGTTTTGGCTGCTATGTCCCTGATTGGGCATGTGATTTACGTTTGCCTAAACGGGCTGACCGGCAAAGACGGTATCAGCCTGGCCGCAACGGCGGCGGCTTTTGCCTGCTCCGCCGCCATGCTGCGCCGCCGCCGGGACCTGGACATGCACGCCGTTTCCGAAAGCTGAGGCCGTTTAGCCAAACAGGGGGCGCCCCCTGTTTGCGTATGATGTTTCATCATACGCAAAGCACACCTGGCAGCCGAATAAACGGAAGAACGCCGGCAGGCTTTTGATACGGTCCGGGCAATTTTTGGTTGGTTATATTCGGCGTGCACTCAGCGCGCCTGGATATAAAAATATCAGAAAGGATGATTCTTACATGAGGAAACTTACCAAACTGTTCTCTCTGGTGCTGGCCCTCGTGATGGCTCTGTCTCTGACCGCCGTTACCGCCACCGCCGAAGAAAGCGACAGCACTCTGGTGTATGCAACTTCCACCTTTGGCGAGAAGTTCAGCCCCTTCTTTGCTGCCAACGCTTACGACCAGGAGCTGGTCGATCTGGTTCACGCCGGCCTGCTGGCTGCGGACCGCGGCGGCAACATCATTCGCAATGGTATTGAAGGCGAAACCGTGAATTACAACGGCACCGACTATACCTATTACGGCCTGGGCAACGTGGAAGTTGTGCAGAACGACGACGGCACCGTGGACTACAACCTGACCATGCGTGACGATATCAAGTTCTCCGACGGCGAACCCGCCACCATCGACGACGTGATCTTCGGCATCTATGTGCTGGCTGATCCCACCTACGATGGCTCCTCCACCATCTACGCCCTGCCCATCGAAGGCATGGACGAGTACTATCATTCTCAGGCGTACCTGTACAGCCTGCTGGCCAACGCCGGCCGCGACAACACCGACTTCACCAACTGGGACGAAGCTACTCAGACCGCTTTCTGGGCTGATGTGGACGCCGCCGGCGAGAAGTTCGCGCAGGAAATCGTGGACTACGTAGTGGACAACTACTGCACCGACGACTATGCCGCCACCATCGATTCCACCGCAGACGCCATCAAGGCCGATCCCGCGCTGCAGGTGAAGTTCGGCATGTTCATGTGGGGCTATGACAGCGCTTGGACCGAAGGCGCTACCGCCGCCGATTACTGGAAGGCCATCGAGGCCAACTTCCCCACCATCGTGGAGGCTTCCGAGACCGAAAGCGCCGGCAGCAGCCTGTTCGACCTGATCCCCGACTTTGACACCAAGTATGCCAAAGTGCTGACCATTGACGACGCTGTGAAGAACATTAAGGGCATCGTGCGCACCGGCGACTACAGCATGACCGTGCACATGACCGAGTATGACGCTACCGCCATCTACAACATGTCCTTCACCGTGACTCCGCTGCACTACTACGGCGACAAGGCCCTGTACGACTACGACAACAACATGTTCGGCTTCCCCAAGGGCGACCTGAGCCTGGTCAAGGCCAAGACCACCCAGCCCATGGGTTGCGGCCCCTACATCTTCGAAAGCTATGAGAACGGCGTTGTGACCCTGAAGGCCAACCCCTACTACTTCGAAGGCGAGCCCGCTGTGAAGACCCTGCTGCTGCAGGAAGCCAACGACGCCGACTTCATTCCCGGCATCGTGACCGGCACCTTCGACCTGGCCATGCCCAGCATCAGCGCCGACGCTGTGGCGGCCATGCAGGACGCGAACAGCAACAAGGAAATCACCGGCGACGTGCTGACCACCATTCTGGTGGACTACCGCGGCTACGGCTACCTGGGCATCAACGCGAACCTGGTGAAGGTTGGCGAGGACGCCGGCTCCACCGAGTCCAAGGACCTGCGCAAGGCCTTCATGACCCTGCTGAGCGTGTACCGTGACACCGTGATCAATTCCTACTACGGCGATCGCGCCTCCGTCATCCAGTACCCCATTTCCAACACCTCCTGGGCCGCTCCCCGTCCCACCGACGAGGGCTACCAGAACTGCTACTCCATCGATGTGGAAGGCAACGCCATCTATACCGAGGGCATGAGCGATGAGCAGAAGTACGAAGCCGCCCTGCAGGCTGCCATCGGCTATCTGAAGGCCGCCGGCTTTACCTGGGACGACGCCACCTCCACCTTCACCGCCGCTCCCGAAGGCGCTGCCCTGGTGTATGAAATCATGATCCCCGGCATGGGCCAGCAGGATCACCCCGCCTACGGCGTGGCCGTGGCCGCTTCCGAACAGCTGGCCAAGGTGGGCATCACCCTGCAGGTGAATGACGTTGGTTCCTCCACCTGGAACAACGCCCTGGAGGGTAACACCGCCCAGATGTGGGCCGCCGCCTGGCAGTCCACCGCCGACCCCGATATGTACCAGGTGTACCACAGCCGTAACGCCAACGGCCAGAACACCAATTCCAACCACTACCAGATCGTGGATACCGCTCTGGACGACCTGATCATCGCGGGCCGCACCAGTGCTGACAACGATTTCCGCAAGGCCACCTACAAGCAGGCCATGGAAATCATCCTCGACTGGGGCGTGGAACTGCCGCTGTATCAGCGCAAGGATTGCACCGTTGCTTCCACCATCCGCGTGGATTGCGACACCCTGCCGACCGACATGACCCCCTACTGGGGCTGGAAGGCTGAAATCCAGAAGCTGGCTGTAAAGTAAGCTAAGGCGCCACCGCACAATTCGGCGGCGCGTCGGGCGATGCCTTTTCCGCTATCTGCGGCACGCAAATTTTCCGATTTACCTCCGGTAAACCTTCGAAATTTGCCCTGGCATCTGCGAAAAATCCATTCGCCGGCCGACCGCCTCATTTGTGCGGTGTTGCCCTAAACACCTTTACAGATCGTCATTCGCGGGGTGAAGGGGGCCTTGCGCCCCCTTTCCCCCATTGGCGTATGTAAGGAGAATACAGGAATAACGGTGATGTAAAATGCTGAAATTCACGGTCAAACGCCTGCTTTACAGTGTCGTGATCCTATTTTTCGTCATGTTTCTGATCTATGTGCTGATGTATAACATGCCCATGGGTTACCTGGAGACCAAGGCGAGAGAACTGGCTTCACGCCCCGGCGCGGGCAAAAGCTATTCCGAATGGTTGGAAGACTTAAACGAACAGTACGGCATGAACAAGGGCATTGTTCAGGGCTATTTCACATGGCTTGGAAGCGCCGTGAGAGGCGAATGGGGCGAAAGCTGGGCCTGGACGGTGCCGGTTACCCAAAAATTCCATGATACGGTTTGGTACAGCTTTGCGCTGGGCCTGGTTAGTTTTATATTGGAGATTATCATTGCCATTCCGCTTGGCATTAGCGCTGCCAGAAAGCAATACAGCTTTACAGACTACTTTACGACCGTTGTGTCCATGATTTGTATTTCCATGCCAACCTTCTTCTTGGCAACGGTGTTGAAATATGTGTTCTCGGTAAAGCTCGGCTGGTTTGACCTGTCGGGCATGCAGGGACGTAATTATCAGTACCTGTCTGACTTTGGAAAATTCCTGGATGTAGCCAAACACTTTGTGCTGCCCGCCATTACCCTGACGGTCATTTCCATCGGCAGCCTGATGCGCTACACCCGTACCAATATGCTGGAAGTGTTGAACGCCGATTACATCCGCACCGCCCGGGCCAAGGGCGTGCCGGAAAAGCAGGTCATCAACCGCCATGCTTTCCGCAATACCCTTATTCCGCTGGTGACCACGCTGGGCGGCTCGCTGCCGGGCCTGTTTTCCGGCGCGCTGATTACGGAGACGCTGTTCGCCATCCGCGGCATCGGCTACACCTCCTACACTTCCATGACGCAGGCGGATATTCCCTTTGTGATGTTCTATCTGTGCTTTATCTCCATCCTCACACTGCTCGGAAACCTGATTTCCGACCTGCTGTACGCGGCGGTGGACCCCCGCGTGCGGTTGAGCTAAGGAAGGGGGAGAGCAGATGGCTTCTTACAATTTGAACAAAGTATTGAAGGAAAAGGCCGCTTCCGCCGAAAAACAGCAGCAGGAGGAAATGCACCTGGACGATGTGTCCCGTGTAAAGGTGCTTTCTCCCGGACGGCAGGTGTTCAAGCGCTTCATCCGCAACCGGCTGGCTGTGTTTGGCACCATTTTGCTGGCGGTTATGTTTGTGTTCTCCTTCTTTGGCCCGTTGGTATACGCCTATGGCCAGAAGCAGATTTTCTACAAATATGATACCCAGAATGTGAACTACGCCCTGGCCAAGGAAAGCACCGCCTTCACCGGCTACACCTACGACGCTTCGGTGGAATTGCACCGCAACGCCAAGAGCCTGGTGAACACCAAGGTGAAGGAAATGCAGAACGCGAATCAGAATGAACTGCTGTTCCGCAGTGACGACGGCCTGTTTTACCAGGTGAACCGCCTGGGCAAGCATGTGTACACCCTGGGCCAGCGTGAAACCCAGGATGTGGCTTCTTTTGGCAAAACCGAAACCCATATCGGAACCCTGGACGCCATTGCCAAAAAAATGAAATATGACGGTCAGGCGCTGGACGACGGCTTTGCCGCCGCAGCCGCCAAAGCAGCCAAGGGCAAGGACGGCAGCTTTACCTACGCGGGAAGCGAATATACCTTCCAGCGCGGCAAGGGCAAGAGCTATGAAATCTACGGACAGACCGACGGCTTTGTGTATACCGGCGCTGCGCTGGGCGAGGGCTTTGAGGCCGCCGCGGAAGCCGCGCAGGCGAACCAGCCTTTTCAGCTGGACGGCAAAACCTATGTGATTAGCGAAAATGGCGCCAGCAAAACCGTTTTCCGGCTGGGCGACAACCAGTTGGCCCAGGTGTATACCAACTTTGTGCTGGACACCTTCCAAACCGGTCAAAAGATTAGCGAGGATTTCCGCTGCGAAGCGCTGCTGGCCGCCTACGGAAGCCGCGCCTTCCAGGCTGAAGGAGCAAGCTACACCGTAGCCGAGGACGGCGAGGCGCTTATTGTGCGCGACGCGGATGGCAACGATTACGCCGAGTTTACCACCTTCGTCATTCGCCGCTACAACGGCGATGATACCATGGAGTACCGCCTGAAGAAGGCCCTTGGCGACGCCATTGAAGAAATGAAAAACGCCAAGCAGTACAACACGACTCTGACTTTCGAACTGCCCCAGCAAAACGCTGCGGGCGAGTACGACTACGACGAGAACGGCCAGCTGAAGTACAACGAAACCCTTTTGAAGATTACCCAGAAGGACACCGGAGAATATGTCATCAATTGCGACCAGATTATTTACATGATCGACATGTATGCCCCGCCCTCCGGCGCGCATCTGCTGGGCACCGACGGCGACGGCTTTGACGTACTGGCCCGCATCATGTATGGTGGCCGCATCTCGCTGATGGTGGGCTTTGTGGTTGTGTTCCTGGAAATCTTCCTGGGCGTGATCATGGGCGGCTTGGCCGGTTACTACGGCGGCTGGGTGGATAACCTGATTATGCGCCTGGTGGATATCTTCTACTGCCTGCCCAGCATGCCCATCATGATTATCCTGGGCGCCATGATGGACGCTTTACGCATGAACACCTACGTGCGACTGATGATTATGATGGCGGCTTTGGGCATTATGGGCTGGGCTGGCGTGGCCCGCATGGTGCGCGGCCAGATTCTGTCCCTGCGCGAACAGGAGTTTATGGTGGCTACCGAAGCCACCGGCGTGCGCGTGAAGGACCGCATCTTCCGCCATCTGGTGCCCAACGTGATGCCGCAGTTGATCGTTATTGCTACCATGGGAATCGGCAACGTGATTTTGACCGAGTCCACCCTCAGCTTCCTGGGCCTGGGCGTAAAGCATCCCCTGGCCACCTGGGGCACCATCATCAACTCCGTTTCCTCGGCGTCCGCCATGGCGCACTATGCGTTCATCTGGATTCCTGTGGGCCTGCTGATCTGCCTGACCGTTATCGCCTTCAACTTTGTGGGCGACGGTCTGCGCGACGCCTACGACCCCAAGTCGAAGCGGTAAGGAGGCAAAGAGTATGTCTGAAACCAAGAAAAAATCCTCCTATATCTCCGGCAAGGAATCGCGCCGTATTTCCCGGTTTAACCGCCGCGTGACCAAAAAGCTGGAGCAGGCACGTGCCGACGCCAATAAAGATCCCAAGCTGTATACCACCAAAATGCGCGACGAAAACAACGTGGTGGAATTTGACAACGTATGCACCTACTTTTTTAGCGACGTGGGTGTGGTGAAGGCGGTAGACGGCGTCAGCTTTGACGTGCCCCGCCATTCCACCGTGGGCGTGGTAGGCGAAAGCGGCTGCGGCAAGTCCGTTACCAGCCTGAGCCTGATGCAGCTGTTGCAGCGCCCCAGCGGCCAGACCGTGGGCGGCGAAATTCGCTTCAACAACGGCGACGGCACGGCGCTGAACATCGTCAACACCCCCACCGCCAAGATGGAGCAGATTCGCGGCAGCAAAATTTCCATGATTTTTCAGGAGCCCATGACCAGCCTGAATCCGGTGTTCCGCATCGGCTACCAGGTGGACGAGGTCATCACCCTGCACAATCCGGAAATGAGCAAGGAAGACGTGAAGGCGCGTACCTTGGAAATGCTGGAACTGGTGGGTATTGCCAACAAAGAGGGCGTATACGAGATGTACCCTCATGAGCTCAGCGGCGGCATGCGGCAGCGCGTGATGATTGCCATTGCCCTGGCCTGCTCGCCTACCCTGATTATCGCCGACGAGCCCACCACCGCCCTGGATGTAACCATTCAGGCCCAGATACTGGATTTGCTGCAAAACCTGAAGGACAAGCTGAATTCCTCCATTATGCTCATCACCCATGACCTGGGCGTGGTAGCGGGCATGGCAGACTATGTGGTGGTAATGTATGCGGGCCGCGTTATTGAAAAAGGCACCGCCGACGATATCTTCCATCATCCCGCCCATCCATACACCATTGGCTTGATGAAGTCCAAGCCGGTTGTCGGCAAAAAGGTGGAGGAACTGTACAACATCCCCGGCAATGTGCCTAACCCTGTGGATATGCCTAACTACTGCTACTTCCGCGACCGCTGCGAAATGCGGTGCGACAAGTGCGACGGCAAATATCCGCCGGAAATCCGCATCAGCCCCACCCACGTGGTAAGCTGCTACCGCTTCTTTGAGGAAGGCGAAGTGCTGGATTATCCCAAGTCTGTGAATGTGGAGGAGCTTTGATATGGCAGAAATCAACGTGCAGGACGCCTATCTGGCCTCCGGCTTTGACGGCGCGGAAAAAGACCCTCAGTATCTGCTGGTGGTGAAAAACCTGAAAAAGTATTTTCCCATTAAGTCCAGCTTCTTCAAAATGACTGTGGGCGATGTGAAGGCTGTGGATGGCGCCAGCTTCAAAATCAAGCGGGGCACCACCATGGGACTGGTGGGGGAAAGCGGCTGCGGAAAATCCACCATCGGCCGTACCATCCTGCGGTTGCAGGACAAGACCGACGGCGAGGTGTACTTCAACGGGCAGGAGATTTTCTCCCTGAATAAGGAAGAACTGCGCAAGCTGCGCCCCAACATTCAGATTATTTTCCAGGATCCGTACTCCAGCCTGTCGCCCCGGCTGCCCATCGGCGAAATTATCGGCGAGGCTGTGCGTGAACACGGCATTGTGCCGCCGGAGGAATTTGACGACTATATCACCCGGGTCATGGAAGCCTGCGGCTTGCCGGAATACTATAAGAGCCGCTATCCCCATGAGTTTTCCGGCGGTCAGCGTCAGCGCATCTGCATTGCCCGCGCTCTGGCCCTGAACCCGGATTTCATCCTTTGCGACGAGCCGGTTTCCGCACTGGACGTGTCCATTCAGGCCCAGATTATCAACCTGCTGCGCAGCCTGCAAAAGCAGTTTGGCCTGACCAATCTGTTCATCAGCCACGACCTGAGCGTGGTAGAGCACATTTCCGATACGGTTGGCGTGATGTATTTGGGCAACATGGTGGAGTTTGCTCCCACTGACAAGCTGTACGCCAAGCCCATGCACCCCTACACCCGGGCTCTGTTTTCGGCCATTCCCGTGCCCGACCCGGATTACAAAATGGACCGCATTATCCTGGAAGGCAGTATTCCGTCGCCTGCGAATCCGCCCAAGGGCTGCAAATTCCATACCCGCTGCCGCGAGTGCATGGAACTGTGCAAGTATGTGCAGCCCGACTTCAAGGAACTGGAGCCAGACCACTTCTGCGCCTGCCACCTGTACAACACCCAGGAGCGCCGTCATGAGCTGGAGGCTGTGATGGAACAGCTGAAGGCCGAGGAAGCCAAGGCGAACGGGCAGAAAAAGGAAGACTGATATGCCAAAGGACAAGCGTCAGGAGAGGGAAGACGACGGCCGCACCTATGCCAACATGAATGTGGAGGGCATGCCATGGTACCGCCCGGAATCCCCGCAACAACCCCGCAATGAAGAAAAGGTGCAGCTTTCGCCCAGTGAGGCCCGTGCCGCCATATGGGGAGCGTTGAAGGCAGCGTTATTGGTAGCCGCCGTATTCGGAGTAGGGTTTTTCCTGTTCATTCTGTTCTGCGACAAGGTGTGGTTCAAGTAAAAAATGCTTCGGTCAGCCTGGCCGTTGCAAAGAAGCTCGCCGCATAGGGTGGGCTTCTTTGTTTGTGTAAAAACCTGGAGACTATCGAAGGGGAGCGGTTTTCCGATTTTGTTTTCAGAACCGGCAGCGTCGGCGACTGTCCGACAAGCCGCAGGCCAGAGGCCCAAAAGCGTTTCTCGTCTCTCCATAGAGGGCGGCTCCGCGCCGTCCAAAAAGCTTGCCGGGCGGCGTTTTTTCAGGACCGGCGGAAAATGTTCAGCAGAGCCGAAAACGCTAGGCGGTCAGAAAGCTTTCTATGAGAGTTTGCATCTGTGAACGTTGCAACGCCGGTTCGCGGGAAAAGTGCTGCGGAGGAAAGCCGGCTTCCAGGGGGATAACCCGCAGGTGCGGCGGGAGAGGGTTTGTTCTCCATCACTGGCAGAACGAAGCCAGCCCACGCCGCGTTTTTGAATCATAATCCGCAAACAACGTCGTTTCTTTGTCGGGCAAGCATTGCCCTATCCCCCGAGTTTTTGTTATAATAGCGTTGAAGATAAGAAACGAGGTGCCTTATGAAGATACGATGCGATTATTGCGGCGGCTATCTGTCTGACACGGATGAGAAATGTCCGCACTGCGGCGGCGTAAACCAGCATCTGGTGCGCGGCGCAGAGGGAATCCCTCAAACGATGGAGGAATTGAAAGCGTTTTGTCAGGCGCGCCAGCTGCCGCTGGAAAAGATGCGTTTTTTTATTGGCGAGGACTATCGTCAGCCCAAGGCGTTTGGCATTTATCAGGATTCAAACGGCGATTTTGTGGTGTACAAAAACAAGGCGGACGGCTCCCGGGCCGTTCGCTACCGGGGGAAGGATGAAGCCTACGCCGTTCATGAGCTTTACCAGAAAATGAAATCTGAAGTGCTAAACCGCAAGGCGCAAGGTGCAGAGGGCGCTTCATCCAAGGGGAAAAACGCACAGCAGCCGCAAAAACTGGGCTTTGGCTGCACCGTGAGCATCGTGCTGGTGCTGGCGGCGCTGCTGGCCTGCTTCATCATCGGCATGATTGAAGGGAGCCCGGCCTGGCCTCATAACGGCTACTACCTGTTTAATAACGATTATTACTATTATCAGGACAACGATTGGTATACCTATACGAATGACAGCTGGACCACGACGTCCAGCGTGGACAGCACCCTCAGCGATCATGCTGAAAGCTACTGGGAAGGTTCCTCATATACCGACGATATGACAGCGTCGAGTTTTGAAAACAGCGATTATTATCAGGAAAGCGAAAGCCAATCCAGCTGGAGCAGCTCGGACTGGGATTCCAGCGACTGGGACTATGACTACAGCAGCTGGGATTCCAGCGATACCGACTGGGACAGCGACTGGTAAGAGGGAACGGCGATCCATTTCGTTTTCCAAACGCAAGAGCAGCGGCTACACATGCGGGCCGCTGTTTCCGCTTTCCGGCAAGAAGCAAAAGGCGAGCGCCCAATAGAGCGCTCGCCTCATTTGTTTTGCCTTACAGCTTGGGGCCGGCGGCAACCAGCTTCTTGCCGGCTTCATTGCCTTCGTACTTGGCGAAGTTCTTGATGAAGCGGCCGGCCAGATCCTTGGCCTTCTCCTCCCACTGGGAAGCGTCGGCATAGGTGTCGCGAGGATCCAGAATGTGGCTGTCCACGCCGGGCAGCTCGGTGGGAACCTCAAAATCGAAGTAGGGAATCTTCTTGGTGGGAGCCTTCAGGATGGAACCATCCAGAATGGCGTCGATGATGCCGCGGGTATCCTTGATGGAGATACGCTTGCCGGTGCCGTTCCAGCCGGTGTTTACCAGGTAGGCTTTGGCGCCGCTCTTTTCCATCTTCTTTACCAGTTCCTCAGCATACTTGGTGGGATGCAGCTCCAGGAAAGCCTGGCCGAAGCAGGCGGAGAAGGTGGGGGTGGGCTCGGTGATACCGCGCTCGGTACCGGCCAGCTTGGCGGTGAAGCCGGACAGGAAGTAGTATTTGGTCTGCTCGGGGGTCAGCACAGACACGGGGGGCAGCACGCCGAAAGCGTCGGCGGACAGGAAGATGACGTTCTTGGCGTCGGGAGCCGCAGACACGGGGCGCACGATCTTTTCAATGTGGTTGATGGGATAGGACACGCGGGTGTTCTCGGTCACGCTCTTGTCGGCGAAATCGATTTTGCCGTCCTTATCCAGCGTTACGTTCTCCAACAGGGCGTTGCGCTTGATGGCGTTGTAGATGTCAGGCTCGGATTCCTTGTCCAGGTTGATGACCTTGGCATAGCAGCCGCCTTCGAAGTTAAACACGCCGTTGTCATCCCAGCCATGCTCGTCGTCGCCGATCAGCAGACGCTTGGGGTCGGTGGACAGGGTGGTTTTGCCGGTGCCGGACAGGCCGAAGAAGATGGCGGTGTTTTTGCCGTCCATATCGGTGTTGGCGGAGCAGTGCATGGAGGCAATGCCCTTCAGCGGCAGGAAGTAGTTCATCATGGAGAACATGCCCTTCTTCATTTCGCCGCCGTACCAGGTGTTGATGATGACCTGCTCACGGCTGGTCAGGTTGAAGACAACCGCGGTCTCAGAGTTGAGGCCCAGCTCCTTGTAGTTCTCCACCTTGGCCTTGGAGGCGTTGTACACCACAAAGTCGGGCTCAAAGTTGGCCAGTTCCTCGTCGGTGGGCTGGATGAACATGTTCTTTACAAAGTGAGCCTGCCAGGCCACTTCCATAATGAAGCGAATGGCCATGCGGGTGTCGTGGTTGGCGCCGCAGAAAGCGTCCACAACGAACAGCCGCTTATTGGACAGCTCCTTCTTGGCCAGTTCCTTCACGGCCTTCCAGGCCTCCTGGCTGGCGGGATGGTTGTCGTTCTTGTATTCATCGCTGGTCCACCACACGGTGTCCTTGGAGGTTTCGTCCATGACGATGTACTTGTCCTTGGGGGAACGGCCGGTGTAAATGCCGGTCATCACGTTTACGGCGCCCAGTTCGCTGACCTGGCCCTTTTCAAAGCCTTCCAGGCCGGGCTTGGTTTCTTCTTCGAACAGCATTTCGTAAGAAGGGTTGTGAACGATTTCCGGGGTGCCGGTGATGCCATACTTGCTCAGATCAATCTGTGCCATCTTTTAACGACTCCTTTTCTGAAATACAAGCTATTGCAGGTTGCACAGAGCGCCGTCCGGCGTCTGCTTTCGCAAACGAACCACATGATAGCACTATTATGATAAACCAGCTAACGTCAAAAAGTCAATGCGGTTTGTTAAAAATTTAGAAAATCTTTCCGAGAAAGGGCAAAAACGCTGGAAGCGGGTCGCCTGAAGGGGAGGAAAGGGGCGGGCTGCAAAGGTGGCGTCAAGCTTTGCCGGGCGGCAAGATGCGCATTGCCATCCTACCTGGGATGTGGTATACTCAATGTGGTTACGCTGTTGGCGGCCGACTTGAAGAGCAGGAGTTATGACATGAACAAAAAAACCAATTGGCAAAGGCTGTTCAGCTTTTTGTTTTTGCTGATTACCTTCGGCGTGGTTTTGTACGTGGGTTTCAGCGGCAACGATATGGAGGCCCTGGGCCGGGCGTTGATGAACCTGAGCCCTGTTTACCTGCTGGCCTGCCTGGGCTGCTGGATGCTGTATATCCTGACGGATGCGCTTGCCATCCACTATTTTTTGCGCATGCAGGGCAAAAAAATCAAACTGTGGCAAAGCCTGCATGCGGCCATGACGGGTGTGTATTACAGTAACGTTACCCCCGGCGCTACCGGCGGGCAGCCCATGGAAATGTACCGCCTGAACAAATACGGCGTGTCCATCGGCATCAGCGGATCGGGCATGACGGTAAAGTTCATTGTGTTCCAGGCGGTGCTGCTGTTGACCGGCGCGGTGCTGTGGCTGATTCACGCACCCTTTGTAGCCGCGCACACCGAAGGCAGCAAATGGTTTGTTCTGCTGGGTTACGTAGTCAACTTTTTCAGCATCGGCATTTTGGTGCTGATGGCCATCAGCCGCCGGGCCGTGCTGTGGGTTATCGATAAGTGCATCAGCATTGGCGCCAAGCTGCGTCTGTGCAAAAATCCCGAAGCGTCCCGCCAGAAATGGCAAAACCATTGCGAAAGTTTTTTAAGCAGCGTGCAGTTGGTGATTCGCCACCCCAAGGAAGTGCTGATTCAATGCCTGATTGCCCTGGCACAGCTGATGTCGCTGATGCTGGTGATCATTTCCATTTATTATGCGCTGGGGCTTAGCGGCGTTTCCGCCGGACAGCTGATTACCATGGGCGTGCTGCTGTATATTGGCGCCAGCTACACGCCCCTGCCCGGCGCCAGCGGAGCGCAGGAAGGCGGCTTTGCCATTCTGTTCAAGGGCATTTTTCCGGATGCGCAGCTGTTCGTGGCGCTGCTTCTGTGGCGCTTTTCCACCTATTACCTAACCATTTTAGTGGGCGCTGTGATGACGGTGATTGAAAATATTGTGAGCCTTCGCAAGGGCCATACCAGAGCCAGGCGGGAAGGTGTTTCCAACGAACAATAACGCACGTTTGTTTTCCAATCGGGATTTGGTTCGCCTCATTGTACCGCTGATTATCGAGCAGTTTTTAGCGGTATTTATCGGCATGGCGGACACCGTGATGGTAAGCGGCATATCGGAAAGCGCCATGAGCGCCGTATCGCTGGTGGACAGCATCAATGTGCTGCTCATCCAGCTTTTTTCCGCTATGGCCACCGGCGGGGCCATTGTAGCGGCTCAATATCTGGGCCGGCAAAGCCGTAAGGACGCCTGCAACGCCGCCAAGCAGCTGATGTATGTATCTTTGGCGCTTTCGCTGGCAATCGGCGCGGCGTCCATTGCCTTCGCCCGGCCGATTGTGCAGTTGTTTTTTGGCAATTTGCAGCCTGGTACCATGGCCTACGCCTGCACCTACCTGCGCATTTCGGCGCTGAGCTATCCCGCGCTGGCGCTATATAACGGTGGCGCGGCGCTGCTGCGGGCCATGAGCAACAGCCGCGCCAGCATGGTGGCCGCGCTGGTCATGAACGTGGTGAATGTGGCGGGCAACGCCCTGATGATTTTCGGGCTGAAAATGGAGGTGGCGGGCGCAGCCATTGCTTCGCTGGTTGCCCGGGTCATTGGCGCGGTGATCGTGGTTCGCCTGCTGCTGGACAAGCATTTGCCGGTTCATCTGGTGAATCCGCTGCGGCCTGAGCCGGACCGGGCCATGATTGGTCGCATTTTTCGGCTGGGGATTCCCAGCGGCGTGGAAAACAGCATTTTTCAAATTGGCAAGCTGCTGGTGGCCGGCGTGACCAGCACCCTGGGCGAAAGCTTGATTGCGGCCAACGCGGTGGGCAACAGCGTGGCCAGCTTTTGCAACCTGCCCGGCAACGCCGTTGGCCTGGCCCTGGTAACGGTGGTGGGCCAGTGCGTTGGCGCAGGCTGTCCCCAGCAGGCCCGTTTCTATACCCGCAAGCTGATGGCATTGGTGTACGGCTGCCTGGCGGCGGCGTATGCAGGGCTGTTCGCCTTTACGCCGCAGGTGGTTGGCGCCTTTCATTTGAGTCAGGAAGCGTTGGATGCCGCTGTGGCCATTTTACGCTGGTATGCGGGGGTGGCCGTGGTGCTGTGGCCAGTCAGCTTTACCCTGCCAAACGCCCTGCGCGCCGCAGGCGACGTGCGCTTTACCATGGTGGTAGCCGTCGTCAGCATGTGGACGCTGCGCATCGGCTTCAGCTATTTGCTGGTATTCGGTTTGAACATGGGGCTGCTGGGCGTGTGGGTCGCCATGTTTTTGGACTGGATTTTGCGTAGCGGCTGCTTCATTGCGCGTTACCGGGGCGGCAAATGGCTGCAAAAAAACGTGGTATAAGCCGCGTTTTCAGGCCGTCAAAAAAAGCTTGCCAGGCGGCGATCTTTTCTGCCGAGAAGCGCTCTTTGCCTGCTCGCCTGCGGCTGGCCGGGCGGCAAAGAGCGTAAGGAAAGCCTTGCTGCGCAAGGCGGCCGAAACCGACGTACACGCCGCCGGTTTCGCAATGAAAATCGGAGGGCTGCGGCCCTCCGATGCCTCTCAGGGGGTTTCGACAGGCTGAAAACATGGTATAAGCCGCGTTTTGATACATATTGGAAGTTTGCAACTTCCCTTGCGTGTGATATAATCAAAACAGCTGTCCCCTCCTGAAAAGGGGGACAAGCGCTGTAACAAAACATGGAAAGGAGGCAAGCTTTCTTATGCAATATCAAACCCCACAGCAGCAAACCCGGCGCACGGCTCAAACGCCTGCTCAGCGGCCCCGCAAGGATTATGCGCCCAAAAAGCGCAAAAGCCAGGCCCGGACCATCGTGCCGCTGCTTGTGCTGTTTGTGGCGCTGCTGGCGCTTATGTATGTGGTTTTCCCCAAGCAGGCGGGACGCCACGTGGGAAGCAGCCAATACGACGGTCTGGTCATCAGCGAGGTGATGGCGGCCAACTCCTCTGCCGTGCCGGATGAAAACGGCAATTTCGACGACTGGCTGGAACTGTACAACGGAACGGGCCACGATTTGGATATGGAGGGCGTTATGCTCACCACCCGCACAGACCGCATTACCTTTGCCTTCCCCGAATACACCCTGAAGGCGGGGGAGCGCGTGGTGGTGTTTGGCTCCGGCAGCTATCAGATGGACCCTTCCAAGCCCTTTCACGGAAAGTTCAGAATTTCCTCAGCCGGGTCCCATATCTATCTGTACGACCCGGATATGTACCTGATTGACGAACTGTCCACTCCCACCCTGTCTCCGGACACCTGCTATGCCCTCACAGGCGTGGATGAGGACGGCGTGCGCCATTATGAAACCACCAGCTACTACAGCCCCGGCTATGAAAACACCGAGGAAGGTTTTGTGGAATACCGCAGCGCCAACGCCATTGAAAGCGGCGATTTGGTGATTAACGAGGTATGCCCCGATCCCAAAATCGGCATCCCGGACGAGGATGGCGAAATTGTGGACTGGGTAGAGCTGAAAAACAACACAAATCGCGATATCGACCTGAGCAAGTATTACCTGAGCGATAAGGAAAACAAGCCCATGAAGTGGCGCTTCCCGGAAGGAGCGGTGATTCCTGCCAACGGCTACTATCTGGTGTACTGCTCCAAAAAGGACAAGCTGCAATCCAACGGGATTCCTCATACCAATTTCGGTATTTCCGCCGAACGGGAGACCATTGTGCTCAGCGACGCTTACGGCCGCCTGGTGGACCGCGTCAGCATTGAAAACGTTCCCGAGGATTATTCCTATGGCCGCAGCGATGTGGGCGATTGGCGCTTGTTTGAGCTGACCACTCCCGGCCAGCCCAACAACGCTGCCGGTCAGAGCCGCGCCGATGAACTGTACCGCGCCTATAACCCCACCGGCGTCATCATTAGCGAGGTGATGGCCAGCAATGGCAGCATCGCCCTGGGCGCAACCGGCGAAACCTGCGACTACGTGGAATTGTACAACAGCTCCACTTCCGCCGTCGATTTAAGCAATTATGGCCTCAGCGACCATATCAAGCGCCCCCGCAGATGGCAGTTCCCTCAGGGAACTGTCATCCAGCCGGGGGAGTATAAAATCATCTATCTGGACGCGCATCCTGAGCTGTCCACCGTTACCGACCTTCACACCAATTTTAAGCTGCGCCGCGCAGGCGGCGAAACCATCACCTTTTGCGACCCTGCCGGCCGCGTTTTGGACCGGATTCCCCTCAGCCTGATTCCCACCGACCACAGCTATGGCCGCACCCTGGGCATCAGCGGTTTTTATTACTATGATACCCCCACGCCCGGCGAGGCAAACGGCACCGGGTACTATGGCTATGCCAGCGTACCGGCCTTT
The DNA here is from genome assembly GCA_934621485.1 of uncultured Clostridia bacterium. Taxonomy (GTDB): domain Bacteria; phylum Bacillota; class Clostridia; order Christensenellales; family Aristaeellaceae; genus Limiplasma. The sequence goes on from CAKTUS010000003.1 coordinate 47,181, forward strand.
TCTCAGCCCGGCGGACAATATAAAGAACCGTTGCAGATAACCATTGCAACGCCTGAAAACAGTCAGGTGTACTACACCCTGGACGGCGCGATTCCCACCCAGGAAAGCGGCGTGCTTTATCAGCCGGGCGACGTCATTTCGGTGACCCGGGTAACGGTGCTCAGAGCCCGCACCTTTGACCCCACCGGCCGCCTCCAGCCCAGCGATACCATCACCCAGACCTATCTGGTAAACCTGTATCACACCCTGCCTGTCGTCAGCCTGGTGACTGACCCCAATGAATTGTGGAACGAGGAAACCGGCATGCTGGTGGCCGGCGGCGAGCTGAACAAGGACAAGATTCCCTTCAAACGGGTGGACGGCCAGCCGGTGGTGTACCGTACTGCGGGCAAGATTGCCCGCCCGGGCCATGTGGAATACTATGGCGTAGACGGGACCACCATTGTGGACCAGGACTGCGAATTCGGCCTGCAGGGCCAGTACAGCCTGGATATGCCGCAAAAGAGCTTTAAGGTGCGGGCCAAGGCCAAGTATGGTGCCAAGTACTTTGACGCCAAGCTGTTTGACGAGCTGCCCTTTACCCAGTACAAGAGCTTTGTGCTGCGCATGGGCGGCAACGACAGTGCCTGGACCCGTCTGGTGGACGGCTTCCAAAGCCGCCTGATCGACCGCTTCAACGAGGTTACCTCCACCCCCAGCACGGTGCTGCATCAGGCATGGAACCCGGTGGTGGTGTACCTGAACGGCGTGTATTGGGGACATTACAACATGCGTGAGCGCGTGGACCGCTTCTTTGTGGCCCAGCACGAGGGCGTCAGCATGGACGAGGCTGACAATATGACCATTCTGGAGGCCAGCGGAAAGTCTCACTACGGCAGCACAAAGGAGTATGCCGCCCTGATCAAAAAGGTGAAAACCCTGTCGCCCGGCAAAAATCCGGAGGACCTCCAGTACATTCTGGATAACATCGATGTGGACAACTACTTCGATTACATGGCCTTTGAAATGTTCTTTGGCAACTCCGACCCCGGCAACATTCGCTTCTACAAGCTGGGAACGGAAGGAGCCAAGTGGCGGTGGATTTTTTACGACGCAGACTACGGCTTGTTTGACAGCAGCTTCAACAGCCCCAAGAGCTACCTGAAGGAGAGCGGCGCGGGCCAGCAGAAGATTGATAATACTCTGATCCGCAAGCTGCTGGAAAACGAGGACATGAAGCACAAATTCCTCACCCGTTTGGGCGAGGTGTTCCAAACCTTCACCACCGACTTTATGACCCAGGAATTGGAACGGATGGTGGCTATTCTGGAGCCGGAAATGCCCCTGCACTTTGCCCGCTGGGCTGAGGAGACCGATAAAGCCATCACCTTCGACAACCCCATCACCCCGGAAGGGGCGCTGCGCTACTGGAATACCCGCCTGGACCGTCTGCGCAATGTGCTCAAGAAGCGGCCCACCCATTTCTATGAAATGGTGCAGGAGCAGTTTAACCTGTCCGACGACCAGATGAGCTTCTACTTTGGCGATAAGCCGCCCATGCCCGAGGACGCGGTATAACGCGCCCATATATTGACAACAAACGGGAAATTGAGTACCATAAAACCAATTCCACAAAGGAGGCTTATGCCTTATGACTCCCATGGTCCTTTCTACCAGCGCTTCTTCCCTCGTTCAGGCCAGCGGTTTGGCCGCTCAGTTCAAGTCCATTGTTCCCAGCGATTTGTTTATCGCCCTGGGCATCGGTTTTCTGGTAGGCGTCATCATTGCTCTGGTTTACCGCAAAACCTACCGCGGCGTGCTGTATAGCCCGTCCTTCACCCTTACGTTGATTATGCTCACGCTGATTACCACCCCGGTGGTCATGTGCATCAAGAGCGATATCGCCTTGTCCATGGGCATGGTGGGCGCACTGTCCATTGTGCGTTTCCGCACCGCCGTGAAGGACCCGCTGGATACCGCCTACATGTTCTGGGCGCTGACCATGGGCATTTTGCTGGGCGCCGGATTGTACCTGATTGCCATCATTGTGGTGCTGTGCATTTCTGTGCTGATGTTTGTGCTAACCTTTGTGAAATTCACCAGCCCCAACGCCTACCTGCTGGTGGTGCACTATGACGAGTACTGCGAGGGAGCCATTCAGAGCGAGCTGCGCCGCAGTGTAAAGTCCAGCAAGTTGCGCTCTAAGACCCTCACTCGGGCCGGGGCGGAGATGACCTATGAAGTGCGCCTGAACGAGCATACCGAGGTGGTTACCCGCATGCTGGATATCGAGGGCGTGCATGACGCTACCCTTGTCGCCTGTCAGAGCGAGGTTGGCGCGTAACGCGAAGGAGGCCGATTCATGGCAATTTCTGTGCCCCTTCGGCATGAGCTGAAGTTTTTCATCAACCCGGTGGAGTATGAAGTGCTGCGCCGGGCGCTGGACCGAGTGCTGTGGCGCGATCCCAACGGCGATGAAAACAATGAGTATTTCATCCGTTCGCTGTACTTTGATACCTGGTTCAACGATGCGCTCATCGATAAGCTGGACGGCGTGAAGAACCGTGACAAGTACCGTATGCGCACCTACAACTTTTCCGATAAAATGATTCGGATGGAGTGCAAAACCAAGGTGGGTTCGCTCATCTCCAAGCGATCCATTGCCGTGCCCAAGCTGCTGGCCGAACAGTTGATTGCCGGAGACCCAACGGGCCTGGAGCGCACCCGCAGCGGCCTGCTGCGCGACATATACCGGGAAATGACCATGAACGGGCTGCATCCGGTAGTTATTGTAGACTACGTGCGCGAGGCTTACATCCACCCCGCGGAGGAAGTACGCATCACCTTTGACAAGCAGTTGCACACAGGACTCAACTCCATTGATATTTTCAATCCCTATGTGCCCACCATTTCGCCGTTTGACCATGACGAAATGATTTTGGAAGTGAAGTTTAACCGGGTTTTGCCTCCCTATATTCGGGACTTGCTGTGTACCCATGTGCACAGCGCCCAAAACAGCGCAATTTCCAAATACGTGTGGTGCCGCCGCTTTGAAAACTACGAATAAAAAAAGACAGGCGCTGGATTCATAAAGAATCCAGCGCCTCAGACTGTCGAAAAGCCCTGGGGTGGTTTCGGCAGCCTTGCGCAGCAAGGCTTTCCTTACATGCTTTTCCGCCCGGCGATCTGCGGGCGAGCAGACAAAGCACGCCTCTTGTCAGAAAAGCTCGCCGTCAGGCGAGCTTTTTGGACGGTCTGTTTTGTCTCAGCCCTTTACTTTGTAGCCGGCAGCCTTGACGGCCTGGGCCAGATCGGCGTCGCTGACGTCTGCGTTCAGCTTCACAACCACCTTGCCGCTCACATGGTCGGCAGTGGCCTGCGCTACCTGGGGCAGCGCCTCCAGCGCCTGCTTTACGTGAGCCTCGCAATGTCCGCACATCATGCCTTCTACCTGTAGGGTCTTTTCCATGGTTTGGGTCTCCTTTCGATGAGAAGTGTGAATTTTATGATCCCGTTTCGTGCTGCGGATGTCAAACAGGTTCAGCCGCAGCGCGTTGGAAACAACGCAAAAGCTGGACAGGCTCATGGCGGCTGCTCCAAACATGGGGTTTAGCTGCCAGCCAAAGAGGGGAATCCACACGCCTGCGGCCAGCGGGATGCCGATGACGTTGTAGATGAACGCCCAAAACAGGTTTTCGTGGATATTGCGCAGCGTGGCCCGGCTCAGGCGAATGGCGGCGGGCACATCGCTCAGGCGGCTGTTCATGAGCACCACATCCGCCGCGTCGATGGCCACGTCGGTGCCTGCGCCGATGGCAATGCCTACGTTTGCACGGGTCAGTGCGGGAGCGTCGTTGATGCCGTCGCCCACCATGGCTACCTTGCCCTGGGCGGAAAGCTGGCGTACCACGGCTTCCTTGCCGTCGGGCAGCACACCTGCGATTACCTGATCCACCCCGGCCTGCGCGCCGATGGCCTGCGCGGTTTTTTCATTGTCGCCGGTGAGCATCACCACATGCAGCCCCATACCGTGCAGCTCTCGAATGGTCTGGGCGCTATCGGGCTTGATGGCGTCGGCCACGGCGATTACGCCAAGCAGCTTGCCGCCGCGGCTGAAGAACAGCGGGGTTTTGCCTGCGGCAGACAGGCGGCCGGCCTGCTCCTCCATATCGACGGGAACCGAAGCCTGCTGACGGATAAAGCGCAGATTACCCGCGGCCAGCGCTTCGCCGCGCAGACTGGCAGTCAGTCCGTTACCGGGCAAAGCCTCAAAGCCGTCTACCGCTTCGGCGCTCAGGTTCTTCTCCTGGGCGGCCTTCACCACGGCCCGTGCCAGCGGGTGCTCGCTTTTTTGCTCCAGAGCATAGGCGCTTTGCCACAAAAGGCTTTCCTCTATCCCGGCGACAGGCAGCACGTCAGTTACTACCGGTTCGCCGTTGGTGATGGTGCCGGTTTTATCCAGCGCAATCACGGTTACCTTGCCGGCTTCCTCCAGCGATGCGGCGGTTTTGAACAGGATGCCGTTTTTAGCGCCCATGCCGTTGCCCACCATGATGGCTACGGGCGTGGCCAGACCCAGCGCGCAGGGGCAGCTGATAACCAGCACGGAAATGCCGCGCGCCAGGGCGTAGCCAAAGGGCCGGCCAACCAGCAGCCATACGGCGATGGTCACGGCGGCAATGCCGATGACAATGGGCACAAATACGCCGCTGACCTTATCGGCCACCTTGGCGATGGGGGCCTTGGTGGCCGCCGCATCGCTCACCATGCGGATGATTTGAGACAGGGTGGTATCCTCGCCTACACGAGTAGCCCGGCAGGTGAGGAAGCCGGACTGGTTGACCGTAGCGGCGGAAACCATGTCGCCGGGCTGCTTATCCACAGGAATACTTTCGCCGGTCAAAGCGGATTCGTTGATGGCGCTGGAGCCTTCTTCCACCACACCGTCCACGGGGATGCTTTCGCCGGGGCGCACCACAAAGCGGTCGTCGGCTTTCACCTGGGCGATGGGCACGGTTACCTCCTGCCCGTCCCGCAGCAGGGTGGCGGTTTGGGGAGCCAGCTTCATCAGGCCCTTCAAGGCGTCGGTGGTACGGCCCTTGGAACGGGCCTCCAGCATTTTGCCCACGGTAATCAGGGTGAGAATCATGGCGGCAGATTCAAAATAGAACTCGTGCATATAGCCCATCACAGCCGACGCATCGCCTGTCTGCTGCGCAAAGGTCATGGCGAACAGGGCGTACACGCTGTACAGATAAGAGGCGCTGGACCCCAGGGCAACCAAGGTATCCATGTTGGGGGAACGGCGCCACAGGCTTTTGAAGCCGCTGATAAAGAACTTTTGGTTGATGACCATGATGACGGTGGTCAGCAGCAGCTGGCAAAGGCCCATGGCCACATGATTGTCGCCAAAGAAGGGCAGGGGCCAGCCCCACATCATATGGCCCATGGACATGTACATCAGCAGCGCCAAAAACAGCAGAGAAGCCAGCAGACGGCGTTTTAACGCAGGGGTTTCGTGGTCGGCCAGCGCATCGCCGGCCTGTTGAGCCGGCGCAGCCGTCCCCTTGACGCTGGCTCCATAGCCTGCGGCGGTTACGGCCTGAATGATCGCCTCGTCGCTGGCCGTGCCTTCTACACCCATGGAGTTGGTAAGCAGGCTCACCGAGCAGGACGTAACGCCCGCCACGGCGGACACGGCCTTTTCCACCCGGGCGCTGCATGCGGCGCAGCTCATGCCGGTTACGGTGTATTGCTTCATAAACGAACGTAAACCTCCTTATTTCATCAGCTTTTGAAGGGTGGCCATCAGGTCGTCAATCACGTCGTCCTTGCCGGCGCGAATGTCGTTGACCACGCAGGTGTGAATGTGGTTGCTGAGCAGCTCCCGGTTAAAGGCATTCAGCGCGGCGGATACGGCGGAGGACTGGGTTAGTATGTCCGTGCAATAAGCATTTTTTTCAACCATGCCGCGAATTCCTCGAATTTGGCCCTCAATGCGGCTTAGACGGTTCAGCAGCGCTTTCATTTCCGCGGAGGAGCGCTGCTTGGTTTTGTGGCAGGGGCAAGTGTTTTCCATGGCTTGCGCCTCCTTTCGGCACATATAATATACCCCCACAGGGTATTTGTCAATAATGAAAAAAGGCCGAATTTCAAAATTGGGGCAAAGTTTTTTTGCCCTGTGCAAAGCATATCGGCGGCATCATGAATGAGGGTTGCGGCCAACTGATTTTGTAGCATGGATTTCTGCCCTGGCGATAGGGGAAGGAAGCAGGGCAGGGGATGAAAGAAGCGGCCCTGAATGGTGTTCACAGGCTTCTTCAAAACCCGTTCAGACTGTCGAAAAACTCCTGGGAGGCATCGGAGGGTCGCAGCCATCCGATTTCAGCTGCCTTGCGCAGCAAGGCTTTCCTTACGCTCTTTGCCGCCCGGCGAGCCGCAGGCGAGCAGGCAAAGAGCGCTTCTCGGCAGAAAAGATCGCCGTCAGGCGAGCTTTTTGGACGGTCTGCACAGGCTTCTTCAAAGCCCACTTGACATTGTTCAGAAATCCTATTCAAACACTTTTGCCTTTTTTTCAAGGGTTTGTTTGCTGCTCTGATGGTTTTTCCAACGAAAAGCGGCGGCCATCCGTTTTGATGACCGCCGCTGGGCGCTTGCCGATTTAGTGTGTCTGCTGGTTCTTTTTGCCACGAACCATACTCCCGGCCGCAAATTTTGCACTTCGCTTTAGCAACGCAGGTTGCCGCTTCATCCGTGTGTGCGGCAAGCTCTCCTTTTGCTCCGCAAACACATTCTTTCCAGTGCTCGGCTTCGTCAGCCGTCCATTCGCCGGCATACCGGTGGCTTACAATCAGCTTGTAACTGGTTTCCGCAGCCTCATAGGTTTCCGTTTGAGCCGCACGGATGATGATGGTGACCTCGCCTGCCGTATGAGCCGTAATGATGCCGGTTACGGGATCAACCGAGGCAACGGCGCTGTTGCTGCTTTCGTAAGAAAGGGTTCCCTTGGCTGAAGCCGCACGGGCTGGCAACAGCTCGGTGCATGTGGCGGCGCGGTCGCTTGTGTCTACGGTAATGGTTTGCGCCATTCGCGTAACGGCCGGGTAGCGAATGGTGAAGGTATACTTGCGGCCGTTATCGCTGATGCCCTGACCATTCTGTACTTCGCAGACCACCGCCCTGTTTTCAGAAGCGTCGTCAAAGGGGGCGAACTGCGTGGAATCCGTCCATGAATGGATTTTCAGCTTTGTGACGTCGAAGGTGCTGTCAAAATAGGAATAGTTTATTGCAGTCAGCGTAACCGCTAGCTCCGGTTCCTCACCCAGTGCCCAGGTGGAAGAAGAATCTTTTCCCTTCCACGCCACATCTGGAGCAGAAATATCAGAATCGGAAATGGAACCAGACCAATTGAAACCACGCCAGTTACGATAGAGATCTTTAACGCTGCCGCCAAGGACGGGATCCTGCCAAATGGAGAGCTGGCCGTTTGCGGAGTTGATGCGGTGGGCCACCCCCAGATAGGTGCCGTTATAGAGCTTGCAGCGCTGAATGGCATAGAAGCCGCTTTGATCATCAGACAGAGCGAGCTTTTCAACAAGCTCATCCGAGAAAGAATCGGGAACCTCAAGGAGCAGCTCGCCGCGCTGAAGCTGGGCAGGCTTCACCTGCACAACGGAGGAGTCGTCGGTAATGGTTCCGGAAATCTTGCTGGGGCTGTTATGGATCGTTTCAAGCGTGCACTGGCCCTCGGCTGCAAAGTCCTTTGTGTGGAACGTGCCCGTGAATGTGGAATCCTTTAACGTAAACTTGGAGGCGACATATACCGTGCCGCCTATTTCGCTTTTTTCCAAGGTAACCTCGTTTATATCGTTCATGGTTGCGGAAATGGCGCCGCTACAGTTCTTCAGCAGCAACGAGGCGGCGCTTGGGGAGGAGGAAGAGTAGGGAATATACTTAACATCCAGCAACAACGAGTCGAGGGTCATTTGCGTGACACCGCTCATGAGACGGGTGGTCTCAAGCGTAAGGCAATACTTTTCTCCATCCTTACTCTTAATGGTTAGATGATCCTTTTGAACGCGCGCTTCATTGGCTGTGCAGTTGCTCAAAAGAACAATCGTACCGTTTTCAGCAATGTTGCTTAGGGCTTTAGACAGGGTTTGCAACGGGGCGTCGGAGGTGCTGCCAACATTGTTGTCGCTGCCGTTAACAGCATCCACATAAAGGATAGAAAATGGCCGGCAGGGAAACCGTGCCTTGGGCCTCCAAACTGCCGAATCTGCCGCTAGAATTACGCAGAACATACGGCGCTTTCGGGACAAGGGTCAGTTTTAACGTTCCTGTTTCCGTGAGCGTGGGCTTGGCAGCGCCGTTATAGATCTGGCTGCTGCTGCCGTTTCTCCAGGTAAAAGTGAAAACCGTGGCCAAATCCACCCCGTCAAACAGATTGCTGACGGTGGGAGCAATGGTATGGCCCACTTGCATGTTGGCAGGCAAGGTCGATGGCGGGCTTGACAGCCAGATCTTTGACGAGATTGATTTGGCAGTTTTGCAACATGTTGATTGGCGCACAACCATAGTCAACGTAGGTCGTTCCTTTTCCTTGGTTGGCCAACGTACCGTTGCCGGTGACATTAGCCTTCCAAATACATTTGCTGCCCACATCGCCTGTTATGATAATCGTGCCATTGTTGATAAACGTGCCGGAAACAGTGAGATTGTATCCGCGTACGGTAAAGCGTACGTCCTCGTTAATCTGAATAACCTTGTTGCCGGAATTCAGGGAACGGGTGGTGTGGGTAAAATCTCCGGCAACACAAATTTTGGTTACGCTGCTGTCAGCCAGTGCGGCTGCAAGCTCTGCGCTGGTGATAACATTCACTTCACCGCTTTCGGCAAACGTAATCATCGGGCAAAGCAGCAGCGCAACGCACAGGGTAAGCAGCCAGCCAAGCTTTCACGTTTTCATTTCCGTTCCTCCATCCCGTCCACACAGAAGTAACCATTGTTATTGGCTTAGTATAGTGCTTTTTGGAAGAAAAAGCAAGAAACAACAGTCAAAGAAGAAACAAAGAAAAAAATGGGCTGCCTGCGCAGCGCGCAGGCGGCCCGAACCGGTGAAGGCCAGCTGGTTATTTTTCTTTTCCAAGAGCGCGGGTAGCGTTCAGCACGGCCAGCACGCACACGCCCACGTCGGCAAACACGGCGCCCCACATATCGGCGAGACCTACGGCCACCAGCAGCAGCACCAGCAGCTTTACGGCCAGCGCGAAAACGATGTTCTGCCGGGCGATGGAAAGGGTACGGCGACTGATGCGCATGGCCACGGCCAGCTTGCGGGGGTCGTCGTCCATCAGTACCACGTCGGCGGCCTCTACGGCGGCGTCGCTGCCCAAAGCGCCCATGGCTACGCCAACGTCCGCACGGGTCAGCACAGGCGCGTCATTGATGCCGTCGCCCACAAACACCAGCGTACCCTTGCCGCTCTTCTCCTTCAGCAGGCGCTCCACATGCTCCACCTTTTGGGCGGGCAGCAGCTGGGCGTGAAACTCGTCCATGCCCAGACGGCTCGCCACGGTTTCGGCCACGGCCTGGCTGTCGCCGGTGAGCATCACGGTTTTACGCACGCCCTCCTTATGCAGGGCGGCAATGGCGTCCGCCGCGCCGGTTTTCACCTCGTCCTCAATGACAATGTGGCCCAGATAGGTCTGGTCGCTGGCTACATGCACCACGGTGCCGGTATGAGGGCAGTTGGGCACGGTTACGCCCTGGGCGGCCATCAGCTTTTGATTGCCTACCGAAATCAGGCGGCCGTCCCATTGGGCCGTCAGGCCCTGGCCGGCGATTTCTTTCACATCGGTCAGCACGGAGGCGTCTACAATGCCCTGCCAGCCGGACACGATGGAGCGGCTGATGGGGTGGTTGGACTGGCTTTCCACCGTGGCGGCCATGCGCAGCAAATCGTTTTCGCTTACATGGTCGGGATGCACCACCGTTACGTGGAAGCTGCCCCGGGTAAGGGTGCCGGTTTTGTCAAACACCATGATATCGGCCTTGGCCAGGGCTTCCAGATAGTTGCTGCCCTTCACCAGGATGCCGTTGCGGCTGGCACCGCCAATGCCGCCGAAGAAGGCCAGCGGCACGGAAATCACCAGCGCGCAGGGACAGCTGACCACCAGAAAGCTCAGAGCGCGCATGCCCCATTCGCGCCACGCGCCGCCAAACAGCAGCGGGGGAAGCAGGAACAAAAGCAGGGCTGCGCCGCATACCGCAGGGGTGTAAACCCGGGCAAAACGGGTGATGAAGCTTTCCACATGGGCCTTTTTGTCGCTGGCGTTTTCCACCAGGTCCAGAATCTTGGCCACGGTGGAATCGGTGTACGCCTTGGTAGCGCGCACCCGCAGCAGGCCCGACTGGTTAATGCAGCCGCTGATAACGCTGTCGCCGGTTTCTACCTGCCGGGGCATGCTTTCGCCCGTGAGCGCGGCTGTGTCCAGCGTAGAGGAACCCTCCACCACAACGCCGTCCAACGGAATACGCTCGCCCGCGCGAATGACCAGAATATCGCCTACCGCCACTTCCTCCGGATCAACGGTAACCACCTGACCGTCCCGCTCCACATCCGCCGTTTCGGGGCGAATGTCCATCAGGCTGGAAATGGAGGCGCGGGATTTACCCACCGCCACCTGCTGGAACAATTCACCCACCTGGTAGAGCACCATCACGGCCACGGCCTCGGTGTACTCGCCAACGGCAATGGCGCCAATGGTGGCGATAGCCATCAGGAAGTTTTCGTCAAACAGCTGGCCGTGGATGATGCCCTCGGCAGCCTCCTTCAAAACCCCAAAGCCTACCAACAGATAGGCCGCCAGAAACAGCGCAAGCTTGACAACGTTTTGGGAAACCAACAGCCCGGCTGCAAACAGCGCCACGCTGGCCACAATGCGGTACAGCTCTTTCTTCTGCTTACGGGTCATGCCTTTTGCCTTCTTCCTTTTTCATTGGTCTGGGCTCAGCGCACCAGCGTGCAATCCGGCTCCACCTTGCGCATGGTCTTTTCCACTTCGTCCAGGATGCGGTCAAAATCAGCGTCGTTTGCTTCCAGCGTCAGCTTCTGCGTCATAAAGTTGACCACCACATGGTCCACGCCGGGCAGCTTGGCAATGGCGTTTTCCATTTTTGCAGCGCAGTTGGCGCAGTCCAGGTCCATCAGCTTGAATACCTTTTTCATGGGGAAGCCTCCTTTGAATCATTCACTCTGTCACGTGCTCCACGCCTTGGTCCAGAATGGCGACCACGTGACTGTCGGCCAGGGAATAGAACATGGTTTTGCCGTCGCGGCGGCTTTTTACCAGCTTGTTTTTTTTCAGAACGCTCAGCTGGTGGGATATGGCGCTTTGCGTCATATTCAGCAGGGTGGCGATATCGCACACGCACATTTCGCTGGCGAACAGGCAGTACAGAATCCGGATGCGGGTGGAATCGCCAAAGATTTTGTACAGCTCGCTCAGGTCGAACAGCACATCCTCGTTGGGCATTTCCCGCTGCACCTTCTTCACGATTTCCTCATGCACGTGCATGTATTCGCAGCCCATTTGCTCGGTTTCCTGCGGCATAACGATCGCCTCCTTGAACAATTGAACATTTGTTCATATGAATAATAGAACAATCCGGTCAAGATGTCAAGCCCTAAATTGACGAAAATGAAAAAAATGTGCTATGATACCGCAGTGAACAAGAAAATGGGGGTGCCATGGATGATTCGCCTGGTTGCGACCGACCTGGACGGAACGCTGCTGGAGGACGGCCGCCTGCCCGAAGGAACCTTTGAGGCCGTGCGCGCCCTGAAGGCGGCGGGCGTGCGCTTTGCCGCGGCCAGCGGGCGCACCTATGGCAACTTGCGCCGCCTGTTTGCGCCCGTGGCGGATGAAATTGCCTATGTATGTGAAAACGGGGCCATGTGCGTAGCGGACGGGGTGGTGTCGGATATCATCGCGATTCCGCCTGCGGAGGCCCGAGAGATCATTGCAGATATCGAGGCGGCGGGCATGAATTTGCTGATCAGCGGCCGGCATACCACCTACCTGCTGGATCAAAACCGAAAGTACACGGACGATATTGTCTACCGCCTGCGCAATACGGTGACCATTGTGGATTCGCCGGAGGACATCGCCGAGCCCATGCTGAAGATTTCGGGCCAGATTGACCAGGGGCTTGAGCAGATTGCGCCCGTGCTGCTTCAAAAGTGGAGCGGCCGCGCCACGGCCACGGTATCCGGGCAGGACTGGTTTGATTTTACCTGGGCCAACAAGGGCCAGGGGATGCAGAATCTGCTGCGGCGGCTGGGCATACCGGCGGCGGAAACCGCCGCCTTCGGCGACAATTTTAACGATGAAACCATGCTGGACCTGGTGGGGTACCCCTTCATCATGATAGAAGCGGATAAACGTCTGCACAAGCCGGACTACCGCCTGTGCGAAAAGGAACTGCCCATTTTGCGCCGCATTGCGCAAAGCACGGGCAGACGGTTTTAACCTGAAAAAGGAGGAAGCCATATGGAGTGGAAAGCGCAAATCATGGACGAGGCGGCCATTCAGCGTTCCATGGCCCGCATTACCCACGAAATTATCGAAAAAAACCACGGAGTGGAAAACCTGTGCCTGCTGGGCGTGAAGCGGCGGGGGATTCCGCTGGCTCACATGCTGGCGGCCAATATGCAGCGTTTCGAGGGCGCGCAGGTTCCTGTGGGCCACGTGGATATCGCCCTGTATCGGGATGACCTGACGGAAATGGGCGTGCAGCCCACCACCATGGACTGCGATATTCCCTGCAAGCTGAAGGATTGCACGGTGATTATTGTGGACGACGTTATCTATACCGGACGTACCGCCCGGGCGGCCATTGACGCGGTGTTCAGCTTTGGACGGCCCAAATCCATCCAGTTGGCGGTGCTGGTGGACCGGGGTCACCGCGAGCTGCCGATTCGGCCTGACTTTGTAGGCAAAAACATTCCCACCTCCAAAACGGAAATGGTGTCCGTAAAGGTGCAGGAAATCGATGGCGAAAGCAATGTAAGCCTGTATCGGCTGTAAAGGGGAAGGAGTCTCTACGGCTTGTGCCGCGCCGCTTTTTTCGTGCAAGCTTTTGACGAAGCGCTGGTTTGGGCGCGGAAAGCAGAGACTGTCCGATATCACCCGGTTTTTTTGGCAGGCTGAAGCTCGCCTGGCGGCAAAGCGTGGTAAGAAAAGCCTTGCTGCCCAAGGCCGCCGAACCCGACGTACACGCCGCCGGGTTCGGAATGAAAATCGGAGGGCTACGCCTTCCGATACTACCCATGGATTTTTTGACAGTCCAAAAGCTCGTCTGGCGGCGAACTTTTTCGCAGAAACTGCCGGTACTGTTTTCGGCGTAGCCGAAAACTCCCCGCCCGACCGGCAAAGCCGGTCGATACAAATACAATCAGAGGGGCCGTAGCCCCTCTGGCAACTCCGCTAAAGGATTTTTGTCTGAAAGGATCGCGGTTTGGGATCCTTTTTTTGATGGCTTTCGCGGCGACTTGAAAGGAATATACCATTGGCGGGCTTTCAACCCTTTCCGAATGCAGACGATCATGCGCCTTTTTGCATTTGGAAGCAGGCAAGCGGTATGCGGGCAAAAAAACGCATTGCTGACCGCGCGCGAAGCACGGCTTATTCCGCCCGGCCCACCAGCACCAGCAGCGTGCCTTCCGCAACGCTGACCCGGGCCGTTTCAGCGGCGTAGTGATTGCTGACGCCCAGAGGATAGTCGCAGGTAAGCGAAGCATTTTCCAAAGGGTATTGCAGCCCGGTCATGGTAACGCCGCGAGCGCAGTTTCCGTGGCAAAACACGCTGACCAGCGCGCCCAGCGGCCTCGGCGGCAGCGTCAGCACGCCGTTATGCAGGGCGAAAACGTCGAAATGCGGGTCTACCAGCCGAATGTCCGCGCCCATTTGCGCATACCGGCCCATGGTTTGCAAATTGGCCAGGAAATGGTCTGCCCGGCCGCCGCCGCAGCCGTACAGGGCAAACTGCCGAAAGCCCATATCCCAAGCGACTTTTAGCGCCAGCCCGGTATCGGTATCGTCCTTTTCGACCGGAAAGCGCATCAGGCGCGTTTTTGACGGCAGCGCATCTGGCGGATGGGGCAGCGAGTCGAAATCGCCCAGCAGAATATGGGGCGTAAGCCCCTGAGCAAGCAGCGCGTCATAGCCGCCGTCGGCGGCTATGAGCAAGTCGCCGTCTCTTAAAACCAGGTTTCGGGCGGTAAAATCGCCGGCTCCCGCAATGTAGCAAACACCCATGCAGCACTTCTCCTTTCGCCAGGGGCATTGTAACATGAAAACAGGGGATTGACAAATCCTCCCCAGTTTTTTTATAATAGCTTTCGTGCTCATCCGTCGAGCGCAGGGGTGCTGGCCAGCAATTGGCCGGCTGAGATCGGGCGCGACCCGGAACCCTTGAACCTGATCCGGGTAATGCCGGCGTAGGAATCAATGAAATCCGCTTTCCTTGATGGCTCACGCTGCAACCAGGCAGGGTGAGCATTTCATTTTTATCCGCGCTTTGCGCGAAAAACAAGGAGGAAAGACCATGGATTCCAAAACAATTCGCCGTCTGGTGGAGTGCGCGCTGCTGGTTGCGGTGGGCACGGTGCTGAGCCTGTTTGAGTTCAAGGGCGTGTGGGCCCTTGGCGGAGGCATTACCTTTTGCAGCATGCTGCCCCTGGTGATGATTGCTCACCGCTACGGCACCCGCTGGGGCGTTGGCTGCGCCCTGCTGTACAGCCTGATTCAGCTGGTGCTGGGCATCAGCAACGTGCAGTATGCGCCGGACGCTGTAACCGCCATTGGCATCATTCTGCTGGACTATGTGGTGGCCTATACGGTAATCGGCTTCTCCGCCTGCTTCAACCGCTGCTTCAAAAACCGCCTTACGTCCATTGTGGTGGGCATTGTGTTCACCTTCTCCCTGCGGCTGCTGTGCCACTTCCTCAGCGGCGTGATGATCTGGGAGGTGCTGTGGCCCAACGGCGAGGGCTGGGCTCCTGCGGTGTGGTCCATTGCCTATAACGGCTCCTATATGGTGCCCGAAATGCTGATTACCAGCCTGGTGGCTGTGCTCAGCTATAAGCCCCTGAAGCCCTACTGGCTGGGACAAAAGTAATTCATGCAGCCAAGTGCCGTTTTCGAAAAAGCCTTCCGAAAACGGCACTTTTTTTGTATTTTCATTGAAGCGGCTTTTGCTTCGCGATATAATAAAAAAAATTATATGAAAGCGAAAGAGGAAAAACGTGGAAAGGAAAACGCGGAAATGGTAAAGGTATATACAGGCAAGCAGCGGCTGCTTACCTCGCATTGCGATATGAGAGGCGCGTGGAAGCCCAGCGCTATTTTGGAAACCATGCAGGATGTGGCCGGAGAGCACAGCAACCTGCTGGGCGTTGGGCACGACGCCGTGCACGCCCAAGGCATCAGTTGGGTGGTAACCCGCTACGAGCTGGTCATGGCGCGTTATCCGCATTTTGGCGACACGGTGCTGACAGAAACCTATCCTACCTCTGCCCGGCACGGCTTTTACACCCGTACCTATGTGTTTCGAAGCGCGGCGGGCATGGAATACGGCTATGCCAGCAGCCTGTGGACGCTGCTGGATCTAGAAAAGCGCAGCATGATTCATCAGCCCATTTTTGCCGACCGCATGCCCGACAACCGGGATCTGGATCCGCGCCTCCTGATGCCGGGCGCCGCCGCGGAGCTTTCCGCCCCGGCGGAAACGGCTGTGTTTCAGCCCCGGTATACGGATATTGACGATACCCTGCACGTAAACAACGCCAAGTATGTGGACTGGTGCTGCAACGCGATGGGAATTTCCGCCATGCAGGGTCATGAACTGGCTCTCCTGCGGGTGAATTATCAAAAAGAAATCCGGCCGGGCGACGAAGTGCGCACAGAGCTTCGCCGGGACGAAAAATGCTTCTCCTATCGCGGCTTCAAGGGAGAAGACCCCTATTTTGCCATCGCCGGGGAGCTTCGCCCCCGGTAACGGAGATACACATATTTGGAAGGGAGCACCTTACGGATGAAAAAGAGACTGACACACAGGGAGCTAATTACCATTACCAGCATGCTGTTCGGCATGTTTTTCGGCGCGGGAAACATCATTTTTCCCATTCATATGGGCCAACTGGCCGGCCGCAACGTATGGCCCGCGGTTATCGGCTTTTGTGTGTCCGCCGTAGGGCTGCCCATTCTGGGAGTAGCGGCCCTGGGCATCAGCCGCACCAATGGCCTGGCGGAGCTCAGCCGTAAGGTGGGCAAAAAATACAGCTACTTCTTTACCTGCGCCCTGTATCTAACCATCGGCCCCTTCTTCGCCATTCCCCGCTGCGCTACCGTTCCCTTCAGCGTAGGCGTGGAACCCATGCTGCCCCAGGGCGTATCCGTTCAGGCGGTATTGGCCGTTTTCTCCGTTTTGTTTTTTGCGGCGGTGCTGTGGTTTTCCCTGCGCCCCAACGGCATTTTGACCTGGGTGGGCAAAGTGCTGAATCCGCTGTTCCTGCTATTTCTGGGCCTGCTGGTGGTAACCGCTCTGGTGAAGCCCATGGGCGCAATTGGCAGCGTAGAGCCTGACGGCGCTTATCAGACCAGCGCGCTGTTCACCGGCTTTCTGGAGGGCTATAATACCATGGACGCACTGGCCAGCCTGGCCTTTGGCATTGTGGTTGTGAACGTTATTCGCGGCCTGGGGGTGGAGGAGCCGGAGCACATTGCCGGGAATACCGTGCGTGCGGGCTTGACCACCGGTATTCTGATGACGGTGATCTACCTGGCTGTCACCGTGGCCGGCGCGCTGACCCGCTGCCAGTATCCCATCAGCGCCAACGGCGGCGAAGCCTTTAACCTGATTGCCAATCATTACTTCGGCACGGCCGGCGCGCTGATTCTGGCCATCATGGTCACCTTCGCCTGCCTGAAAACCGCCGTGGGCCTAGTAACCAGCTGTGCGGAAACCTTTGTGGGCCTGTTCCCCAAAGGCCCCGCCTACAAGGCGTGGGCCGTGGTGTTCAGTGTGGTGTCGCTGCTGGTGGCCAATCTGGGCCTGAGCGCCATTATCGCCTACGCCATCCCGGTGCTGATGTTCCTGTACCCGCTGGCCATTACGCTGATTGTGCTGGCGCTGACCGGCCGTTTCTTCGACAATCACCGCGCCGTATACGGCTGGGTAACGGGCTTGACGCTGATAGCCGCCCTGTTCGACTTCTTCAAATCGCTGCCGGAAGCCGTATGCCCCACCGGACTTGTGGAGGCTGCCCGCAAGGTGTTGCCGTTCTTCGATCTGGGCCTGGGCTGGGTATGCCCTGCGCTGCTGGGGTTGGTCATCGGCCTGAGCGTGCGCGCCGCGCAAAAGCGCAATGCCGCCGCATAAAGCGGGAGATTTAGCCGCTGTTTGCGGCGATTGAAAAAGTGGATAATAGCCGGAAAACCTCTGATTCAGTGCGTTAGAAAGCTTCCTTATGAGAGACAGCAAAAGCGATTGAAAAGCAGCAGTCGTTCGGAGGGATTTCCGATTGCGTTGACGCAGGTTTTGTAAAAAAGGAGTCCAAACCCGCTTTGCATAAAACCCGTGAACGCTGTTTCGCGTCGCCTTCCTGTGGGAAGACGGCGACAGGCCGTCAAAAAAGCTCGCCGGTAAGGCGAGCTTTTCTGCCGAGAAGCGCTCTTTGCCTGCTCGCCTGCGGCTCGCCGGGCGGCAAAGAGCGTAAGGAAAGCCTTGCTGTGCAAGGCAGCC
>CAKTUS010000004.1 GCA_934621485.1 uncultured Clostridia bacterium
GGTATATTGAGCCATACAGAATCATCCTTTCTTGCTCAATAAGGTTTTGGGAGAACAAATTCATCATATCACACTCTTGGGCCCGGCGCTTGAGGATTTTCAAAAAACAAGATGAGAATTTGCTAAGAAAATGAACGATGAGCGTGCTTGTAAACCGCCTCTGTTTCTGCTATGCTATGAGGGGGCGGTTTGACAGAAGCTGCCCGGGAGGCGTTTATGCGTTTACAGAAGTATCTTGCGTCCTGCGGCGTAGCGTCCAGGCGGGCGTCTGAAAAGCTGATTGCCGAGGGACGCGTAACCGTGGATGGGCAAACCGTAACGGAAATGGGCGTCCAGGTAGAGGAAGGCCAGCAGATTTGCGTGAACGGCCGGCCTGTGAAACCGGAAGAAAAAAAATACTACATCATGTACCACAAGCCGGCGGGCGAGGTAACCACGGCCAGCGATCCGGAGGGCCGGGCCACGGTGCTGGATAAATTTCGTGATTTTCCCGCCAGGCTCTATCCTGTCGGACGATTGGATTATGACAGCGAAGGGCTGCTTTTGCTGACCAACGACGGAGATTTGACTGAGCGGATGCTGCACCCTTCCATGGAGGTGGAAAAGGTGTATCTGGCACGGGTCAGCAACCAGGTAACCCCGGCGGAGGCCCGCCGGTTGGAAAACGGCGTCATGGTGGACGGCCGCAAAACGGCCCGGGCAAAAGTGCGGTTGTTGACCGTGGGCTCCCTGTATACGGATATGCTGGTAACCATTCATGAGGGCCGCAACCGCCAGGTGCGCAAAATGGTGGAACAAGTGGGCCATCAGGTGGTGCAGCTGCGCCGTATCCGCTTTGGTCCCCTAAAGCTTGGCGAACTGCCGCGGGGCCTTTGGCGCGAACTGACCGAAGAAGAACTGCGTCAGCTGCAAACACTGTAGGAGGTGGGTTTCATATGGCCAAGAAAAAGGGAGTGCTGGACAGCCTGATGGGCGCGCTGGAAAACAGCGGCAGCGATATCCTGGGCGACGTGCTGGAAAATCTGACCGATTCTAAAGAGCAACGGGACGGTCTTGGGGGTGTGCTCGGCGATCTGCTGGGCGACGCCGGTGCCGCAAGCGTTCTGGAAACCCTTGGCGGCGCGGTGGAAGCGCTGACCAGCAGCGTAAGCAGCAGCGCCAGCGACGCGGCAAAGCAAAAAGGAAAGGAGAAAGTCTCCATGTCTGAAAAAAAAGCAACCAAGCCCTCCACCGCTAAACCGGCTTCCGCCAGGCCCTCTTCCGTGAAGGAAAAGGCCGAAGCCGCCAAGGAACGCGCCAGGGCGAAAACCGGCCAAGCCTCCGTCAGCAAGAAAAAGGAAAAACCGTGAGGGGCGGCATGAGCGTATTTGAACACTGGCAGGCGCAGCGGGATTCTTTGCGCGCCGCCTTGAGCAGCTGTACAGAAACAGCGGACGTGGTTTATCAGATTCGTCATGCGCTGCTGCAAACCGAGCAGAACGCGCTGGCCGCCATGGATGACGACATTCTTCGGCAGCAGGCGGGCATCCTGCTCGGCTGTCTGAAAAATGCCGCCGGGCTGCTGGAGGCCAACGTGCAAACGCAGGTATGGGTGCCTCAAAGCCTGAAAAAAAAGGCGAAGCGCCGCAAAAGCGAAACGCTTGTCTGGATTTCCGGCGGCCTGGTCGCGCTGCTTTCGGCCTTTTGCTACCTAAAGGGCCAGTGGCTGGGCTTCAGCCTGGGGTTTGGAGCCATATTGCTCTTTTGTGCGGGCATGCTTCTTGCCCGCAGGGAAACGCCCTTCCGGGAAAGCCGGGAAGAAGTGCGCGTTACCCTAAAACCGGATGCAGACCGTCTTTTTTCCGTGCTGGACGGTCAGGTGCGCACGATCGACCGCTATTTGAACGACCTTGGCTACTTGAACGATCAGCTGCGGGAAAGCAGTGAAACCGGCGACCCCGTTTCCCTCTCCCGGGTGGCGGATTTGATGGAATCTCTTTATGAATGTGACGGAGAAGCCCGGCTGGCCCTGGACGAGCCTGTCAAGCGGCTGCTGGACAGCCTGGGGTTGTGCGTTTTGGACTATTCAGCGGAAAACCGGCGTTATTTCAACGCCCTGCCCAGCAAAAGCGTCACCCGCACGCTCAGCCCGGCCATTCTTTCCGCCAAGGACCGGCAGCTGCTTCGTCGGGGTACGGCGGCCGTGCAAATAGACGTAGCCTGAATCTCCAAAGGAGTTACGGATGAGATACATCGGTTTTGACCTTGGCGACGGTGAAAGCGCCGTCGCCGTTTTTGAACATGGGTCCGGCATCGAGCCGCTGATATTGCCCATCTGCGGAACCAAAAGCCTGCTCAGCGCCGTGGGCATGCTCAGCGGCGAAATCGTGCTGGGTGAAAGGGCGTATACCGACGCTTTGGCGGATGGGCTCAGCGTGCGCTTCAAAAGCCGTTTTACCACCGACCCGGCCATCGGCGGCGATATTGTGCGCTTTGCCCGTGGCGTAATGCTGGATTTGCTGGATAGCGGCGCCGTTTCCTCCGCAGACCGCTTTGTGGTAGGCTGCCCCGCCGGCTGGAACGCCGCCTGCCGCGCCCGGTACCGCGATTTGCTGGTGCGTGCCGGTATTGCGGAGCCTCAAATCATTTCCGAATCTCGGGCTGCCTTTTTGTATGCCAAGTATGCCAAAACCGTGGCGCTGGACGTGGATATTCTGAACGAAAGCGCCCTGGTGGTGGATATCGGCAGCTCCACGCTGGACTTTGCCTACATTGTGGACGGCCGGGAAACCGGCATCGGCACCTTTGGCGATACGGCGCTTGGCGGCGGCATTTTGGATGCGGCGTTGCTTCGGCGGGCAGTGGACCGTTGCCGCGACCGTGACGCCATCCGCGCCGTTTTTCGGGAAAGCCGAAGCTGGTACAGCTATTGCGAAATTGAGGCCCGCCACGTTAAAGAAGAATACTTTACCCGTCTTGGCGCCGAGGCTGCTCCTGTAGTGAAAAAGCAGCTGTGCATCTGCTATGACGGGATGCAAAAGCTGCCCCTGACGCTGGACGAAGCAGAGTGCGAGCAGCTGGTGAATACGCCGTTAACCGAGTTGGATGGCCGCACCTTTTCCGGAGCTGTGCGCAGCGCGCTGGAGGATGCGCGGCGGATAACCGCCGCCCGCCCGCCCCGGCTGCTGCTTTTAACCGGCGGCGCATCCCGCATGCCCTTTTTCCGCGCGCTCTGTCAACAGGTGTTTGAAAACGCTGTGGTGGTCAGTTGCCCGGAGCCGGAGTTTTCCATCGCCAAAGGGCTGGCCTACGCCGGATGGATTGATGAAAACCTGCGCTTTTTCCGCCAGGCCATTCAGGAGGAAATCACCGACCAGCGGGTTAGTGAAATGGTGCGTCAGGCCATGCCGTCGCTCTTGCCGGCTGTGGCCGACGCGCTGTGCGACCTGATTTTGGAGGAAGCAGCCATCCCCATTGCCCGGCAATGGAAAGAAGGGCAAATCGACACGCTGGAAAACATGAACCGGCAAATTGCCTCCCGGATGGAGCGGGTGCTGGGTTCCCCCTTAGCGCAGGAAGCGCTGGCAAAGCCCCTGCATCTGTGGCTTAAGGATATGACCGTTCGCCTGCAAGCCTTGGTAGACCCCATTTGCGACCGTTTCGAGGTGCCGCGTAAGCAAATGCGCCTGGATCTGACCGCCAGCGGCGGCCAGGTAACCCTGCAAGCCTCCCATTGGATGGATTTTCCCGTAATTGGCGCCGTGCTTGGCGTAATGGTGAGCGTGCTGTCGGCGCTTTTGTGCGGCGGCACAGGCGTTGCGCTCATTGCCAGCGGCCCTATGGGCCTGTTGGCGGGACTGCTCATCGGCATGGTTGCCTCCCTGCTGGGGTGGCCGGCCGTGTCCGGCGCCATCAGCAAAGCCCGCATCCCCGTGCCGCTTCGCCGGGTGAACATTGAAAAGCGCCTTGGCAGCCCGGCAGTCCGGGAACAGCTTAGGCAAAAGCTGCTGGATGAACTGTCTCCGGAGGACAGCGCCTTTCAAAAACAGGTTGTGGAAAGCTTTTCCAAGGCGTTTCGCGGGTATGTGTACTCCATCGCTCAGGCCGCCGAAATTCCAATTGCCTGATATCTGTAACCAGGGAGGAGCGCTATGCCGCCTCGTGTAAAGTATTCCCGGGATGCCGTGATCAGCGCCGCCGTAAACGTTGTGCGCAAAGGCGGCCTGTCTGCCCTAAACGCCCGCTCCATTGCCGCTGAGCTGGGCTGCTCCACCCAGCCCCTGTATAGCGTGCTTGGCAATATGGACGAGCTGCGCAAGGCCGTTTATGCCGAGGCGGCTCGGCGGTTTTATCATTGCATTGCCAACGCCCCCGCTTCGCCGGGCACGCCGCCTTACAAAGCCTCCGGCCTGGCGCTGCTTCGTTTTGCCAACGAAGAACGGCAGCTGTACAAGCTGCTGCTTTTGCGCGACCGCAGCCTGGAGACAAACGGCCTGGAGGATCCCGGCTTGTCCCAGGCCAGCGATACGGCGTATGACAGCATTATGAAGGCCACCGGCTATTCTCTGGAAACCGCCAAGGCCTTCCACGGCCATATGTTTGTTTATATTCAGGGGTTGGCAGCCATGCTGGCGTCCGGCTATCTGCCCTATGACGAGAACAGAGCAGGCCGGCTTTTAACCGACGAATACAAGGCGTTGCGGCTTTTGTATGATTCCGAGCCCTGCGAATAGGCAAAAAACCGCGTGCCTATGCCGCAGGCGAGGTTTGAACGTTCAAGCCGCCCGGATTGGGCGCAAGCGCCAGAGACGTCGCTGCACTGATTTGCTGGAAAAAATGGATTTTCGGCTTGATGGCCTCATCGCACGTCAACGCTTCGTTTCGGCTGACAGCCTTCCGTCGTTTACGGTCGTTTCCTCCACCGGTAGCCGCACGTCCAACGAGCACTCCGCAGGCGAGTTTGAATTGTGCGGAGCCTCCGCCGTGATCCCAATGCCAATAACAACCGCACAGCGTTCCAATCCCCGCATGCTACGCCGCATGCGGGCTTTCTCGCTTGTCAAACGAATGGGCGGCGCCAAAGTTACGCATGCCGGCTTTGGCGGTTATGCACAGCCGGGCTTTTCTCACGCTTTCTGCCCCCAAACGCAATTGGACGTTAACGGCGCTGCCAGAAAAGAAAGCGCCTGCTCGGCCCTGCGGAAGGCTCCGCCGGCGCTACCCTCCCGCCGGCTCCCATCGGCCGCCGGTTTGATTTTCTCTTGCTTCTAACCACGGCAAGCGAGCCGGCAAAAGGCGGTTTTTCCGGCAACTCGCCGTTTTTAACAAATCTGAAACGGCCCCGCGTGCTGTCAACACACGGGGCCGCTTGGGTTTAATAGTTTTGGGCTTTGATTTGGAAATAGGCTTGCGGGTGCTTGCATACCGGGCACATCTGTGGCGCTTTGGGGCCGATAACAATATGGCCGCAGTTAGAGCACTCCCAAATGCAGTCGCCCTCACGGCTGAACACCAGGCCCTCCTTAACGTTGGCCAACAGCTTACGGTAGCGCTCCTCATGCGTCTTTTCAATGGCTCCCACCTTTTCAAACAAGAAGGCGATATCCTGGAAGCCTTCTTCCCGGGCGTCCTTGGCCATCTTGGCGTACATATCCGTCCATTCGTAGTTTTCGCCATTGGCCGCGTCCAGCAGATTCTCCTCCGTAGTGGGCACTTCGCCGCCGTGCAGCAGCTTGAACCAGATCTTGGCGTGCTCTTTTTCGTTGGCGGCGGTTTCCTCAAACAGGTTGGCAATTTGCACATAGCCTTCCTTGCGGGCCTTAGAGGCGTAATAGGCGTATTTGTTTCTGGCCTGGCTCTCACCGGCAAACGCGGTTGCCAAATTGGCTTCGGTCTTGGTTCCCTTTAGTTCCTTCATGGTTTTCGCTCCTTTGCTTATGGTGTGTACTGTTGATAAGATACCCCATTTTCACAGGCTTGAAACATTTTTGCGTTCTGCTATTTGATGATACCAGCCCTTTTCCTTTCTGGCAAGACCTTGTCCCCCGGAAAAAGCCGTGCTACAATAAGCAGGAAAGGTGTTGAAGGCTATGAAGCTGCTTTTGCATATTTGCTGCGCCCCATGCTCCATCATGTGTATCGAAAGCCTGCGAAGCGAGGGAATCGAACCGGTGGGCTTCTGGGACAACCCCAATATTCACCCCTATACGGAATACCGCAGCCGTAAAAACACGCTGACAGAGTATGCCAGGTCCATCGGTCTGGCGCTGGTGGAACACGGAAAATACGGGCTGAGGCCGTTCCTGCGCGCCGTATGCAGCGATATGGACGGCCGCTGCGTTCAGTGCTACCGCATGCGCATGGAGGCCGCTGCGCGTTACGCCGCCGAAAACGGCTTTGACGCTTTTACTTCCACCCTGTTCATCAGTCCCTATCAAAACCATGAGCTGCTCAAGCAAACGGCGGAAGAAGCCTCCCGGCAGTACGGCGTAACGTTTTTGTACCGGGATTTTCGGCCTTTTTTCCGACAGGGGCAGGATAGAGCCCGGGAATTGGGCTTATACATGCAAAAATACTGCGGCTGCATTTTCAGCGAGGAGGAGCGCTACCAAAAGCGCAAAAAACCGCCTCGAAAGGAGGCGTAAGTATGGATGAGCTGCTTACCATGTTATCGGCCAGCCAGCCCATTTCCGGCGAAAAGCTGTGCGAACAGCTCGGTATGACCCGCGGAGCCATTTGGAAACGCATGGAAAAGCTGCGTCAGGAGGGCTATCAGATTACCGCCTGCGGCAAGCTTGGCTACCGGCTGGATCCTGTACCCGACAGTTTGCTGCCCGGCTATATCGCCCTGGAGGCAGGCACCCGCTGGGCCGGCCGAGGGGAAATTCGGTATGCCCGTGAAATGTCTTCCACCAACACCTGCGCCAAGGACATGGCGCGAGACGGCGCGCCGCACGGCAGTTTGGCCATTTGCGAAAGCCAAACTGCAGGCCGCGGACGGCTTCAGCGTGCCTGGGAAACCCCAAGCGGACTGGCGCTCACCCAGTCTTTGGTGCTCAGACCCTCTCTGCCGGTAGAACAGGCTTCGCTATGCACCCTGGCTACAGCCGTTGCCATCGCCCAGGCCATCCAGGAAGTTTGCCCCTCGCTTGAGCCCGGCATCAAATGGCCTAATGATGTGGTCATCGGCAAGCGCAAATGCGTCGGCATCCTGTGCGAGCTTTCGGCGGATATGGACGGCATCACCTACATGGTTTCCGGCGTTGGGCTGAACGTGAACCAAACCGGCTTTCCCGGCGAGCTGGCTGATAAAGCCACCTCCCTGCTGCTGGAGCTGCGCCGTCAGGAGCCAAACGCCTCGCCGCTTTGCCGCCGCACGCTTTTGTGCGCCTATCTGCGGCACATGGAGAACACTGTGGAAGCATTGGAGCGCCATGGCTTTGCCGGGATTCAGGACGCCTATTTGCGTTTTTCCGTCACGCTTGGACAAACCGTGCGCGTCGTGGGCGCAGAGGCAGACTTTGTGGGCCAGGCGCAAAGCATTGACGAAACCGGCGCTTTGCTGGTAAAGGACGAAACCGGCAGCGTTTGCCGCGTACTGTGCGGCGACGTATCCGTTCGCGGCTTAATGGGGTATTGTTGAAAGGAGCGATTCATCATGAAAAAGCCGTTGTTTGAAGGCAGCATTACCGATGTGCATGGAATTCGCGTGGGACAGGCGCAGAATCTGGTCGCCAAAACCGGCGTAACGGTGGTTTTGGCCGGGCACGACGGCGCAACCATCGGAGCGGATGTGCGCGGCGCGGCTCCCGGCACCCGCGAAACGGACCTGTGCCAGCCCGAAAACACCGTGGAAAAGGCCAACGCCGTGGTTCTTTCCGGCGGAAGCGCCTTTGGCCTGGCTTCCGCCACCGGCGTGATGCAGTTCCTGGAGGAGCACCAGGCAGGCGTGGATATGGGCGTGTGTCATGTGCCCATCGTACCCGCCGCCGTTATCTTCGACTTAACCGTCGGCGACGCCCATGTGCGGCCCGACGCTCAAATGGGCATGGCCGCCTGCGCCGCCGCCTGTAAGGCTGTGCGGCAGGGCGCACAGGGCGCTGGTACCGGGGCCACCGTCGGCAAGCTGGTTCCCGGCGTTGTGCCCATGGCGGGCGGCGTGGGCACGGCCAGTATTCGTTTGGCCTGCGGCGTAACGGTAGGCGCAATCGTCGTGGTGAACGGCTGTGGCGACGTATATGACATTCGCAGCGGCAAACCCTTAGGCTGCGGCCATTTGCCGGACGGTACGCCCGTACTTGCAGAAAGCCTTCTGTACGGCGCTTCCCCCGTTCCGGCCACCCCCTTAATCCCCCATACCACCGGACAAAACACCACCATTGGCGTCATCGCCACCGATGCCGCGCTCACCAAGGCCCAGGCCAAGCGGCTGGCAACCTGCGCGCATGACGGGCTGGCCCGCGCCATTCGTCCGGTGCATACCCAGATGGACGGAGACACCCTTTTTGCCATGGCTACAGGCCGGGTGGATGCGGATGTAAACCAGATTCAGCTCTGCGCCGCCGCTGCGGAAGTCATGGCCCGTGCGGTGAATAACGCCGTATGGATGGGGAATCAGCCGTGAAAGGGCTTGGCATTGATTTATGCGGCGTAGACCGCATCCGACAGGCCATGGAGCAAACCCCCGGCTTTCTCACCCGTTATTATACCGAACAGGAGCGGGCCTATCTGCAAAGCCGGGGCAAAGCGGCTCCCCAAAGCGCCGCGGCCATGTTTGCCGCCAAAGAAGCGTTTTTGAAGGCGGTTTGTACCGGGCTTGGCGAGGGCATCGCGTTTCAGGACATCGACATTGTGCATTTGGAGAGCGGCGCTCCCCAGTACCGGCTTACCGGCGCGGCGCTGGAAAAAGCCCGGCAGCTTCAAGTGAAAAGCCTTTGGCTGAGCCTGACCCACGAAAACGGCATGGCTGCGGCCGTATGCGTGCTGGACGAATGAGGGGGAAAACACCTTGCAAAAAACCATTACCCCAACAGAAATGAAGCGTGTGGAAAAACGCGTAATGGCCGAAACGGCCCTTACCGGCGAAATGCTGATGCATCAGGCGGCTTCTCACGTAGCCCAAGCGGTATTGCGTTTTTCCACGGAGAACGTGCTTTGCGTATGCGGTACCGGCAATAACGGCGGCGACGGGCTGGCGGCCATGCGTCAGCTGCTTTCCCTGGACCGGCGCTTTTTCGGCCAGGTGTGGCTGCTGCCCGGCGATTTGTCTGCCGACGCTCAGCGGGAATTGCAGCTTTTGGAAGCGGCCGTTCAAAGCGATGGCCGGGTATTCATTCGTGTGCTGAAATCGACCGACGAGCTGGCTGTTCCATCCCAAACCGGCTGCATCATTGACGCGCTGTTTGGCACGGGCCTCAGCCGCCCGCTGGAAGGGCTGACGGCGGCTGTATGCCGCTGCATCAATCAGGCAAATACGCCTGTGGTGGCCGTTGATATTCCTTCCGGCCTCAGCGGCGTTACCGGCCAAGCGCTGGGGCAGGCCGTTCATGCCACGGAAACCGTTACCTTTCACCGAGCCAAGCCGGGGCTGTATTTAGGAAACGGCCCGGATTACGCAGGAAAAATCACCGTTTGCGATATTGGGCTGTGGGCTCCTTCCATTCGTGCGCTGGACGATGCAACCGGGCTGAGCCTTTTGGAAAAAAGCGACCTGCAAGCCCTTTTGCCGCCCCGCAGACGGTGCAGCCACAAGGGCAGTTACGGACGCGTGCTGATTTGGGCGGGCAGCCGGGGCATGGCCGGGGCCGCCGCCATCAGCGCCACTGCCGCCTTGCGAACGGGAGCGGGACTGGTTACCGTCGCCTGCCCGGAAAGCATATGGAGCATTGTGCAAACCCTTTGCCCCTGCGCCACCTGCCTGCCGCTGCCTTCCCATGCCGAGGAAGCCTTTTTACTGCTGGAACCCGCGCTGATGCGCTGCGATGCGTTTGCGGCCGGCTGCGGGCTTGGGCAGGATGCAGAAACGGCCAGGCTGCTTACGCTGGTCGTGAACCGGCTGTCCACCTGTGATCTTCCCGCCGTGTTGGACGCGGACGCGCTCAATCTGCTGGCGGTTATGGAGCCTTTGCCCAAGCTCCCCCATGCGCTGATAACCCCTCATCCCGCCGAAGCGGCGCGTTTGCTGGGCGTCGCCGTTTCCGGCATTTTGGAAGACGCGCCCCAAAGCGCCGTCCGGCTGCGGGAAAAATACGGCGTTTCCGTGGTGCTCAAGGGCGCGTGCAGCGTGCTTTGCGCCAAAGAGGGGCTTGGGCTGAATCCTTACGGTACTCCCGCCATGGCCAAAGGCGGCAGCGGCGATGCTTTAACGGGCGTTTTAGCTGCATTGCTGGCAGGGCGCGCGGCCAAAGCCTATGAAATGAACGATTTGCAGTTGCTTCAAACCGGCTGCGCGCTGCATGGGCTGGCGGGCGAAGCGGCGGAACGGCAATTGGGCCAGCGCGGCGTGCTGGCAACGGATTTGTGCCGTTTTTTGGGAGAAAACGTTCCGCAGGAAATTCTGGCCGTTTCCCCCTCTGCCTCCACCCCATTGGGCAATATGGTGAGCGTAGTGGTGGAGCACAAGCGCGGCCAAAAAAATCCTCATAGCCAAACAGCCTATGAACGGAACTGCGGATACGTGCAGGAGGTGCTCCAGCAGAACAATCAATGGCAAAACGCTTGTCTGATAGGCGTAAACGAACCGGTGGACTGGTTTGAAGGCCAGGTGATTGCCACCGCCATTGTAGAGGGCGAAAGCCTGTGGCTGGTGGCCCCGCCCGGAACCCGGGTCAGCGAGCCGGAAGCCGCCTCCCTGATTGGCTTTTTGGGAACTGCGCGGCATATTCAAACGCTATAAAGGGGAGACAGTCGCTTGACAAAGGAAAAACAGGCATCGGACAGGCTTTGCACGGCCCTTTTCATCATTTTGTCCGGCGGTTTGCAGGACGCCTATACCTACAGCTGCCGGGGCGGCGTGTTTGCCAATGCGCAAACCGGCAATATTGTGCTGATGAGTATTCGGCTGTTCCATGGTCAATGGGCGGAAGCGTTGAAATATCTGATTCCTGTTTTGGCATTTCTGCTGGGCACACTGGCGGCGCAGCATATTCGCCGTTTTTACGGAGCAAGGCGTTGCCTGCACTGGCGGCAGCTGGTGCTTGCACTGGAAATGGCGCTGCTATGGGCGGTTGGCTTTTTGTCTCAAGAGGGAAACCCGCTGGCCAACGCGCTGGTGTCCTTTGTGTGCGCCATGCAGGTGCAAGCCTTTCGCAAGGTGCGGGGGCATGTGTACGCCAGCACCATGTGTATCGGAAACATGCGCAGCGGTATGGAGGCTTTGCATACCTATCTTTGCACCAGAGAGCGGGCCGCGCTTCAGCAGGCGCTGGTTTATCTGGGCGTCATCGTTCTTTTTGCCATCGGCGCAGGGACGGGCGCTTTGCTGACGGAACGGTTTGGGGAAAAAGCCATATGGGCCAGCAGCTTGCTGCTGCTTGTCAGCTTTTGCCTCATGTTTGCCAAAACAAGCGAAAAGGCATATTGACGAAAGCAAACGTTTTGACTATAATACGGCTGCAACCGGCTTGTTCCCTTCCTGACGAAATGCGGAAGCGTGCGAGCCGTGTTTCTATGGTTGGGCCCCATTACAGAACAAAGAAGGGATGATATTGAATAAAAGCAAGCGTATTCAGCTCGTCATTTTCATTGCCCTGCTGGCGGTTTTGCTCATAGGCGTGTTTCTCACAGGATCAAACGGATCGGGCGGCGAGTCCATCAAGGAAGCGATGCGCGACGCCGTTTTGCATGAGGAAAACCGTATTCCGTTCTTGGGCGGCATGACCGTAAACCCGGGGCTGATTTCCGCTTTTGTGGTCACGGGAATCCTGCTTGTGTTTGCCGCTGCTATGCGCCTTTTCGTCATTCCCCATTTCCGGGATGTGCCCGGCAAAATGCAAATGCTGCTGGAAATGCTGGTAGGCTACTTTGATAACCTGGCCAAAACCAATAGCCCGCACCGCAATGTTTTTTTGGGCGCCTACGTCTTTGGCGCAGGCGTATACGTAGCCTTCAGTACCATTTTTGAACTGTTTGGCTTGCAGGCGGTGGCCCTAAGCGGCCGCTCCATGTCGCTGCCCGCTCCGCTGTCGGATATCAACGGAGCCATCGCCATGGGCGTTGTCTCCTATCTGGTCATCCTGTCCGGCGGCATCGTCAGCAACGGCATACGGGGCGTTGGCAGCACGCTAAAAGAGTTTTCACTGCCCATTTCCATGAGCTTCCGTCTGTTTGGCGCCATGCTCAGCGGCCTTCTGGTAACCGAGCTGGTTTATGCGTACCTGATGATCAGCTTTGTGCTGCCGGTGTTCGTGGCCGTGATGTTCACTTTGTTGCACGCTCTCATTCAAACCTATGTGCTTACCATGCTCACCGCCCTGTTTTATGGCGAGGTTTCCGAACCCCATGCAAAAAAAGGAAAGAAGGTTGCAAAACAATGAAAAAGTCCGTTCGCCGTCTGGTTGCCTGCTTTACGCTCTGCCTGCTTCTGGTTCCCACCCTGTTTATGGGACTGGCTCTGGCGGAGGAAACGGAAGCCGCCGCTGCCAGCGTTACCAGCATGAAGGCTGTCGCCGCCGCCATCACCATCACCCTGGCCTGCGTAGCCGGCGCTATCGCCATGGGCCTGGTCATTTCCAAGTGCGCCGAGAGCATTTCCCGCCAGCCTGAGGCCTCCGGCGACATTCGCTCCAGCATGATGCTGGGCCTGGTGTTTATTGAAACGGCCATCATTTATGCGTTGATTATCGCCATTCTGATTGTGTTCGTGCTCTAAGGGAGAGATCAAGATGAAATTGCCCTTGAATATTGACTGGCAGCAGATTTTGCTGCATGCACTGAACCTGACCATTCTGGTTGGCGGGCTCTATTTTCTGCTGTTCGGGCCGGTGAAGCGCTTCATGGACCAGCGGGCGGAGCGCTACCGCGCCATGAAGGAAGAAGCGGAAACGGCTATGGCTCAGGCCCAGCAGCTGCAGGCGGATTATGACAGCCGTGTGCGGCAGGCTGACGCACAGATGCAGCAGCACCGTCAGGAGGTCATGGCTCAGGTTGAAAAAGACGCCAAGGCCGCTTTGGACGCCGCCAAGGTTCAGGCAGAGGAAATCTTGGCCAAGGCACGGGAAAAGGCCGCCAAAGAAGAAAAACAAATCGTGCAAAGCGCTCAGGGGGAGATTACCCGCCTGTCCCTGGAAGCGACCCATAAGCTGATGGATTATCAGCTTTCCGATGTTTACAACCAGTTCTTGGATTCCGCGGAAGGGAGCGAACCCCATGACAAGCCCTGACGCTTCCCTGCGCCGCGTGGTTCTGCGCAGCGCCGAGCGGCCGGACGCCGTTCAACAGCAGCGGCTGACGGATTTTTTGAGGAAGCGCTACGGCCAGGAAACTACGCTGGAATGGGTGGAGGATCATACGCTGGGTAACGGCTTTCGGCTGGAAACCGGCGACGATGTGTTTGACTGGAGTCCCCAGGGCCGGCTGAATCAGCTGGCGGCCCGCATCAGGGCCATTGATTCCTCCAACGAAAATGTGATTCCCCTGTTGCGGGACACATTGGATTCCTGGACGCCCAAGGCGCTGGTGCGCACTACGGGCCGTGTTCTATCCGTTGAGGACGGAATCGTAACGGTTTCCGGCATGCCGGACGCGTTCTACGGCGAAATTTTGCTGTTTGCGGACGGGATTCGCGGCATGGTGCAAAACCTGGACCGGGACGAACTGGGCTGCATCCTCTTTGACGATGATGCAGCCGTGGAGCAGGGCAGCCCGGTTTTCCGCACTGGGCGCGTAGCGGGAATTCCCGCCGGCGACGCTTTCCTGGGCCGGGTGGTAGACGCTCTGGGCAGCCCGATCGACGGAAAAGGCCCCATTGCTTCGGAGGGCTATCGGCCCATCGAAGCTCCTGCGCCGGACATCATTTCCCGGCAGCCGGTGAACAAGCCCATGGAAACCGGGTTGCTGACCATTGATTCCATGTTTCCCATCGGCCGTGGCCAGCGTGAATTGATTATCGGCGACCGGCAAACCGGCAAAACCGCCATTGCGCTGGACACCATTCTGAACCAGCAGGGCAAAAATGTGGTGTGCGTGTACGTGGCCATCGGTCAAAAGACCAGTTCCATTGCGCAGCTGGTAGACACGCTGCGCCGCCATGGGGCGCTGGATTACACCGTGGTGGTAAGCGCGTCGGCCAGCGATTCCGCCCCCCTTCAGTACATCGCTCCCTATGCGGGCTGCGCTCTGGGCGAGCATTTCATGCACAAAGGCCGGGACGTGCTCATCGTGTATGACGATTTAAGCAAGCATGCGGTGGCCTACCGCGCCCTCAGTCTGCTGCTGGGCCGCTCGCCGGGGCGCGAAGCCTATCCCGGCGATGTGTTTTACCTGCACAGCCGGCTTTTGGAGCGCGCCGCTCATCTGTCGGAGGACTGTGGCGGCGGCAGCATGACTGCTCTGCCCATTGTGGAAACCCAGGCGGGAGACGTATCCGCTTATATTCCCACCAACATCATTTCCATCACCGACGGACAAATCTTTTTGGAAAGCGACCTGTTCTTTGCCGGCCAGCGCCCTGCGGTGAACGTGGGGCTGTCTGTATCCCGTGTGGGCGGCGACGCGCAGACACAGGCCATGAAAAAAGCGGTTGGCTCCATTCGGCTGGAACTGGCCCAATACCGGGAACTGGAGGTTTTCACCCAGTTTTCCAGCGACTTGGACGAAGGCACTCAGCGCCAATTGCAAAACGGCCAGGCACTTATGCGGCTGCTTCGGCAGCGGCAGTATCATCCTTACGCCCAGCACCAGCAGGTGATTTTGCTTCTGGCGGCGCAGGCTCATCTGTTTCAGAATGTGCCGGTGGAGCAAATAGAGGAAACCGCCATGCGGCTTTTGAGCAGTCTGGAGCAGTCGGAAGCGTCGCTGTGCCAAAAGATAGAGCAAACCGGACAGGCTACCCCGGAAGAACTGTCCCGTCTGCGCGAGGCGGCGGCCGCTTTTCTCAACCAACGCGCCTCAAAGGAGTGACCGTTCATGCCCAGCGCACGCGACATTCAGGTTCGCATGAACAGCATTCGGCAAACCCGCAAAATCACCAACGCTATGTACCTGATCTCCTCTGCCAAGCTGCGCAAGGCCAAGCAGGAATGGGACCAGACACGTCCTTATTTCGACGCCCTGCGGGCCGAGGTCAAGCGCATTTTCCGCACGTCCGGTCACGTGAAAAGCCGCTACCTCTACCCGGATGAGGGCCAGTTGTCGCCGGACGGCGCCTACGCTTATTTGGTCATTACCTCCGATAAAGGGCTGGCAGGCGCATACAACCAAAACGTGCTGAAGGAAGCGCACCGGCTGCTGAATGAGCATGCCAACACCAAGCTGTTTGTCGTTGGCGAATATGGCCGGCAGTATTTTCAGCGGCATCAGGTGTCCATTGAGCGCAGCTTTTTGTACACTGCCCAAAACCCTACCATGCAGCGCGCCCGCGAAATTACCGGCGAACTGCTGGAGCGATATGGCCGTGGCGAATTACAGAAAATTTTCGTCATTTACACCGACATTCAAAACAGCCTGACCGAGACGGTGAGCGTTACGCGCCTGCTGCCCTTTCACCGTTCGGCCTTTACCGCTCCGGCGGACGAAAAGCGCGTAACGGAACCCTTCGACTTTTTTCCTTCGGTAACCGAGGTGCTGGATAACATTGTGCCCAGTTATGTATCCGGCTTTGTGTACAGCGCTTTGATCGACAGCTTTTGCAGCGAGCAAAGCGCCCGCATGAGCGCCATGAATTCCGCCAACGAAAACGCAGAAAAAATGCTGGATGAATTATCTCTGGCCTATAACCGCATCCGCCAGGCCGCCATCACTCAGGAGATTACCGAAGTATCCGCAGGGGCGAAGGCCCAGCGGAAAAAGCGCGCAAAACAGCATTTGCAAGGGAGAGAGCCATGAATATCGGAAAAATCGTCGCAATTGCCGGCCCTGTGGTAGACGTAGCGTTTGAGCATGGACAGCTGCCCCGCATCCGCGAGGCTCTTACGGTCATAATCAACGGTCAGCGGCGCGTAATGGAGGTAGCTCAGCAAGTGGGCGGAAACACGGTGCGCTGCATCATGCTTTCCGCCAGCGAATACCTGGCCCGCGGCATGGAAGTGGCCGCCGACGGCAACGGCATCCGTGTGCCCGTGGGCGAGGACGTGCTGGGCCGCATGTTCAACGTGTTGGGCGACCCCATCGATGGCGGCGCGCCCCTTTCCCCCGCCGTGGAGCGCTGGCCTGTGCACCGCAAGGCCCCTTCCTTTGCCCAGCAAAGTCCATCGGTGGAAATCCTGGAAACCGGCATCAAGGTGATCGACCTGCTGGAGCCCTATGCCAAGGGCGGCAAAATCGGCCTGTTTGGCGGCGCTGGCGTTGGAAAAACCGTGCTTATTCAGGAGCTGATTCACAACATTGCCATGGAGCACGGCGGTTATTCGGTGTTCACCGGCGTTGGCGAGCGCAGCCGTGAGGGAAATGATCTTTGGAATGAAATGCAGCACAGCGGCGTAGTGGACAAAACCGCGCTGGTATTCGGCCAGATGAATGAAGCCCCCGGCGTGCGTATGCGCGTGGCGCTCAGCGGCCTGACCATGGCCGAGTATTTCCGCGATCACGAGCACAAGGATGTGCTGCTGTTCATCGACAACATTTTCCGCTTTGTTCAGGCCGGAAGCGAAGTATCCACTCTGCTTGGCCGCATGCCCAGCGCCGTTGGTTATCAGCCCACCCTGGCCAATGAAATGGGCCAGCTGCAGGAGCGCATCGCTTCCACCCGGGACGGATCGGTTACCTCCGTGCAGGCGGTATACGTACCAGCCGACGACCTGACCGACCCGGCACCTGCTACCACCTTCACCCATTTGGACGCTACCACCGTGCTCAACCGCCACATTGCCGAGCAGGGCATTTATCCGGCGGTGGACCCGCTGGCCTCTACCAGCCGGATTCTGGAGGCGGATGTAGTGGGCCAGGAGCACTACCGCGTGGCCCGAAAGGTGCAGGAGATTTTGCAAAAGTACAACGAACTCCAAGATATCATCGCCATTTTGGGCATGGACGAGCTTGGCGAAGAGGAGCACCAAGTGGTGCTGCGCGCCCGCCGGATTCAGCGTTTTCTGAGCCAGCCCTTCCATGTGGCGGAAAAGTTTACCGGAATCCCGGGCCGCTATGTGCCTCTGGCAGAAACCGTGCGCGGCTTTGGTATGATTGTGGACGGCAAGCTGGACGATGTACCGGAAAGCGCCTTCTATCATGCAGGCGGCATTGACGAGGTGCTCAAGCAGGCCGGAGGGAACGGGCGATGAACAGCTTTCGTTTGCACATTCTGGCAGCGGACCGCGCCTTCTATGAAGGCGCTTGCCTGTCTCTCATTGTGCCCACCGTGCACGGCCAATACGGTGTGCAGGCGCATCACCGCAACATGATTGCCGCCCTGGTTCCCGGCATGCTCACCTTTCGGATTGCGGAAGGGGAAAAACGGGTGGCCGCCGTATCGGCCGGCATGATTAAGGTGGAAAACAACGACGTGCTGGTGCTGGTGGACGCCGCCGAGCGGCCGGAAGATATCGATGCGATTCGCGCCCGTCATAAGGCGGATCAGGCTCGTGAAATGATGTTGCAGCAGCGCAGCCACCGGGAATACCTCACGGCTCAGGCCACGCTGGCCCGCGCCCTGAACCGCCTGCGTGTCAAGGAGCACGAAGGCCTGTTGAGCAAATAGCCATGGCTGCTTTTCCAGGCGTGGTTCCTTATACGGCAAACACCCTAATTGTGCAAAAGGCAATTAGGGTGTTTGGTTATGGACAACCGTCTTTTTGGGGGCGGAAAAGGCATAGCTTCTCCCTGATTTGCGCTCCGTATGAAAAGTCAAACGCCGTCGGCGGCAATTTCTTCAGCTTCCGCCCCTCTTCTGGCTCACCCTAAAACCGTTACTTTACCACAATTTCTGCGCCGAATGGCATCAACGCCAGCTTGGCCATCTTAAAGCACTGCAAACCAAAGGGGATCCCCACGATGGTTACGCACAGGGCCAGACCGTTGGCCACGCACCCAAGCGCCAGCCACAGCCCGCTTACCAGCAGCCACACAAGGTTAAGCAATGTGGACATAGCTCCCCCGCCTGAAACTACATCCCGTCCGAAGGGGCAGAAGGACAGCGCCGCAAACTTGAAGCACTGCCTTCCAATCGGTATGCCCACAATGGTCACGCACCACAGCAGCCCTGCCAGGCACCAACCCAGGCCCTGCCAAAAACCGGCAAAAATCAACCATAAAAGATTTCCCAAAAAATTCATGCTTTTCACCTCGGGAAACAGTATAGCATATGAGTTTGGAAAGGCAATAGCGCCAAGGGTTTTTTCAGACAATTCTCATCTGCCTTTCATGCTGCCCGTGTTGCGCTGTTGGTTGGAGGTATGGTACAATAACAAACGCAGCATAGGCTGCCAGCTTTCGAAAAGGGAGGACGTGCCATGCGCCTCATCTCATGGAACGTGAACGGTTTGCGCGCCTGTCTCACCAAAGGATTTGGCGACTATTTTGCCAGTGCTGACGCAGACCTGTTTTGTTTGCAGGAAACCAAAATGCAGCCCGGCCAGACAGATTTTGCACCGGAGGGCTACCGGCAGTTTTGGAACAGCGCCGAAAAAAAAGGGTATTCCGGCACGGCCATTTTCAGCCGTATCGATCCG
Source organism: uncultured Clostridia bacterium (assembly GCA_934621485.1). GTDB lineage: Bacteria > Bacillota > Clostridia > Christensenellales > Aristaeellaceae > Limiplasma. Next base: position 18,798 of record CAKTUS010000004.1, read on the forward strand.
CAAAGCGTGCGCTACGGTATCGGCATGGAAGAACATGACCATGAAGGACGGGTGATTACCCTGGAGTTTCAGGATTTCTACCTGGTGGACGTATACACGCCAAACAGTCAACGGGAATTGACGCGCCTTGCCTACCGCATGACCTGGGAGGATGCTTTCCGCACTTACCTGCTGGCGCTGGATGAGAAAAAGCCGGTGGTGGTTTGCGGCGACATGAACGTGGCTCATCAGGAGATCGATTTGAAAAATCCCAAGAACAATCAGCGCAACGCAGGCTTTACTCAGGAAGAACGGGACAAAATGACCCGGCTGCTTGACAGCGGCTTTGTAGACAGCTTCCGTCTGAAACACCCGGATGAAAAAGACCGCTACAGCTGGTGGAGCTATATGATGCGCAGTCGGGAGCGCAATATTGGATGGCGCATTGACTATTTTCTTGTCAGCCGGCGTCTGGCCGACAAAATCAGCCTGGCGGATATCTACGATCAGGTGATGGGCAGCGATCACTGCCCCATCACGCTGGAATTAGAGGGGGTACAAGCATGAAAATTCTTTTTGCTTCGGATATTCACGGCAGTCAGTCCGCCATGGAAAAGGTGCTGGAGCGCCTGCAAACGGAAAAAGCCGATCGCTTGATTCTTCTGGGCGATTTGCTCTATCACGGCCCCCGTAACGATTTGCCGGATCACTACAACCCCAAGGCCGTCATCCGCCTGCTGAACGACTGCGCCCCAACGCCGCTGTGCGTGCGGGGAAACTGCGATGCCGAGGTAGACCAGATGGTGCTTACCTTCCCCATTTTGGCCGACTATATGCTGCTGCCCCTGGAAAACGGCCGCTGCGCCTTTGTGACCCATGGACACCTGTTTCACACTCAGTGCCCGCCGCCCCATTGCCCCGGCGATGTGCTCATCCATGGGCACACCCATGTGCATGGCGTATGGCAGCAGGAAGACTACACCTACATCAACCCCGGCTCTGCCGCCCTTCCCAAGGAAAATCAGGATAAAAGCTATATGACGTATGACAACGGCCTGTTTGTCATCAAGCAGCTGGAAACGGGACATCCCCTTCAGTCCTGGCAGGCAAATCCCTGACGGCGTCCTGTGAATATGGCGTGAACTTCTCAAAAAAGCCTTGCCGATTGGGCCTTCATCGGTTATAATACAGAAAGTGTCTGGAATACACTTTAAGAATGGATTGGAGAGAAGAACCCGTGCGTAAGCGTATTGTGTTGGCGTTGGTTTTGGTGCTGGCCCTGCTGGCAGCCACCAGTTGTTCCCTGATTGTGAAGGATGCGGAAGTGGACAAGCAAACCCCCATCATTGAGGTGGCGGGCACGATCATTACCAAGGAAGCCTTCAACCAGCAGGTAGAAGAAATCCAGAGCTACATGTATTATATGTACGGCATGTCCTATGACCGCACCAGTGAAAGCTCCCTTTCTTCCGCCCGTGAACAAGCGGCGGACACGCTGGTGGAAAACGCCGTTGTTCAGCAGAAGATTCAGGAAATGGGTATGGACCAGTTTACCGAGGAAGAATTGGCCAAGGCTCAGGAGGATGCCGATTCCACCTGGCAAACCTATTTCGACAGCACCAAGAGCTATTATTTCACTGATAGCGAGCTCACCGGCGACGAGCTGGACAAAGCCATTGAGGAAAAGATGACCGAGCTGGGATATCCCACCAAGGACGAAGTGCTAAGCAGCGTAAAGGCTACCGCCGCGCAAGACAAGCTTCGGGCCGAAGTGGTGAAGGATGTTACCGTGTCCGAGCAGGAATTGCAGGACGACTATACCGTGAAGGTGCAGGATGCACAGGCTCGTTATGCCAATGATCTGTCCGCCTACGGAACCGATGTGAACAACGGTTCCACCATCTATTACGTGCCCGCCGGCTACCGCTTCGTCAAGAATATTCTGATTAAGCTGACCGATGAGGACAGCAGCGCCATCAGCGACCTCAACTCTCAGCTGTCCAGCCGTCAGAGCGAGTTGACCACCGCGCAAAACTCCCTGAGCGCTTTGGGCGAGGACACTTCCGCAGACGACGAAAACACTGCGAAGAACCGAGAAGAACTGGCTGCTACCGTAGATAAGCTGACCGCCGAAATTGCTGATTTGGAAAAACAGTTGGAGGACAAAAAGGCTGCGGCTTACGCTGCGATTCAGCCTACGGTGGACGAGGTGCTGGCCAAGCTGGCTGCAGGCGAAGATTTTGACGCGCTGATGGAGCAGTACGGTCAGGATACCGGCATGCAGGCCTCTCCTGCGAAGGAAAACGGTTATCCCGTATGTGCGGAAAGCACAAATTGGGTTCAGGAGTTTACCGACGCCGCTATGGCGCTTGCCAAGGTTGGCGATACCTCTGCTGAAGGCGTGCGGACGAGTTATGGAATCCATATTCTAAAATATGTGAGCGACTCTGTGGAAGGTGAAGTTGGGCTGGACGTTGTGCGCGACAGTCTGCAAGCGGAAAAACTTCAGGAGAAGCAGGACAGCACCTATCAGACCGCTGTTGACGGCTGGGTGAAGGATGCTAACGCAAAGATTTATCTGGATCGCCTGAACTAAGCCATGTTTTCCCTCTCTGTCATCGGAAGAGAGACACAAAAAGCTCGCCCAGCAAGGCGAGCTTTTCTGTTGCAAGGCATTCTTTGCCTGCTCGCCTATGGAGCGTCGCGTAAAGAAAGCTTTACTATGCAAAGGCTACCGAGACCGATATACATGCCGTCGCTTTTGGGGTAAAATGGAAGGCTTGCGGCCCGCCGATAGCACTCGCTTTTTCGTCAGAAACTGTCCGATACTGTTTTCAGCCAAGTCGAAAACGCCCCACCCGACCGGCAAAACCGTTCGATACGAATACAGTCAGAAGGGTCCCCAATTCCCCCGAAGAAGTTTTCCAGCCTAAATCCTCTCCGTCATGCGGAGAGGATTTAGGCATGATCTGAAAGTTGTTGATTTGAACTCTTGCTATAATGCTCCTATGCAGCAAAGCAACACACATGAATTTGAAAGAAGGACAGCCTTCCATTTCCAAGCAAAAAGTTAAAAAAATTTCACTTCCCTATTGACTTGCACCGTCTTAAGTGATATATTTATAACATCGCAAGTGCGAAATATATAACATTGAGGAGAGAACCATGAATAAGAAAGTCACATTAAGGGAGTTGCTTATCGCACGTATCGTACTGGCTGCTTGTATCGCGGTCTATTACTGGTGTTGTGCCAGAAACGGCTGGGAAAGCTATTTCATCTCCATTCAAAACTGCGTTGCAATCTTTGCTTTTTTCTTTTTCTGCTTTTTGGGTGCGCGGGAAAGAAAATACAAGAAAGAGGTCGTGGACGAAATAGCCGCGGCAAATCTAAAGCGCTGTGATTCGATCTGCTATAAGATTGCTATGGTATTGATTGTCTGCATCGGGTTTCTGTGCGCCATTCTCCGGTTTGCCATATCCCCGGAGGTGATTGGCTACCTTTTGATGGGCGTGCTGGTCCTGACATCCATGATACGAACGATTCTGTTCTGCTATATGGACGCGAAGGGGGCTTAAGCGTGCTCGTAACCAAAATCAAGGAATTTCGGGAGAAAGCGGGGTATAAGCAGAGCGAACTGGCCGAGCTTGTCGGCGCGAGACGGGAAACAATCGTTCATTTGGAAAACGGAAGATATAATCCATCCCTTAAATTGGCTATGGATATAGCAAAAGTGTTCCATGTGACTGTTGAGGACTTGTTTGAATTTGTTGACGATGAAAAGTAAGGCGCTTATGTAACCTACGAATGGCGTAAAACAACAACCTCTCGAAAAGCATGTCCTCTTCGCCTCGTTGGGCAGTCTTTCTTTTTTTCCTTTCTGCAGGGTTTTGCAAAACACAGGACAGCCGATGGGATAGCGAATGGTTTTTTCCGGTGGATTCCCATTTTCACGATCTTGTGTTCCTCGGTTTGCTGAAGAACGGTAACCATTTATGGCTTTTACCTTCATCTTGCCCTTCCACTTTGGCAGCGTTTTTATGCTGAAGCGCCTACAGCAAAAGCATCCTCCGTAGCGAATAGCCCACGAAGGATGCTCATTCTTTCTCCTATCCATCTCTTTTATTTTTTCATTCCCTGCACAATAGCGCCGGAAATGCCGCCTCCGGCTACCCCCATGGCAATGTCGCTCAGGTAGGCCGTCCACGGCAGCTGTTGGCCGGACAAAACGGCGTATAATCCCACGCCAATTGCCATGTAGCACAGCCCTAGCAAGGCTCCCTGTGCCAATCCCCGCTCGCCCGATTTTCCCACCATGATACGAACGCCCACGAAAATGGCCGCCAGCTTAATAAGCTGATTCACAATGCGAATCGCCGTATCATCCGGGCGCAGCCACTGCATCAGAAGGGCAAAAAGCAAAATGCAAACCAACGTAACGCAAACCGATACCAGCAATCCCTTGAGCAGCCGGGACCAGAGGGTACTTTGGCGTCGGCGTGAGCGCCTACGTCCGCTTCGCGCCGTGCCAGGAGTGGAATAGGTTGCAGGCATAGAAAAAACCTCCCTTGTTCGCTTTGTACATTATATGCGTACAAGGGAGGTTTCATAACGCAATTTAGTTGAGCACTTCGCTGTCGTTCTCCACGGCAACTTCTTCAACATTGCGAATGGCCCACCGGGCAAAGACCAGCTTTACATTGTCGCGACCCACGCTCAGTTCAATGGTGTCATCCTTAATATTGGTAATAGTGCCATAGATACCGCCGATAGTGCATACACGGTCGCCGTTCTTCAACGCGGCCAGCATGTCCTTTACCTTCTTGTCCTTCTTCTTCTGAGGACGAATGAGCAGGAAGTAGAACACCACAAACATCAGCACCAGCGGAAGAATCATGCTCAGCATTTCCGCAACGCCGGCAGAGCCGGTAGTAGCGGCAGCTTCGCCGGTAGCGGCGGCAGCATCGGAAAGACCCATCAACATTTGATTCAGCACGGTCATTGGTTGGTTACCCCTTTCAGAAATGGTAGAATGATTATATCAAATCCCCCGGCAAAGCACAAGGGGAAAACTGTGAACAGACTGAAAATAAGCAAAAAACTTCCATTAACCGTGGAGGTAGCGTTCCTGCTCGGCAGTCAGCATGTCCAGCTTTACGCCCAATACCGCCAGCTTGCGCCGGGCCACATCCTGGTCGATGTCCCGCGGCACCTCGTACAGGGCGGGCTTCATGTTTTGCCCATCCTGCGCCATTCTCAGTGCGCAGGCCGCTTGCAATGCAAAGCTCATATCCATAATCTCCACCGGGTGCCCATCGGCGGCGGCCAGGTTTACCAGGCGGCCTTCCGCCAGCAGGTAAATGGTCCGGCCGTTTTCCAGGGCGTAGCCTTCGATGTTTTTGCGCACCTCATGATGCTCCTTGGCCATGGCCCGCAGTCCGGCCACATCTACTTCCACGTCAAAGTGTCCGGCATTGCACAGGATAGCCCCGTCCTTCATCTTCAGCATGTGCTCAGGAGTAATGACATGCTCGCAGCCGGTAACAGTAATGAAGAAGTCGCCCAAAGCGGCAGCCTCCCCCATCGGCATCACGGTAAAGCCATCCATCACCGCCTCAATGGCGCAAACCGGGTCTACCTCAGTAACAATCACCTTAGCGCCCAATCCCTTGGCCCGCATGCTCACGCCCTTACCGCACCAACCATAGCCCGCCACCACCACGGTGGAACCGGCTACATTCAGGTTGGTAGTGCGAATAATGCCGTCCCACGCGCTTTGACCTGTGCCGTAGCGATTGTCAAACAGGTGCTTGCAATCCGCATCATTGATGGAGAACATGGGAAAGTTCAGCTTGCCGGCCTTGGCACGGTTGCGGATTCGAATAATACCGGTAGTGGTTTCTTCGCATCCGCCCCGCAGATTCACCGCCCACTCGGGATGCTCGTCATGCAGGAGCGTCATCATGTCGCCGCCATCGTCAATGATTACATCCGGTTTTACGCTGAGGGCTCTGCACTGAAAGTCGTGATACTCCTGCTCGGTGCAACCATGGGTAGCGTAAACCACCACGCCATTTTCGCTCAAGGCGGCGGCCACATCATCCTGGGTGGAAAGCGGGTTGCTGCCGGTAGCATACACCTCAGCGCCGCAATCATGCAGCACCTGCGCCAGATAGGCCGTTTTGGCCTCCAGGTGTACCGAAACCACAATCTTGACTCCTCGAAGGGCCTGCGTGCGTTTCATGTCGTTCGCAATGCCGTTCAGTACCTGCATGTGCTTGCTGGCCCATTCGATTTTTTGTCTGCCAAGGGGCGCCAGGGATGGGTCGCGGATAATGGAAGAACTCATCTTTGTCACCTCACGAACAATTGATAAATGGAAAAGTAGAGAAAGGGAATCAAAATCGCCGGAAGCAGATTGGCCACCTTGATATCCTTATCCAATACCATATTGAAACCGAGAGCGGCAATTAATAAGCCGCCCACCGCGCTCATTTCCGTAATGAGCGCATCGCTGAGCAGCGGCGCTACCAGGTTGCCCAGCAAAGCGATTGTTCCCTGATATATCAGCACAGGCACCGCCGACAGCATGACCCCTATGCCTAATGAGCTGGTAAAAATCACAGAGACTACCCCGTCCAAAGCAGCTTTGGCTACCAGCGTGGAATGATCCCCGCGGATTCCGCTGTCCAGCGCTCCTACAACGGCCATCGCGCCTACGCAAAACACCAGGCTGGCGGTTACAAACCCCTTGGCAAAGGTGTTGCCGGTGTTATCTCCAGGGTTGAGCTTGCTTTGCGCCCATATACCCAGGCGGTTCATGCGACCGTCAATATCCACCAGAGAGCCCGCCATACCGCCAACCACCATAGACAGAATCACCAGCAGCGTATTTTCCGTTTTCAGCGCGCCGCTCAAACCGATGAGCAGTACACTGAGGCCAACGCCCTGCATAACCGTTTTGGCAACGGCGTCCTTCAGGCCCCGGCGCAGCAGCAACCCCAGCAGCGAGCCAACCACAATGGCGCCGCAATTGATAAACGTTCCTATCACAGTTCAAAAACCTTCATTTCAAAAAAGAAGCTGCCCTATGCAATGACAGCTTCTTTTTAGCGTTTCAGCCTTACTGCGCAGCAACGGCGGTTTCCACGGGATACACGCTTACCTGCTTCTTATCGCGGCCCAGACGCTCGAAACGAACGATACCGTCTACCTTGGCGTAGAGGGTATCATCCTTGCCGATGCCCACGTTCAGGCCGGGATGGATATGAGTGCCACGCTGACGAACCAGGATGTTGCCCGCCAGAGAGAACTGGCCGTCGGCACGCTTGGGGCCAAGGCGTTTGCTCTCGCTGTCGCGACCGTTGCGGGTAGAGCCCATACCTTTTTTATGGGCAAAAAACTGAAGATTCAGCTTCAACATGATGATGTTCCTCCCATCAGATGAATTTGTAAGTACTTGGAATACTGCTCCGCGATTCCCTGAAAGCCCTGAACCGTCGTTTGCAGAATGACCTGCGCGTCGTGGACTTTGAGCGGGGGCAAGCTGGCCGGCAGCAAAACCTCCATGGTCGCGGTGCGTTCTTTTTGGAAAACCATGGGCCGAATGTGAGCCACGTTTTCCAAAGCGTTGATACAGGTGGTTATGAGCACGCTGGCGGCGGCGCATACAATGTCGCTGCCGGCCTGGGCATAGCCGGAGTGGCCGCTTACGCCAATAGCGCAAATGCCCTGCTCATTCCGCCGCACAGTAACGGTGGTCATCAGCCGATAGCCGTAATTTCCACCTTGGTGTACGCCTGACGGTGACCAGCGCGGCGATGATAGTTCTTCTTGCTCTTGTACTTGAAGATCATGATCTTCTCGCCCTTTACCTGAGCAAGAACCTTGCCTTCCACCTTTGCGCCAGCCAAAGTCGGCGTGCCGATTTCAACGCCGTCCTCAGAACCCAGCATCAGCACATCGAAGTTGACTTTGCTGTCGATTTCCTGGTCGAGCTTCTCCACGTAGATAACGTCCCCCTGGGACACACGATACTGCTTGCCACCACTTACGATCACAGCGTACATGGTCAAGCACCTCCTGAAACAATCTCGCAAAGCAGATGGGTGGCGCTAAGAAGCGCACTTCAAAACCCCGCTTTAGCGGCTACCGTTATACGGTATCATAAACCCTGAGGAAAGTCAAGGTTTTTACGCCTTTTTTCCTGACTTTCGGCCGTTTTTCCCGGCTTCGGTCCGTGACAAAAACCGTCTTTTTTCTATTGACGAATCCGTCCTTTCCTGCTAGGATTGTTGTTTGTGGATTTTCCACAAGAATGGAACGACGCAGAAGTAAGGAGAAATGAAATGCAAACTCAGGAAAGGTCCAGAATGTTGGGAACAATGGACATGGGCAAGCTGGTTCCCAAGGTTTCCATTCCCATTATGATCAGCATGCTGGTACAGGCTCTGTATAATGTGGTGGACGGCATTTTTGTGGCGCGCTACAGCGCGGAAGCGCTCACCGCCGTTTCCCTGGCCTATCCCATCCAAATGCTGATGATCGCCGTATCCACCGGCTTGGGCGTCGGCTTCAACAGCCTCATCAGCCGCAAGCTGGGAGAAAAGCGCCACGAGGAAGCCCGGGAGGCCGCCCGCAACGGTATTTTTACAGAGCTGTGCGGCTTTGCGCTGTTCTGTCTTTTCGGTCTCTTTTTTGCCCGAGACTTTTTCAACCTGTTTACCTCCGACCCCGTGCTCCAGCAGCACGGCGGCGAATACCTGAGCCTTGTGTGCATTTACAGCTTCGGTCTGTTTTTGGCGGTGTGTTTTGAGCGCATGATGCAGGCCACCGGCAATTCCATGCTGGCCATGATGACCCAGCTGCTGGGCGCCGTTGCCAATATTGTGCTGGACCCCATCATGATTTTCGGTCTGTGCGGCTTTCCGGCCATGGGTGTTGCCGGCGCTGCCATCGCTACCGTCATCGGCCAGATTGGCAGCATGACCCTGGGCCTGATTCTCAACCAGGTTAAAAACGTGGAGCTTCGGGTGAAAATTCGAGGTTTCCGCCCCAATGGCGCGATTCTCAAGGACATTCTGGCCGTAGGCTTTCCCAGTATCATCATGCAGTCCATTTCTTCCGTTATGAACGTCGCCATGAATATGATTCTGCTTGGCTTTGGCGCTACGGCCGTCAGCGTATTGGGCGTGTACTTCAAGCTGCAATCCTTTGTATTCATGCCCGTTTTCGGCATGAGCAACGCATTGGTGGCCATCATTGGCTACAACTATGGCGCGCATTTGAAGCAGCGCGTCTATGACGCCATCAAAGTGGCGCTGCAATGGTCCGGCGTCATCATGCTGCTTGGCATGCTGGCGTTCCTGCTCATTCCCCAAACCCTGCTGAGCCTGTTTGAAGCCAACGGCGCCAGCGAGCTGACCGGCATGGGCGTTGTGGCTCTGCGCATCATCTGCCTCAGTTTTCTGATGGCCGCCGTGGGCATCACCATCAGCACCTGCTTTCAGGCCATTGGCAAGGGTTTTTACAGCCTGATTATGAGCCTGTGCCGACAGCTGATTGTGCTGCTCCCCGTTGCCTGGCTGCTCAGCCTGACGGGCGACGTGAACGCCGTTTGGTGGAGCTTTCCCATTGCCGAGGTGGTTTCCCTTGCGGTGTGTCTCAGCCTGTACCGTCATGTGGACAATACCATGCTGAAAACCCTTTAAGAACACCAAAAGCACAACCGGAGTGTTGACACAAACCCCGTTCCATGATAAAATGCCATTCAATTCCACATCAAAGACGATGACGGAACCTTGTCCTTCCCGGAGCGCCTCAGAGAGCCGGCGGTTGGTGAAAGCCGGAACCAAAGGGCTGGACAGTCTGCTTCCCGAGTTGGTTTTGTAAACGCCCCAATGGGCCAGTAATGAAACCCGGCCGCCCCGTAACAGGCTTTGGACTTGTTTGAGTCCGAGAGGTGATTCCGCGCCATGAGGCGGGAATAAACAGGGTGGTACCGCGAAAGCCTTTTCGTCCCTGAGTTCAGCAGAACTCAGGGATTTTCCATTTCAAAGAACCAGGAGGTAGGTAAGGATGCAACCCATTCGTATCAGCGACATGACCATTAAGCAAAGCGGAAAGGCGGGCGCGTTTTCGCTCACATTCCGGGAAAAACTGGAGTTGTGCAAGCAGCTGGACCGCCTGGGCGTATCCGTCATTGAACTGGAAGCCATCGAACAGCCAAAGGCGGACAGCTTGCTGATTAAATCTGTGGCTTCTGCGGTGAAGGACAGCTGCGTGGCCGTACCCGTAAAGCTGAACGCCGACAGCGTGTCCATAACCTGGCATGCCTTGAATGAAGCCCGAAAACCCCGTTTGCAGGTGGCGGCTCCCGTAAGCCCGGTTCAAATGGAATACTTGTTTCACAAGAAGCCGGACGCAATGCTCAGCGCCATTTCGGAAACCATAGCCGCCTGCCGCGCCTGCACACCGGACGTAGAATTTGTGGCTGATGACGCCACCCGAAGCGATACCGTCTTTTTGCATCAGGTCATCCGCGCCGCTATTGAGGCAGGGGCCGGCACCATCACCTTATGCGACGCGGCCGGGGCCATGCTGCCCGATGAGTTTGCCGCGTTATTCTCCGGCCTGTATGAAGCGGTTCCCGAGCTCAAATCCATTACGGTGGGCGCTTCCTGCGCCAACGACCTGGCCATGGCGGACGCCTGCGCGGTGGCCGCCGTACAGCAGGGCGTTCGAGAAATCAAAGCCGTTGCCTGCGGCGCGCAATGGGTGTCCCTGGGGAACATTGCCCGTGTTTTGGCCGCTCGCAGCGGCGAGATGAAGCTCTCCGTTCCCGTACATATGACGGAAATGAAGCGCGCCCTAAACCAGATTGACTGGATGTGCCAAACCGCACGCAAAAAGGCCTCGCCCTTTGACAATGGGGTACTGCCTCATGACGAGGGCCTGAACCTGACCAGCAATGACGATGAAGCAGCCGTTATGCACGCCGTGGAGCGCCTGGGGTACGACCTGAGCGCCGAAGACGCCGAAAAGGTTTGGGCCGCCTTCCAGCGCATTGCAGACCGCAAAGAACAGATTACCACTCGCGAGTTGGACGCTATCGTAGCGGCGGAAGCCATGCAGGTGCCCCCCGCTTACCAGGTGGAAAGCTACGTCATCAATACGGGCAGCCATATTTCCGCCATGGCGCATATGCGCCTTATGCGCAACGGCCGGGTGCTGGACGGCATTTCCGTGGGCGACGGCGCTATCGACGCCGCTTTTCTGGCCATTGAGCAAATTGCCGGTAAGCATTATGAGCTGGATGATTTTCAAATTCAGGCTGTTACCGAGGGCCGCGAAGCAATGGGCCAAACTGTGGTCAAGCTGCGTTCCAACGGCCGTCTCTACTCCGGCCGCGGTATTTCTACCGATATTGTGGGAGCCGGCATCATGGCCTATTTGAACGCACTGAACAAAATTGTGTATGAGGAGGAAGAAGCATGAAGCTTTCGTTTTCCACCCGCGGCTGGCAGTCTCTTTCCTGGGAGGAAAGCGTAGCCGCTGCCAAGGCTTCCGCCTTCCAGGGCATTGAAGTTTATGACGTGCTGCATCGCGCCGATTTTTGCCAGCGCGGCGGCGCTTTTGATGCGTATCAGGCCGCTTCCACCGCCCGCGAACTCCGGGAGGCCGGCCTGCAGCTGCCCTGCTTTGATACTCCCTGCGACCTTTCAACACCGGTTGAAAAGGAAGCGGCGCAAACCCTGCTGGAACGCGCCCGCCTGGCGCAGGCCCCTTATGTCGCCTTCTGCGCCCTGCATGAAAACGAGGACATGGTGCGCCTGAATTTGGAAACGCTGTTGCCAATGGCTCAGGAAAAGAGCGTGGTGCTTCTTCTCAAAACCACGGGCATTTACGCTGATACTGCCCGTCTGCGTACCCTGATGGACAGCTTTGCTTCCGACCAGCTGGCCGCGCTGTGGGATATGCATCATCCTTACCGGGACCAGGGCGAAAGCGCCGCCGATACCATTCGCCATTTGGGCGCTTATGTACGTCACGTTCACCTGCACGATTCAGACGACGCTGAAACCTACAACCTGATTGGCGAAGGCAGCCTGCCCGTAGACGAAATGATGCGCGCTCTTTCCTCCATTGATTATGACGGCTTTCTCTCCCTGGAGTGGAAACCGGAATGGATGGACGACCTGACTGACCCGGAGGTCATCTTCCCCCATTTCGTCAACTATATGAACCGCTTTGAAAACCCCCGCGGCCGCAAAAAAACGCTGTATTTCAACCATGACGGCAGCGGCCAGTACGTTTGGAAAAAAGATGAATTAATTGACTGTACCTTTCCTCAGGTGCTGGATAAAATAGCGGACGCCTTTCCGGACCAGTATGCCATCCGTTATACCACACTGGATTACACCCGCACATACGAGGAGTTTCGCCAGGATGTGGACCGTTTTGCCCGGGCCTTACTCTCCTTGGGGGTTAAATCCGGCAGCAAGGTGGCCATATGGGCCACCAACGTGCCTGCCTGGTACATTACCTTCTGGGCCACGGTAAAGCTGGGGGCGGTGCTGGTGACCGTGAACACCGCCTACAAGATTCATGAAGCGGATTATCTGCTGCGCCAGTCCGACACTCATACCCTGGTGATGATTGAAAACTGCCTGGATTCAGACTATCGGGGCATCATCAACGAGCTATGCCCGGAAATTGTGCAAAGCAAGCCCGGCGAGCCTCTTCACTGCAAGCGTCTGCCCTTTTTGCGCAACGTGATTACCGTAGGCTTCCGGCAACCCGGCTGTTTATCCTTTGACGAGGCGATGCAGCGCTGCGACAGCGTGCCCGCGGAAAAGCTGCGGGCCATGGCCGCACAGGTAAAGCCGGGCGATGTGTGCAACATGCAGTATACCTCCGGTACAACGGGTTTTCCCAAAGGCGTTATGCTTACCCACTATAATGTGGTTAACGATGGCAAGTGCATCGGCGACCGTATGGGTCTGTCCACCGCCGACCGCATGATGATTCAGGTGCCTATGTTCCATTGCTTTGGCATGGTGCTGGCCATGACCGCCGCCATGACCCATGGGGCCACCCTGTGCCCTCTGCCCTATTTTTCCGCCAAATCTTCGCTGGCCTGCATTCAGCAAGAACGCATCACCTGCTTTCACGGCGTGCCCACCATGTTCATTGCCATGTTCAATCACCCGGATTACCGCAAGACCGATTTTTCCTATATGCGCACAGGCATCATGGCCGGCAGCGGCTGTCCGCCGGAATTGATGCGCCGGGCAGCCCAGCCGGACGAAATGAACATGCGCGGTATTGTCAGCGTGTACGGTCAAACCGAGTCTGCGCCCGGCAGCACCATGAGCGCCTGGGAAGACCCGCTGGATTTGCGCTGCAATACCGTAGGCTACGCCTTCCCCCACATTCAGTGTAAGGTCATCGACCCGGACACCGGCGAGGAAGTGCCCGACGGCGTGAACGGCGAGTTCTGTTCCCGCGGCTACAACACCATGAAGGGCTATTACAAAATGCCGGAGGCCACCCGCGCAGCGGTGGACGAAGACGGCTGGCTCCACTCCGGCGATCTGGCTTGCCGCAACCCGGACGGCACATTCCGCATCACCGGCCGTTTGAAGGATATGATTATTCGCGGCGGGGAAAACATTTATCCCAAAGAAATCGAGGAGTTCATCTATACCCACCCGGCAGTGAGGGATGTGCAGGTCATTGGCGTACCGGACGCCAAATACGGCGAAGCGGTTATGGCCTGTGTCATTCTCAAGGATGGCGAAACCGTAACTGCCCAGGAAATGACGGACTATATAGCCGGACACATGGCTCGTCATAAGGTACCCAAGTATATTGAGTTTGTGGATCATTTTCCCATGAACGCCGCCGGTAAAATTCTGAAATACCAAATGCGCAAGGAAGCGGCCGAACGGCTTCACCTGACGGGGGCTGCCGGTATCGATACAGCCGGAGAGGGCAAGTAAGCTTTCTTTCAAAGGATTGCTACAGGCGTTTCTTTGGCGCTCTCCTTCGCTGCGCAAAGCGCTAATCGACAAAGGAGCACGCAAAGCCTGCGAAACCGCTGTCCATACCGCTGATTTCAAGGAAACCTCCCCCAGCTTCTTTTTTCATTGGCTGAACCGCTGCTTCAGGCCGGCCAAAAGAAAGGAGCCGAAGGAGAGCGGGTGCTGACTGCCTATGGCTTTGCGACCAGCGTGCATCCGTTTTTCCCAGCGTCTGTCAGGATTTTAGGTGCGAAGCCCTAAACCTTGGCGTTTTTCCCATAAACCAGCATAGTCCTGCCTGCGGACGCAGACATGCTTATGGGAGCGACAGTCTGGCCTGCTTTTCTTCACAGAAGCAGGTTTTTTCCATCTTTTCAAAAAAAGTTTGAAAATATATGTTTCACTTTGCCGCTGAACAGGGTATACTTAAATCACGAGCTGAAAGCAAGGCTCGTCCTAAAGAATAAGTTATGATGATTTGAAGGAGGACATGAAACATGAAGTGGGTTTGCAAGGTTTGCGGTTATGTGCACGAAGGTCCTGAGGCTCCTGAGTTTTGCCCCGTTTGCAAGGCTCCTAAAGACAAGTTTGCTCTGATGGGCGGCGAGCGTACCTGGGTGGCCGAGCACGTGATCGGCGTAGCCAAGGATGTACCGGAAGAAATCAAGCAGGGCCTGCGTGAAAACTTTGCCGGCGAATGTACCGAAGTGGGCATGTACCTGGCCATGGCTCGTGCGGCTCATCGCGAGGGCTATCCCGAAATCGGCCTGTACTGGGAGAAGGCTGCTTTTGAAGAAGCCGAGCATGCCGCCAAGTTTGCCGAGCTGCTGGGCGAGGTAGTCAACGAGTCCACCAAGGAAAACCTGCGTGTTCGTGTAGAAGCCGAAAACGGCGCCACCATGGGCAAGACCGAGCTGGCCAAGAAGGCCAAGGAACTGGGTTTGGACGCCATCCATGACACGGTGCACGAAATGGCCCGCGACGAAGCCCGTCACGGCAAGGCTTTCGAGGGCCTGCTGAAGCGGTACTTCGGCAAGTAAGCCGCGCGGAAGAGCGTTTGATAACAAGGAACCGCCCTTGTTTTGGCGATTCCTAGACCGTCAAAACAGGGGCGGTATGGGAGGGCTGCGGCCCTCCCATTTTCATTCCGAACCCGGCGGCGCGTACGTCGGTTTCAGCAGCCTTGCGCAGCAAGCCTTCGTTTAAGCCGGAAGACGAGCCGGACTTGGAGCGCATAGAAGCACTTATTGAGCGATTTGAAACGGAAATTGACCTCGACCGGAACGATGTGTTCTATGGGGTGTTCCAGTTGATTATGAAGTCCAAAGATGAGGACATTACTCTTGGAAAGATTGCTGATTTGATGAAGGTACTGTTGTACCTCGTGCTGAATGGCGGTCTGGATCAAGGCGAATAAACATGGAGGCAATTATGAGCAACAAACTTGTAGCATACTTTTCTGCGTACGGCATGATCGCAAAGATTGCCGAGACGCTGGCATAGGCAACCGGCGCGGACATCTCGCGATCGAGCCGAAGGCGCCTTACACAGAAGCTGACCTGGACTGGATGGACAAGAAAGCCCGCAGCACGATTGAAATGAATGACGCTGCTTCCCGCCCTGAAATTGCAGTGAAGCGGGACAACATGAAGCGCTATGATACGATTCTTGTCGGCTTTCCGATCTGGCGGCATGTTGCGCCGACGATTATCAATACGTTTCTTGAGAGCTATGATCTGACAGACAAAACGTTCGTTCCCTTTGCGACATCCGGATGTGGCGATATGGGCAAGACAAACGAGCGGCTTGCTCCTAGCTGCAAAGGCGTAAAGCTGCTGGAAGGAAGAATCTTCAAGGAAAATACCGGGCATAAAGAGTTGGCAGCATGGGTGGATGGACTTGAACTTTGAGAGACGTACAAATCGGAATTTGCTGAGGAGAAAACAGAGATGATTGACGAGTTACAGCTATATATTCCTCGTTCAGATGATGGATGGTTCTATGTGAAAATGATGTCTGATCCGGAGACGATGGCTTATAACGCGCCTTGGTTTCCGCCTGATGGATGTATTCCTGACCCGGATTCAGGGTGGGTGGAGTTGCAGAAATCTTGGATTGGGAAAGCACCGGAGAGATTCTACGCTTTTCTACAAAGAAAGAGCGACGGAGGCTTTGTCGGAGACGTGAATTATCATCGTAATCCGAAACAAAGTTGGTGTGATATAGGAATCGTGATTTTCGCGCCGGAGAGAGGAAAAGGGTATGGCAAACAAGGACTTCGCCTATTGTTGGATCGCGCTTTTAAGGTGGACGGAGTATCCTGTTTGCACAACGATTTTGAGGATACCCGCGTTGCTGCATATCGTATCCACAAAGCGGTTGGTTTTCGGGAAGCCGGAATACCTGACCGAATCATTCATTTAGAATTGACCCGAGAAGATTATTTGAAAGGTATTTCTGTCTGCTGCGACAAATGAGAACTTTATCGGGATAAATTCAAGTTTGTCGGTTTGAAAGGTTGGTGATTTGATGCCGCTTCAAATAGTCAGAAATGGCATCACGAAAATGAAGCTTGGCGTCATCGTCAACGCTGCCAACGAGTCGCTGCTGGGTGGCAGTGGTGTGGACGGCTGCATAGATAGGCCCACACGACGAGAAAAAGGAGGTCTATCGAATGGGCAAAACATTTGAGCCTTACCTGAAGGAGCTTGTCACAGGCCGCACAGAGGAACTGGCATGGGCAGCGGAAAAGCTGCCGGAGTTCAAAGCAGAGGTGGAACAGCTCAAGGATTTGCGAGAAGGCAAGGCCTTACCGCACTCGTTGGCGTGAAAAAAACAGGCGAGCTCATTACCGCCGCTCGTGATGCTGATGTACCTATTTACGAATACTGCTATCACGCCGGGCTGGAGGACGGTATTCGTCTGAGTGGAATGATCGAGCGGTTGAAGAAGTCATAATCACCTATCTGGTGAAAAGCCAGAAATGTAAGCACAGAATGTAGGGTGGGCATAAAAAAGCACGGAGGAATCCTTTCTTTCATGCTTGCCTATATTATCAAAATGACAAAACCACCGATGAATCAGCATTTCTGCTTTTCCATCGGCGATTCTGCTTTGCCGTTCGGAAAACGCCTTAAAAACTCAATTCTTGTAAATCCATAAGTTGACGTTTCTTTTGAACGGTTCTTCTCTCTTTCTTTGAAAAGCTTTTGAGACAGCGAATGACCACGTTTTGGTTTTTTCATTTTGAAATCGGCGCGTGCTCCTCGCCTTGCGCAGCCGGCTTTTCTTACGCTCAGCGTTGCCGCGCGTTTTTCTGGCGTTTCGCGGGAATCGCCCTTCTTTTAGCGATTCCCGCTTTTGGCGTGTTGTAACGCGAACCAAAGGCTGAAAGATCCGTCCGTAAAGAGAATCATGCGTTTCCTCAAAGCGAGCAATCAACCGTTTCCTGCCAAGCCGGCGTCATAGAGAATATCATCGATAACGCCGGTCTGCATATTCACCGCTATCCAATACTGACCATCCTTTTCCGTAAACGTCTCATCTTCGCTCTGCCACAGCCAAAACAGAAGGTTTACAATCGGCTGGTCATCCTGATAGGTAATGTACGTGCTGTCCGGCTCATAGATCAGTTTTGCGCTTTGCGCCTCGCTCAGCCCATACTCCCGGCAAACAACGGCTTGGGCTGCCTCGGCAAGCTTTTGAGCAGTGGTATGGGTTTGCTTTTCCGCCTTGTCAATTTCAGATACTCGTTTCTTCTCGGCATTTTGGGCCAGCTGCTCTATTTCGCTTTCCGTCAGCCCAGAACGGGCATCTTGCGTCATATGATGAAGAGTTTTCCCAGCTTCATACAGCTGCTCCATCGTACTCGCATAGTTATAGGAAAGCAGATGCAACTGCTCAGGCCCAAAGGCTTGTGCCGCCAGGCCGCCGCTGGTATCCTTTCCATCATTGGACCAGGTTGCCGTCGCATGGTTTTTCTCAACTTCGACAGTGTAATCCCCCATCTGCGCAGTGGGAAAATCAAACCGTGGAGCAGCGTACGTCACCGTTGCCGTCCCGTCGGCATGCTCCTCAACCTCCCGATGAAACAGGCTGAGAAGATCATCCGTAAGGCCATATTGTTCGCGCAAAGCTTGATTGGCCAGTTTCGCCGCTTCATATTTGGGCGAAAAGAGGATTCCTGCCGCCAAAGCGGTCAGGCTGATACAAAGAATGGCGGCAATGAGCATAACGGTTGTCGAACGTTTTCGCATTGGTTTTTCCTCCTTTTCAACAGCGCGGAGTACCGCTTTCCTGTTTGCCTCGTCCCACACAAGCTCGGCAAGTTTCCAATCCACATGCTCCCGGAAGTTATGATTCTTCATTGTCATACCACTCCTTCAGTCTGCTGCGCAGAATCTCGTTAGCCCGGTTCAATCTGGAGCGAACTTTTCCCAGGGATAATCCTAACACAGTGGCTATTTCATTCAGCTTGAGCTGCTCATAATACCGAATCAGAACCACCTCACGATACTTTTGGGGCAGGCGCAGAACCTCTGCCAGCACCGTATCGTCTGGGAAAGAAAACTCCACCGCCGTTTCCGGCAACGTGTGAATATCCATTCCGGTTTGATGCCGAAACCAGGCCGTTCGCAGCATATCTCTGCACACATTGATGCAGATGGACGTAAGCCAGGCTTTTTCGGAGCCTTCCCCACGATAGTCCCCCAAGTGCCTGTAAGCTTTAAGGAAGGCGTCCTGTACGGCGTCCTTCGCAAGCTCTGTATCCTTCAGATAAAGAGCGCACATTCTCAACAGTCCGCTGCCGTATTGCTCCATAAGCCGCTCCAGTTCCGAACGGCTATCCCGTTCGCTTTGATAAGGCACCCTATCAACTCCTTTCACCTATATAGACGAAACAGCGAAGGAAAAATGCTGTTTTTGGAAAAAGCAATGGCGATTTGTTTTGGGAATGAGGGCATGAGCGGTACAAGTCCATTCTTTTCAAAAACGTCCAGCACGGAACCTTCCAGCGCTTTTCGACTGCTTGCGTTTTTTGTATGCAAAAGAGCAGCAAAAAAGCGCCCCCATCGGGACGCTTTCGGACTATCGAAGAACCTATGGGTGTCGGATGGCCGCAGCCTTCCGATTTTCATTCCGAACCCGGCGGCGTGTATGCCGGGTTCGGCAGCCTTGCGCAGCAAGGCTTTCCTTACGCTCTTTGCAGCCAGCCGAGTAGGCAAAAAGCGCTTCTCGTCCAAAAAGCTCGCCGTCTCAGGCGACCTTTTTGGACGGTCTGAAAGCGCTCCTATCTGGACGCTTTGCTTGTTATTCCTTTATGCTGCCGTCGGCGTTAAACAGCGGAAGCTTTTCCAGATAAATGATATCGCCGCGCTTCTGGGCATCGCCTTCGGCCAGGATGGCCATTTTGCCAACCACTTCGCCGCCAGCCTGCTTTACCAGCTTTTCTACCGCCTTCAGGGATTCGCCGGTAGAAATAACATCGTCCACAATCAGCACGCGTTTTCCGCGCATAAAGTCGGCGTCATCCTGGTCAATGCACAGCACCTGCCGGTTTTCGGTTGTGATGCTGGTAACCTCGGTAGAGAATACGTTTTTCATATACAGCTTGGCGGCTTTGCGGGCAATCAGGTACTTATTTTCCCCGTGCTGGCGGGCCATTTCGTACACCAGAGGAATCCCTTTGCTTTCAGCGGTAATCAGCACGTCGTGAGCGGGGGCCACCTTCAGCAGTTCGCGGGCGCAGGCTACCGTCAGTTCCACATCGCCAAAAATGACAAAAGCACCGATATACAGATCGTCGTTTACGCGGCACATGGGCAGTTTGCGTTCCAGACCGGCTACCTTCATGGAATAAAACATTTGACATACGCTCCTTCTTAACATGGGAATAGCGGGATGCCTGGCATCCCGCTAAAAAGTATACCACCTTTTGAATTACATGGCACTTAAAATGTACATCACCACAAACAGGGCGGACAGGATGTACAGCAGGACGGGCACTTCCTTGGCCTTGCCGCGGGCCAGCTTAATCAGGGTGTAGGAGATGAAGCCAAAGCCGATACCATCGGAGATGGAGTAGGCAAAGGGCATCATGGCAATGGTCAGGAAAGACGGCAGAGCCACTTCGGGATCAGACCAGTTCACTTTGGCCACATTGCCAATCATGAACATGCCAACAATAATCAGGGCAGGAGCGGTAGCGGCGGAGGGAATGATGCCGGCAATGGGGGCCAGCACGCAGCTCAGCAGGAACAGCACGCCTACCACCACAGAGCTCAAGCCGGTACGAGCGCCTTCGGATACACCGGTAGAGGATTCCACGAAGGTGGTCACAGTAGAGGTGCCCAGCAGAGCGCCGGTGCAGGTAGCGATGGCGTCCGCAATCAGGGCTTTATCGCCATGAGGCAAATTGCCCTTCTCATCCAGCATGCCCGCGCCGCCGGCGGTGCCGATCAGGGTACCGACAGTGTCGAAACAGTCGCACAGGGCAAAGGTGACAATGCTGGTCAGCAAGGGCAGAATACCCAAGGAGAACAGGCCGTTAAAGCTGAGCTTGAAGAAGGTGGGAGCCATGGAGATGCCGGAGAAGCTGATGTTCACATTGGCAAAGCTGGTCACGCCCATAGGAATACCAATGACGGTGCTGATGAGGATACCCAGGAAGATAGCGCCCTTCACCTTCCAGGCCATCAGGATGCCGGTTACGATGAGGCCAATCAACGTCAGCAGAGCGGGGCCCTTGGTGATAGCGCCCATATCCAGCAGATTGTTGTTGGCGGTAACGATGCCGGCGTTCAGCAGGCCGATGAGGCAGATAAACAGGCCGATGCCGGCGCTAATGGCGGCCTTCAGCGGCGCGGGGATGGACTCAATAATCTTGGAGCGGAGGGGAGAAACGGCCACAGCCAGGAAAATCAGGCCGGAAATGAACACGATCGCCAAACCCTGCTGCCACGTATACCCCATACCAAGGCAGATGGTGTAGGTGAAGAAAGCGTTCAGACCCATGCCAGGAGCCTGTGCGAAGGGAACATTCGCCAAGAACGCCGTCAGGAAGGTACCGATGGCGGCAGAAACGCAGGTCGCCAGCATCACGGCCGTTTGATCCATGCCGGTAGCCGTCAGGAAGCTGGGGTTGACAAAGATGATGTACGCCATTGCAAAGAATGTGGTCAGGCCGCCAACGATCTCCGTTTTGACCGTTGTATTGTGCTCCTTGAGTTTGAAGAACTTCTCCAAGTGTGGTCTCCCCTTTTCCGAATGAATTTTGGAAAACATTGTGTATTGTACGTGCATTTAGCAGATTTGTCAACGCTTTTTGATGAATTTGAAAAACTTTTTTCGAACATTGTCAGAAAAATCCATTTAAACAATCGTTTTTTCAAAGGAGCATCCGTCATGACCGCCGGCTAGGCCGGCGGCTTGATTCAGCCCTGGAAGGCTTTTACCGGCTGGTAAAGATGCACGGAATGATTTTTCACTTGCATCAAATGCTCCGCCGACAGTGAAAGGGCATCGGCGTTTTGATCGAGTGCATACGAATTTGTCGTGTTGTTATTCTCCACTCGCTTCATGCTAAAGCTTTTTTACGGGATAGCTCCGCCGCATAGCCAGTGGTTCCCGAAGCCCCAAAAAAACAGCCGCAGTTTTTCGCTTTCACGAAAACTGCGGCTGTCGATTGCAGTCTGGCTCAGCCGCCCAGATAGGCGGCGCGCACGCGATCGTCCGCCAGTACGTCGGCGGCATTGCCCGACATGGTAATCTTTCCCGTGCCAATCACGTAAGCCCGATCCGCCACGGATAAAGCCATCTGTGCATTTTGCTCTACCAGCAAAATGGTGGTTCCGGCGGCATGAAGCTCCTTGATGATGTCAAAAATCTGCTCCACCAGAATGGGCGCCAGACCCATGGAAGGTTCGTCCAGCATCAGCAGCTTGGGCTTGCTCATCAAGGCGCGGCCCATGGCCAGCATCTGCTGTTCGCCGCCGGACAGGGTGCCGGCCACCTGTTTTTCCCGTTCCTTCAAGCGGGGAAAGCGCTGAAATACGTCCTCAATAGAGGACTCAATCTCGGACGCCGGACGGGTAAAGCCGCCCATTTCCAGGTTTTCCCGCACCGTCATCTGCTGGAAAATCCGCCGCCCTTCCGGGCACAGCGCCATGCCCAGAGAAACGGTCTTGCTGGCCGGCACAGCCGCCATATTCTTCCCATCAAAGGAAATGGAACCTGAACGAGGCTTGAGCAAACCAGCAATGGTGTTCAGGGTCGTGGATTTGCCGGCGCCGTTGGCGCCAATCAACGTTACAATTTCGCCTTCGTTTACCTCAAAGGAAATCCCCTTGATGGCGTGGATGGCCCCATAATATACGTGTAGATTCTCCACCTGCAGCAAACTCATTGTCAGCCCTCCTTCCGCTTGCCCAGATAGGCTTCAATGACCGTGGGATTGGACTGAATCTCGCTGGCAGTGCCCTTGGCAATAATGCGGCCGTAATTCAGCACGCAAATGCCCTCGCAAATGCCCATAACCAGGTTCATGTCATGCTCAATCAACATCACGGCAATCTGGAACCGATCGCGAATCTTGGTGATGTTCTCCATCAATTCTTCTGTTTCGTGAGGGTTCATGCCTGCCGCAGGCTCGTCCAACAACAGCAGTTTGGGGTGCGTGGCCAAAGCGCGAACAATTTCCAACCGGCGCTGCGCGCCATAGGGCAGGGAATCCGCGCGGGTATTGGCCAGGCTTTGCATATCAAAAATCGACAGCAGCTCCATGGCCTTTTCATGCTGCTTCTTTTCCTGCTTCCAGTAAGTGGGCAAGCGGAAAATACCGGAAAACATGCCGTACTTGACTTGGTTATGCAAACCAATACGCACATTTTCCTCCACCGTCATGTTGCCAAACAGACGAATGTTCTGGAAGGTGCGTGCAATGCCCAGCTTATTGGCCTGCACGGCGTTCATGCCGGCGGTATCCTTACCGTCCAGAATCACCACGCCGCTGGTGGGCTGGTACACCTTGGTCAGCAGGTTGAACACAGTGGTTTTCCCTGCGCCGTTGGGACCAATCAGCCCGGCAATTTCGGTAGCGCCAATGGTCAGGTTGAAGTCCTCCACAGCCTTTAAGCCGCCAAACTCAATGCCCAGGTGACGTGTTTCCAGCACCGGGCGCTTATCTACGTCACGATCGGGCACGATGGAATGGCTGGGCACGGGAACCATTTTGGTCTCCGAGTGTCTCGTTTGCTCCTGGCTCATACCTTCTCACCCTCCTTTGCCTTGCGTTCTTTCTCCCACTTTTTCTTCATGTGGCGGAACTTGGATTTCACCGCGTCCAGCTTCGCGCCCAAAATGGGACTGTTTGTGGTCAGCATTACCAAAATCAGCACGATGGCGTACACCAGCATGCGGTAATCGCTGAAGGCGCGCAGCATTTCAGGCAAAATGGTTAGCAGCGTAGCGGCGATAATCGACCCGCGAATACTTCCAATACCGCCCAGCACCACGAACACCAGTACCAGAATGGACGTATCAAACTTGAACTTGGTGGCGTTTACAGTGGAATAGTTCAGTCCAAACAGCGCGCCCGCCATACCGGCCAGCACTGCTGCGGTTACAAAAGCCATCATCTTGTACTTGGTCACGTTGATACCCACCGACTCGGCGGCAATGCGGCTGTCGCGGGTGGCCATGATCGCACGGCCGGATCGGCTGTTAATCAGGTTCAGCACCACAAACAGCGTAAACAGAATCAGCGCAAAGCCCATACCGAAGGTGGCGATTTTGGCTACGCTCACCGTCCCCTTGGGGCCTGCCAGAATGGCCCTGCCGGGCAGGTTGGGATTGTTAAAGCCAAAGTGCAGTAGACCGCTGTCCTCAATATTGATATAAATGCAGTTCACCAGGTTGCGGATAATTTCGCCGAAAGCCAGCGTTACAATGGCCAGATAATCGCCCCGCAGGCGCAGCACGGGAATACCGATCAATACGCCGAAGCCGCCAGCCAAAATGCCGCTCATGACCATGCAAAGAATCAGACGCAGCGTTTCATTTTCCAGCTGGAAAGCGGTTAGCAGCCAAGCGGAGCACACCGTGCCGGTAAAAGCGCCGATGCTCATGAAGCCGGCGTGTCCCAGACTCAGTTCGCCGGAAATACCAACCACCAGGTTCAGGGAAATAGCCATGACAACGTACACGCAAATCGGCACCAGCTGGCCGCGCATGGAGCGGCTCATGCTGCCGTTCCCAATCATCACCTGGCACACGATAAACGCCGCAATGACGATTCCGTAGGTGATGAGGTTGTTGAGGAACGTTTTCTTTTTCATTCATCTCACCTCACACTTTTTCCTGCACGGGCTTGCCCAGCAGGCCCGTGGGCTTCACAAGCAGCACCACGATCAATACGGCGAATACCAGCGCATCCGCCAGCTCGGTGGAAACATAGGCTTTGCCCAGGATTTCAATGACGCCCAGCAAAACGCCGCCAACCAAAGCCCCGGGAATGGAGCCGATGCCGCCGAACACAGCGGCGGTAAAGGCTTTGATGCCGGGCATAGAGCCGGTGGTAGGCATCAAAGCCGGATAGGAGGAGCACAGCAGCACGCCGGCAATGGCCGCCAGGGCAGAGCCAATGGCAAACGTAACGGAAATGGTCAGGTTCACGTTGATTCCCATCAGTTCCGCAGCTCCCTTGTCTTCTGAAACGGCGCGCATGGCCTTGCCCATTTGCGTTTTGCCGGTAAAAAGGGTCAGCGCAATCATGATGACCACATTGGCCAGCACCGTCGTGATGGTTTCGCCGGTAATTTTCAGCTGGCCGTTAAACAGCTGAATGGCGGGAAGACTCACCACCGAGGGAAATACCTTGGGGTTTGCGCCCCAAATCAGCAGCGCGGCGTTTTGCAGCAGATAGCTCATGCCAATGGCGGTAATCAGCACTGCCAGCGAGGTGGCCTGCCGCAGGGGTTTATAGGCGAGCCGCTCGATGACGACGCCCAGCAGCGTACAGACCAGCATAGCGGCAATCACCGCTGCAATGGAGGGCAGGCCCATATACTGCATAACGCAGAAGGCGATGTAGGCGCCCACCATAATGATGTCACCGTGGGCGAAGTTCAGCATCTTGGCAATGCCGTACACCATCGAATAGCCCAGGGCAATGATGGCGTACACGCTGCCCAGACTCAGGCCGTTGACCAGATGGGACAGGAAGGGAATCATGGCTCATCCTCCTCGGTAAGTAATGCCCGCGAATACGCACGAAGGTAACCAACAGCAGACAGCTCTTGCAAGCTGCCTATTGTTGATTACCTTGTGATGATGACATGTATGCTTTTTCGCGCAGCCGCGGTTAACGGTGTGCAAACCACCCGGATCTCTCCGGCCGTTCCCCAAGCAGGAAACGGCCGGAGCCGGGATTGTGACGTTTCTCAGTTGGCAACGCCCACATACACGCCATCCTTGATAACGACGGCGGTGGGAGTCTTGTTTACAGCGCCGGTGGAATCCCAGCGCATGGTGCCGGTCAGGCCGGCGATTTCGATGTTGGGGAACTCGGCGATCAGCATCTCGCAGGCGTCCTCGGGAGAGGTTTCGGCGGTGATGCCGGTGTTCTTCACAGCCTCGTACAAAGCGTACATACCGTCATAGGAGTCGGCAGCGAACTGGTTGGGAATTTCGCCGTACAGCTCCTGGTACTTGCCAACGAAAGCCTGGGTCTTCTCATCCTGCGCATCGGCAGAGAAGGGAGTCAGCAGCATAACGCCCTCGGCCAGGCTGGTGTCAAAGCCTTCCAAGCCCAAGATGCCGTCCATGCCGTCCACACCGAAGAAGATGGGCGCGTAGTCCACAGCCTTCGCCTGGGTAAGAATCATGGAAGCGGGGGTGTAATAGATGGGCAGGAACACCACGTCGGCGCCGGCATCCTTCATGGCGGCTACCTGTACGGAGAAATCGGCGTTGCTGTCATCGCTGAAAGCGGATTCGGCAACCACTTCCAGGCCCAGTTCGGCAGCCTTTTCCTTAAAGGTCTGGCAGATGCCGATGGAGTAATCGATGGAGTTGTTGTAGATGATGCCCACTTTGGTGCCCAGCTTGTGCTCCACGATATACTCGGCAGAGGCGGAACCCTGCGCGGAATCCTTGAAGCATACCTGGAAGATGTTGTCGCGGCCTTCAATGACCAGATCGTTGGAGGCGGAAGGAGTCAGCATGAATACGCGGTCGTTGTACGCTTCGGCGGCAACGGCGATACATGCGCCGGAGGTAACGGTGCTCAGCATAATCTGCGCGCCCTTATCCAGCATGGCGTTGTAGGCGTTCACAGCCTTTTCGCCGTCGCCCTCGTCGTCCTCGTCCAGAATTTCAAACTGTACGCCGCCCAGAGCGTTAATTTCCTCGGCGGCAATCTTCGCGGCGCGTACGCACGCATTGCCGTAAATGGCATAGGGACCGGTCAAAGGACCGCTCATGCCAATTTTAATGGCGTCTTCTGCAACGGCGGGCAAAATGAACGTCATCGCCAGCATCAGAGCCAAGACCATCGCAACCAGTTTTTTCATCTTCGTTTCCTCCCTCATACATTATCCTTCACACTGCAAAAAACGTTTGCCTTTTGCAATGTTGTTGCTATTATAATCACAGAGCGCCTTGTGTGCAAGCCCGTTTTGAAAAAACCTCTGTATTTACGCTGTTTTTCCACAAAAATACGGACGTTTTTCTGCCTCATAGGACAAAAGGTTCTGTTTTGGCTTCTTCTTCGATGCCGCCGCCCAGGCATACGTCGTTCTGGTAGAGCACTACGCTTTGCCCGGGCGTAATGGCGCGCTGCCTGTCGTCGCAGGCAATGAACATCTCGTCGCCCTTCAGGGTAACCGTCACCCCCTGGTCTGCCTGACGGTAACGAAAGCGCGCTGTGCAGCGGAAGGGCCGACCTTCCGGCGCAGGAGGCGTATCACTAATCCAGGTAGCCTGACCGGCCCGGATATAACGACTGTACAGCTGCGGGCTATCCTCGCCCTGCGAAACCACCAGCACATTGTTTTTCAGGTCCTTGTCCACCACGAACCAGCGTTCGCCCGTGCCCCGGCCGCCAATATTCAGCCCGCGCCGCTGCCCCAGCGTGTAGTAGGCCAGCCCGATATGCTCCCCCACCTTCTCGCCGTCCTCAGTGCGCATATCGCCGGGCTGCATGGGCAAATATCCCTGCAAAAACCTGCGAAAATTGCGTTCGCCTATAAAGCAGACGCCAGTGGAATCCTTCTTTTTAGAGGTTGCCAGGCCATTTTCCTCGGCCAGCCGGCGCACCTGGCTTTTGGTCATGCCGCCCACGGGAAACAGCGCCCGCTGAAGCTGCGCCTCTTTGACCATATACAGGAAATAGCTCTGGTCCTTTCCCGGGTCGTCGCCCTTCAGAAGCACGGTATGCCCGTTTCGTACATCCTTTTTCACAAAATGTCCTGTGGCCATATGATCTGCACCCAGCTTCATGGCGTACTGCAAAAACGCCTTGAACTTGATTTCCCGGTTGCACAGCACATCCGGGTTGGGCGTGCGTCCCCGACGATACTCTTCCAGAAAATAGGAGAATACCCGGTCGTAATACTCCTTTTCAAAGTTCACGGCATAACAGGGAATTCCAATTGTGGCGCACACATCCTGCACGTCGTTCCAGTCGTCCGTGGCGGTGCAGGTGCCGTTTTCATCCTTTTCATCCCAGTTTTTCATAAAAACGCCCACCACATCATATCCTTGCTGTTTCAGCAGCAAAGCAGCCACCGAGCTGTCCACGCCTCCGGACATTCCCACCACAACTCGCTCCAACGCTTTTTCCTCCCTTTAATACGTCAACAAACGTGAAAGCACGGCCTCCAGCACGTCTTTGGCAACCGCCTGCACCGGCTGAGCTGCGTTCACCAGCAGAAAGCGATCTGGCTCCTTTTGAATCAGACTTTCATAGCCCTGCTGCACCCTGGCATGGAAGGAGACGGCCTCGCTTTCCAGCCGGTCCGGTGCCGAGGCGGACAGCCTGCGCGCCAGCGCCTCCCGATGGTCAATGGCCAGATACAGCGTCGCGTCGGGTCTCATCGTTCCTACCGCGGGAGCGTTGATGCGCTGAACGGTTTCAATGCCCATTTGCCGCCCGCCTCCCTGGTATGCCACAGAGCTGTCCTCAAAGCGGTCGCTGAGCACCAGCCGGCCCGCCTCAACAGCCGGACGAATAACCTGATGCACATGTTGCGCCCGGGCGGCGGCGTAAAGAAGCGCCTCGCAGGTATCGCACATCTCCTGATTTTGGGGATCCAGAATAATCTGGCGGATTTTTTCGCTAATGGGACATCCACCCGGCTCCCGGGTGTGCAGCACGTCAAAGCCATATTGTCGCAGGGAAGCCTCCAACAGCTTGACCTGGGTGGTTTTTCCGCTGCCGTCCGGCCCCTCTACCGTTAGAAAAAAGCCGCGTTTGGAAGGCGCTTGCGGACAAAGCAGACGGAAAAGCGCTTCGGTGGTTGCCACTACAGTCGTTGCGCCCGCTGTCCGCAATTCCTCTGTCGTTCCGTATCCATAAGCCACACCGATGGCGTCGATTCCCACGGCACGGCCGCCCTCCATATCAAAACGGCGGTCTCCCACCATGGCTGCGCGGCGATATTCCTGCGGCAAAGCGCGCCGAATCAGTTCCGGCTTGCCCAGCTTTGCAAAATCGTCGTCGGTCTCCCCTATCACCCGGTCAAACAAGCCTTTCAGCCGAAAATGACGCAGGATATCGTCTGCCAGCCACTGGGGCTTGCTGGTGGCCATGGCTACATGCACGCCGCCTGCTTTCAGGCTTTCCAGCATGGGCCGAATGTGCGGATAAACACAGTAGCAGTACATACCTCGTGCTGAAAAGTCCTGCCGGTAACGCTCCATGGCCTCCTCAGCCCGGTTTTCCGGCACCTGCAAAAGCTCCACAAAGGACGCCCGAAGCGGCGGGCCGATCACCTGGCGCAAATCCGCGCCGGCCGGAATGGGCAGATTCATCTCCCGCATGGTATTGCGAACGGAGGACAGAATCCCCTCTTCCGCTTCAAACAACGTGCCGTCCAAATCAAAGACCACCGCATCATAGGGAAAAAGCGCCATTTTGTACACCTTCATCAGCAATGCTTCGCCCCGGAAAACGCCCCGGGCGTTGGTAAGCATAACAAAAAAAGAAACCCATGGCAAGCGTTTCTTTCAGACTGTTGAAAACCCCTCTGCGAGAGAGCGCGTCCGTGCACACGGCTACGTTTGTTCGCGGGGAAAATGCTGTGGCATAAGGCTTATGGGCTCCGCCCCTAAAACCCCGCAGGAGGCAGCGCCTCCTGCACCTCCACTTTTTCAGCATGCGCTTTGCCGCCAGGCCAGCCGCAGGCGAGCAGGCAAAGCGCGGCTCGCGGCAGAAAGAAACGCCGTCCGGCAATCAATCTTTTTGGGCTGCCCGAATGATGGCGCGCGGTTTCCGAAATCACAGGACATCCCATCCGCCCAGTGAACAAGCAGCGTAACCGGCGGATACGCCGCTGGCCTCAAAAGCGAAGTCGGGCGGCGCGCTGCTCCGATGCCGCTCAAGATTCTCTGGCAAATTGAAGGAAGCTCCTGACAAGCGTTTCTTTCACTCGTTTTTCGTCTTGCGAGCATGTCTCTTCCATGGTATAGTAATAGTGTATATACACGATTTTTCTACCCTCTGGCGAAGGAGGCGTGGTTTTCATGTCTGATTCCCTGCGTTCCCCGAAAAAGTGGCAGCTTTGGTTGAACTGGGGCCTGCTGGTGCTTTCACCTTTTTGGCTGCTGGCGGTTCTTTCCCTGATACTGGGCCGCAGCGCATTTTCCGCCAGTCCTGTTTGGGCGGACGAGGTGGAACTGTGGCGCGCATTGTTTAGCTGGAGCCGGGCCGGGCTGCAAACCGGTGCAAACGGCGCTTTTGAAATTGCCGCCGACTGGGGCAACCTGGGGCTGAATGGTATTACGCCCATTTTGCTGTACGGTGGGTTTGTGAAGCTGTTCGGGCTCAGCGCTCAGTCCATTCTGTTGTGCAACGCCCTTTGGATTTCGCTTGGGGCGCTGGCGTTCTGCCTCATCCGCAAACCACGTCCCTCCGTATGCCTGCTGATGACCGGGCTGTTTGTTCTCTATGTGCCGGTATTGCTCTACTGCACCACCTCCATGCTGGAAATGTTTGCTTATGCGCTCGTGCTTTTTTATCTCGCCTTTTTGTTTTGCTATCATGAGAGCCGAAAGACCTGGGCGTTGGTATGCTGCGGAGTAACCCTGACGGTAGGCTGCTTCTATCATCCCCTGTTTGCGCTGCTGCTTTTGCCCGCCGCCCTGGTAGCGGCCCGGTTTCGCTTGGGAAAAGGCATGGCGCTGTCTGTTTCCTGCGCGGCGCTGCTGGCGGCCGTTTGTCTGTTTGTGCGAGACCGCATAACGGCTCGGTACGCCTCCAGCTTTTTGTATCAGCTTTCCGGAGCTTCCAATGCTTCCGTTTGGTTCCAAATGGTTCTGAGCCACGGCAAGGTGAACCTGCTGGACTGCTTTGCTTCCAAAGGTTCCGTGATTGAAAACCTGTTTTTTGCCCTGTACCTGCTCACGGCGCTGGTTTGCCTGCTGGGAGCCCTGCTTCCCCTGGGGCGGCTTACCAACGGTTTTCGCAAAAACTTATTTGGCTGTTTTTTGATGTTGCTGGCCGCCTTTGGCCTTACCTGCGCTTTTTATGAAATACGCGACTGGCGCGGGCTGCGTACTTTGGCTCCCTTCCTGTGGCTGGTGCTGGTTTACCTGGCGGCACGCCGACGCTTCTGGCTTCCCTCTTTCGGCGTAGCGGCCTCTGCTGCCATGGCGGTGGTTCTGTTGCTGACGCCGCCGGTGGGCGCTTTTCAGGAGGAGGGGCGCTATCAGGCCGTTTCCAGCGACCCTGCGCTAAGCCGGGCCATTCGGGAGATTCGCTATGATGCCGCCGCCGGCGATCCCTTTGCCAATACCGTGCGCACGGACGCCAGCCGTCTGATGCAGTTTGCCCGGGAACTGGACCCGGCCATAGGGGTGCAAAGCGGCTGGTTTTCTACCGATACCACCGGCCGCAGCCGCTGGATTCTCACCGATCAGCTGAAATGCGTGCTCAACGGCTATGAATGTGTAGCCGATACGGATGGGTACAAGGTTTACCGTCTGATGGAAAACAAGTGAAGGGAAGCGAAAGGTTTTGGAACTGTTGATTATGAAAGAAAAGCTGAAGCAGCTTCTGCTGGAGCACTATGCCTATCATCATGCGTTGGGCGTGCTGAGCCTGGACGGCGAAACCGCAGCGCCACGCGCCTCCAGCGAAGGCCGCGGTTACGCCATGGCTCTCTTAAGCGAAAAGCGCTATGAGCTGCTTACCAGCGAGGCTACCCGGGAGCTGCTGGCGAACCTGACAGCAGCGCAGGAACAGCTGGATGAGGCGCAGCGCCGCGAGGCAGAGCTTTTGCAGGAGGAAGTAGAGCAGCTGACCCGCATCCCCAAGGAGGAATACTCTGCCTACGCCCGTCTGGTGAACGACGCTTCCGCCGCATGGCTCACTGCCAAGGAAAACAATGACTATGCCCATTTTGAGCCTTTTCTGAAAGAACTGATTCAGTACAATCGTCGTTTTGCCGCCTATCACAACCCTGATGTTCCCGCCTACAACGCCCTGCTGGACGATTATGAAAAAGGGCTGACCATGGCGCAAATCGATCCGCTGTTCAGCATGCTGCGCAGCGAGCTGACGCCCCTGATTCAGCAGGTGGACCGGTCGCCCAGGCCCCAGCTCGGCGTGTTTTCCATCGAAAGCCAGCGTGCCTTTGCCTATGAGCTGATGGACATTGAAGGGCTGGACCGCAGCCGCTGCACGCTGACGGAAAGCGAGCATCCCTTTACCGAGGGTTTCAACCCAAACGATGTACGCATTACCACGCACTATCTGCCCGACGCGCTGTTTTCCTCCATGTACAGCGTCATTCATGAGGGCGGTCACGCGCTGTATGAGCTGAATCTGCCGGGGCCGTTTTATTCGCTTCTCTCCAGTGTGCCCAGCCTGGGCCTGCACGAAAGCCAGAGCCGTTTCTTTGAAAACTTGGTGGGCCACGACCCGCATTTCTTAAGCTGGCTGCTGCCAAAAATGCGGAAACGTTTTGCTCCCCTGCTGGACAACGTGAGCCAACAGGATTTTATCCGCGCGGCCAACCATATCGAGCCTTCTCTCATCCGTACCGAAGCGGACGAGGTCACCTACCCCATGCACATCATGATACGCTATGAGCTGGAAAAGCAGCTGATCGGCGGATCTCTGTCCACCGCAGATTTGCCGGAAGCCTGGAATTGCCTGTATCGGGACTACCTGGGCGTGGCCGTTCCCTCCGATAGCCTGGGCGTTTTGCAGGACATGCACTGGTCCGGCGGCACCTTTGGTTACTTTCCTACCTACGTGCTTGGCAGCGCCTATGCCAGCCAGTTTATGCACGCCATGCGCAGGGAACTGGATGTAGACGCGCTCTTGTCTGATGGAAACCTTGCTCCCATCCGCGACTGGCTCAAGGAGCATGTGCATCGGTACGGCAACCTGTATCGTCCCGGCGCACTGCTGGCAAAAGCCACAGGCGAGTCCTTTAACCCCACCTATTATGTGGAGCATCTGAAGCAGGTTGCTTCCAGGCAAATGTAAATGACAAAGAAGCGCGGAGGGCTTTCTCCGCGCTCAGGTTGCTAAAAAACCTGGGAGGCATCGGAGGGCCGCAGCCCTCCGATTTTCATTCCGAAACCGGCGGCGTGTACGCCGGTTTCGGCTGCCTTACGCAGCAAGGCTTTCCTTACGCACTTTGCCGCCCGGCGAGCCGCAGGCGAGCAGGCAAAGTGCGTTTCTCGGCAGAAAAGCTCGCCGTTCGGCGAGCTTCCAGGTTGCTGAAAAAGTGGAGGTGCAGGAGGCACTGCCTCCTACCGGTTTTAGGGGCGGAGCCCCTAAGCCTTATGCCACAGCATTTTCTCTGCGAACAAACGTAGCCGTGTGCACGAACGCGCTCCTCTCGTAGAGGGTTTTTCGACACTCTGAAAGCTCGCCGTCAGGCGACCTTTTTTGACGACCGAAGCGCGGAGGGCTTTCTCCGCGCTTTTGTTTGTGAAAGAGAATACCGGATGATATCGAAGCGCTTGGTTTCTCCCATTTTGTTTAGGAGCCGGCGGCGCGAGCGCTTGTTTTGTCAGTCTTTCTGCTCCTGGCCGTCCGGCGCTCCGTTAGCAAGCAGGCAGGGAATCCTGTGGCAGCCTTGGTTTCTAATTTTTGCGGTAATAATCGCACAGGATTCGCCCGTTTAGCCCATCAGGCAGCAGCTTGTGCAGCCATACGGCCAAATGCTGATCCGGCTTAGCCACCCGCAGCCGAAAGCGCATACGGCGGCGCTGGGCATTGCGCACCACTTTTTGTCCTAAGCCTTCCGGCGAAAGTCCGCCGGACTCATCCCGGTGAATAACGGCGCAGGCGGCGTCATATGCCTGCCGGTAGGGAGACGCTTCGTTTTCAAGCCCGGCATGCAGCCGGGTACGGTCGCTTCCGCCGCGATGATCGCCCGGCTCAATCAGGCACACCTGAATCCCATAGGCCCGGGTTTCCATGGCCAAACACTCTGCATAGCCCTCCAGCGCGTGCTTGCTGGCCGTGTAGGCGCTTTGAAAGGGAATTCCAAGCAGCCCGTTGATGGAAGAAAACAGCAGAATACGGCCGTTCTTTTGGTTACGCATCAATGGAAGCGCTTGAGAAACCATACACGCCGTCCCCAAAAAGTTGGTTTCCATCACACATCGGTATTCCTCCAGGCTTGTCCGTTCGCAGGAGCCCAGCACCAGGACGGCCGCACCGCATACCAGCGCATCCACCGTGGGGCTGAATGCGAGGGCCTGGTTTCGAAAGCGCAGGCAGCTTTCTTCCTGCGTCACATCCAGCTTGAGCCGCACCACGCCTTCTTGCTCCTGAGAATCCTCAAAAGAGCGCGCGCCGGCGATCACCAGCCAGCCCGCCTGAGCAAAAGCCTGCGCCACAGCCAGGCCAAGGCCGCTGGAGGCGCCTGTTATCCATACGGTTTTTCGTTTCACTGGCGTTTCCTCTTTTCCGCTTTCTAAGGCTGCATCTGGCGTCGTTCAAGCCGCCTGGCCACATTTTCCTTGAGCAGCGCGTAGGCCACGGAGGTCAGCGGAATAAACAGCAGCATCCCCATAATGCCCAGCAGCCCTTCGCCCAGCACCACTGCAAACAGCACCCAAATGGAGGGCAGGCCAATGGCGTTGCCCATCACGTGCGGATAAATCAGGTTGCCTTCCAGCTGCTGAATCACCAGGAACATTACCACAAACCAGAGCGCCTGCATGGGGTTGTTCACCAGAATCAGCAATGCGCCCACAATGCAGCCCATCCATGCGCCCAGCACCGGAATCAAAGCCGTAACGCCAATGAAGATGCTGATCAGCAGTACATATGGCATTTTGAAAATGGTCATGGCCAGGAAAAACAGGCAGCCCAGAATCAAAGCCTCTGTACACTGGCCGGTAATGAAACTGGAAAAAGAGCGCTGTATCAAAGCAAGCACCCGCAGCGTTTCCTCCACAAAGGCCGGCTTCAAGTAGGCGCGCATCACCTTTTGGGCCTGACGGCACAAGCGTTCCTTCGCTGCCAGAAAGTAAATAATAAACATGATGGTGAAAAACACGCTCAGCACGTTTTGATAGACTGTGCCGATCAGCGTGCCGGAAAACGCCACACCCTTGAGGGCCAGGTTCAGCATGTTTTCAATCTGCGCCGTCATTTCCTCGCCGTTTCCGCTGGGCAAAATGCGGCTTAGGTTCAAGTACTGGCCCACTTGGATATCGTAGGGGGCCAACAGTTCATCCAGCCGTGCAACCGCGTCCGGCACAGCGTGAATGACTGCGGAAATGGTGTTTACAATTTCGGGCACAATCAGGGAAATCAGCAAAAAAATCAAGCAGCCGGTCAGCACCAGCACCAATACCATAGCCACGGGTCTTTTGGCTTTTTTCAAAACGGCGCTGTGCTCCATGAAGCACAGCACGTGCTCCTCCAGGAAACGCATGGGCACATTAAACACAAACGCCAACGCGCCGCCCACCAAAAACGGCGACAGAATCAGCCATAGCGTGCGTAAAAACTCAAGCAGCGTTCCTCCCCGCTCCAGCAAAAAATAAACGCCGATCAGGCAGGAACCCAGCAGCAGTATCGCCCAAAACTTCTTTCGTTCCAAGGGAAAACGCCCTCCTTTCCTCAAAACAGCTTTTCCGTTTCCATTGTAGCAAAGCGTGCAAGGAAAAGCAACCGCGGCGCGAAAATGGATGAAAACCGTATCGTTCTTGCCAAAACCGGCAGAATTTGGTATACTGAAAAAAAAGAACGTTGGGGGCGTCCACGATGAAAACACGACGGTTGATTGCCATTCTGCTGGTTTTGCTGCTCGGTTTTGGTATGATTTTACCGGCCTCGGCCATGGACCTGGGCAGAATCAAAAGAGGCGGCGTCACCTATGTGGAAAAAGGCGATAAAGGCAGCGAGGTTAAGTATATTCAAGACATGCTGCATGATTTGGGATACCTGAAAACCGCAGACGGCGATTACGGCAGCGCCACCGCCAAGGCTGTCAAAGCCTTTTGCAAGGATATGGGGCTTGAGGGCGACGGCAGCAAGGTAACCATTGACATGCGCGACAAAATGAAGGACCGTCTGGAAAACGATGTGGACTTTGCGCTGGCCATCACCTCGGACAGCGAAGGGCAATGGAAAAAGCGAAGCGGCGATCAAATCAGCTTTCGCATCAGCGTGAAAAATGTTTCCTGGAGCAAAACCGTGCGCGGCTTTGAACTATACATGTATGCCACCGACGTATGGGGCGATCGGATTTACGGCGACACCACCGTGTATTACGACACCACAAGCAAAACCGTAAAGCCGGGCAAAAGCGTTTACAGCGACTACATCACCATGCCGGATTGCAGCCAAATTGACCGCATTTACGTAGGGATCCATAAAATCGTTTATACGGACGGCACTATCAAAACGGCCTCGCCCATCGACTACTGGTGGTGGCAAATCTAATTCGTTGGTTTTGAGAAAAAAGCAATGCCCGGCGACGGACCGAAAGGGTCCAGCCTGCCGGGCGTTTCTTTCGGTTACAGCAAAATGCAAATCATGCCGCCGTTTCCCTCGTTGATGATTTTGGACAGGGTTTCCTGTACCTTTTCCTGGGCGTCGGCAGGCATGCGCATCAGCTTGTTGCTCAGCCCCTCCCGCACCAATTCATGCAGGCTTTTGCCAAAAAAGTTGGTATTCCAGATGCTTTGCGGATCGTTGGCAAACTCCTCCAGCAGATAGCGCACCAGCTCCTCGCTTTGCTTTTCGGTGCCCACCACCGGCGAAACCTCTGTTTCGATATCCACCCGAATCATGTGCAGGGATGGAGCGTTGGCCTTCAGCTTTACGCCGAAGCGGCTGCCCTGTTGCACAATTTCCGGCTCTTGAAGCGTTAGTTCGCTCATGCTGGGCGTTACTAAGCCGTAGCCCGTTTCCCGCACGCTTTTGAGCGCGTCCGCCACATGGTCGTATTCCGTTTTGGCGGCCACCAGTTCCTTCATCAACTGGAGCAAGTGGGCGTCTCCGCGAATCTCCGTGCCACATTCTTCTCCTAAAATCCGGTTGAACAGCCCATCCTTCAGCGGCAGATTATAACGCAGGCGGCCCTGACCCAGATCGATACCGTCGCCCTGCAGGCCGTCCGTATACGGAGACTGGGCAAACGCCTGCGCAAAATCCACATGGTCGCGCATGCGGCTCAAGCTTTCCGCACCTTCCAGCACGGTGTCCAGCACATGCTTCACCAGCCAGTGATTTTCATCCAGCGCATCCAGCCAGCCCGGCGCGTTAATGCGGATTTCCCGCAGGGGAAACTGAAACAGCACCTGCTCAAACACCGCCAGGATATCCTCCTGCTCCATTTCCTTGGCGTTGAGCGCCATCACCGGCACCTGATAGCGTTCGCTCAGCTTTTCCCGAAGCTGCTGTGTGCCCGCATCGTCCGGCGTGCGGGAATTGAGCACCACAATAAAGGGCTTGCCCAGCAGCTTCAGTTCCTGCACCACCCGTTCCTCCGGCGCAGTATAGCTTTCCCTGGGCAGGTCGGCAATGGTGCCGTCGGTCGTCACCACCAGGCCGATGGTGGCGTGGTCGGCAATCACCTTTCGTGTTCCTATCTCTGCCGCCTGGTCGAAGGGAATATCATAGTCGTACCAGGGGGTGTGCACCATGCGGGCGGCCCCGTCCTCTTCGGTGCCCAGCGCCCCCTCCACCATATAGCCTACGCTGTCCACCATGCGCACCCGCACGGTGGCCTGGTCGCCCAAGGTAACGCTGACCGCCTCGCTGGGAACAAACTTGGGCTGCGTGGTCATAATGGTTTTGCCGCTGGCACTCTGCGGCAGCTCATCGGAAATGCGGTCCCGGCGCGGTCCCGGCGTCATGGCGCTCAGCACCAGCTTTTCCATCATGCGGGTGATCAGCGTGCTTTTTCCCGTGCGCACCGGGCCTACCACGCCAATGTACACATCGCCGTCCGTGCGCTCGGCAATATCGCGGTATAAATCAAACGTCTGTTCCATGCCGATAAACCCTCCTTGCATTACGCTTGTCACACCATATGCCGGCGCGTTGACAAGTATGTGCGCCCCGCCTTTTACAAAAAAGGAATGAAAAAAAGCCAAACTTGCGGTATACTAGACCATGAGCCTGTAGAAAGGGGGCCGGAAGGATGAATCTTCCATTCGGCGTGCAGCGCGCCGCAGACGCGCTTTTGGATGAGCTTCATGAAACAGAGGCGTTTCAAACCTATTTGGCGCTTCAACAAAGCGTGATGGCCGACGAGGTGAACCGCCGCTTGCTGGCCCGCTTTACCCGCGCCCAAGCCGCGTTGCAGATGGCGTCCATGACCGGGAGCGACCCTCGCGAGGAAGATGCGCGGGAGTTTGAACGGCTGAGCGCCCTTCTGTACGACAGCGATGAAGTGGCCAACTATCTGCTGGCCCAAATGCGGGTTCAGCAGCTGGTGGCGGCGGTGATGGAAAAAATCACCCGGGAAGCCGGCATCAGCATCGACCTGAAAGAAGTGTAACAACAAGGAGGCGATTCCTCATGCGTCATAAACAGCCCCAAAACCGTCCCTATGATCACGAATCCCTGCGGGATGAGCGCGAATACGGCTTTTTCTGGTACAGCGGTCTCTGGCGCATCCTGCGCCCGATTTTGATTGGACTTGCTTCGCTGTTGATTGTTTTTGGCGTTATCTCCGCCGCGTATCAGTGGGTGGACGCCAGGTTTCTCAGCCCCGTAGATCCGGAGGATCATACCGAAATTGCCTTCAGTGTGCAAAGCGGCAACAGCCTCAGCCGGGTATCCAAAAACCTGGAAAGCCAGGGCCTTATCAAGAGCCATACCTTTTTCAAATACTACTGCGATTTTGCAGGGTTGGGCCAAAAAATTCAGTCCGGCGATTATCTGATTCAAAAGAGCATGAACCTGTTTGAAATCGCCAGTCTGCTGACCACGGGCGATGGCAACCCCATCACCACCGATATCACCGTTATTCCCGGGACCACGGTGGAAACCATTGCCGCCTCCCTCAAGGAAAAGGGCGTTTTCAACGACCAGACGGCGGCAGAATTTCTTTCCATTTGCCGCACGGCTCAGGGGGTGGAGGATTATTACTTCATTGCCGACGAAATGAAGCTGGCGTCCGTCTCCAGCCGCAAGTATCTGTTGGAGGGTTATCTGGCTCCTAACACCTATGAAATCTATACCGACGCTACGCCCCTTTCCATTGTCAAAAAGCTGCTGTCCCAAACGGACAAGGTGTTTACCGCCGATTGGCAGGCCCGGGCAGAGGAGATGGACATGACCATGGACGATGCGCTCATTCTGGCCTCCATGATTGAAAAAGAAGCCAAGAAGGCGGATTTTGCCAAGGTGAGCGCCGTTTTTCACAACCGTCTCAGCAGCGGCATGAAGCTCCAGAGCGACCCTACCATTCACTACATTACCGGCGAGCGCCGCATGAGCCTGCGGCAAAGCGATCTGGCCGTGGACTCTCCCTATAACACCTACAACGTAAAGGGCTTGCCCGCAGGCCCCATCTGCAATCCGTCGCCGGAGGCCATTAACGCGGCTCTTTACCCGGATGAAAGCTACGTGGCCGAAAAGTACCTGTATTTTTGCAGCAAAGACCCTGCTACAGGCGAACTGCATTTCAGCCGCACCCTGGAGGAACATAACCGGGCGGTGGAAATCTATGCGCCGCTTTGGAAGGCTTACGACGAAGAACGGGGGCTGTAACCCAATGGCACAAAGGATGGAACTATTGGCTCCGGTGGGCGGTACGGAGCAGCTGAAGGCGGCTGTGCGCTTTGGCGCAAACGCCGTTTACGGCGGTATGAAGAGCTACGGACTGCGAGCGTTTGCAGGAAATTTTGATACGGAAGAACTGAAGCAGGCAGTTTCGTATGCCCATGAGCATGGCGTGCGCTTTTATGTTACCATGAATATTCTGCCAACCGATCAGGACATGCCCGGCTTTTTGAAGGCTGCCCGGGAGGCTGTTGCGGCAGGGGTGGACGCCGCCATCGTCAGCGATATCGGCGCTGCGCTGCTGTTGCATGAGCAGCTGCCCGATTTTCCCCTGCACATTTCCACTCAGGCAAACGTGCTCAATACCCGCACGGCGCAGCACTTTCAGCAGGCCATGGGCGCGGAGCGTATCGTGCTTTCTCGAGAGCTTTCTCTCAAAGAAATCGCCGCCATGCGTCAGGCGCTGCCGGAAACCCTGGAACTGGAAGCCTTTGTGCATGGCGCTATGTGCGTGTCGTACAGCGGGCGCTGCCTGCTGAGCGCAGCCCTTACCGGCCGCAGCGGCAATCGGGGCGCTTGCGCTCAGCCCTGCCGCTGGCAGTATCATCTGATGGAAGAAAAGCGCCCCGGCGAATACTTGCCCGTGTGCGAGGACGAACGGGGGTCTTATCTGTATTCGGCCTATGACCTGTGCATGATGGAGCACTTGGACGAGCTTCAGGAGGCAGGCGTTGCCAGCCTGAAAATCGAGGGGCGCATGAAAACCGCATACTATGTTGCCACGGTGGTTTCGGCCTATCGCCGGGCTTTGGATTTGCTGGAAACGCAGGGAAAAGAAGCCTATTGCGCCGCGCTCCCACAGTTGATGGCGGAATTGCAGAAAGCCAGCCACCGGCAAAGCAACACCGGCTTTTACTATGGAGCGCCAACGCCGCCCGCAGGAGCCGATGGGTTCTGTCAAAGCATGGAATATGTAGGCGATTTTGTTTCCACCGCTCAGGCGGGCCAGGAAGCGTTGGTACGGCTGAAAAACCGTTTTTACGTGGGCGATACGCTGGAAGCGCTGACGCCGAACGGCATTTTCCCCTTCCGGGTGGAAAGCATGCGCCTGTTTCAAACCAACGAGCCGGTGCCAACCGCCTCGGTAGCGGGCACGCTTCTCTATGTGCCCGTCTCTTTCCCGGTACAGGAAGGCGATTTGCTGCGCGGCCCCAACCGCAATCACCGGTAAGCGAACTTTCAATTGTTTTTCGATTGTATCTGTTCGTGTTTTTCAAAAAAACTGTTGACAAGGCGGCAGAGGTGTGATATCATGCCAACCATCAAGGCGGCGACGCCAGGAAGGGAGGAGTCTCACGTGACGAACCTATGTGCCATGCGAATGAACATGATGTGCGCGTGCGATTTCTGCCCGTGTTCTTTGTGTTGCGTCGCTTGATATGTATTTTGTCCTACCAAGCTCGCTCCGCAAGCAC
The DNA here is from genome assembly GCA_934621485.1 of uncultured Clostridia bacterium. Classification (GTDB taxonomy): domain Bacteria; phylum Bacillota; class Clostridia; order Christensenellales; family Aristaeellaceae; genus Limiplasma. The sequence goes on from CAKTUS010000004.1 coordinate 59,706, forward strand.
GCGGAGGCGAGCTTTTTTTAACGCATTTGGGAAGGATGTGTCACAGGATGGAAGAGTTGCAGCATACGCCGCAAATTGAAATTCGGGGGCTGTGCAAGGTTTACCCCATTCCGGGCGGCGAGGTGCGGGCGCTGAATAATATCAACCTGACCATCGAAAAGGGCGATATTTACGGCATCATCGGCATGAGCGGCGCGGGCAAAAGCACCTTGATTCGATGTTTGAACCGGCTGGACACCCCAACGGAGGGCCAGGTTTTTATCGACGGCGAAAACATTCTGGCCATGGACAAGGCGCAGCTGCGTTCCACCCGCCGCCGCATGGCCATGATCTTCCAGCAGTTTAACCTGCTGATGCAGAAGAATGTGCTGCGCAACGTTCGCTATCCGCTGGAAATTGCCGGCGTCCCCAAGAAGCAGGCCAATGACCGGGTCATGGAACTGCTGAAAATTGTAGGGCTGGAGGAAAAGGCCAATGCCTATCCCGGACAGCTCAGCGGCGGTCAAAAGCAGCGCGTAGCCATTGCCCGTGCTCTGGCCAGCGACCCGGAAATGCTGCTTTGCGACGAAGCCACCAGCGCGCTGGACCCCATGACCACCCAAAGCATCCTGGCCCTGCTGCAAAAGATTAACAGGGAACTGGGGATCACCGTCGTGGTCATCACCCATGAAATGGCCGTCATCCGGCAAATTTGCAACAAGGTTGCCATTTTGGACGGCGGCAACATGGTGGAGCAGGGCACGGTAGACGATGTGTTCATGCACACCAAGTCCGCTGCCGGCAAGCGCCTGTTCGGTATTCTTCCCGAAAACGTGGACGACGTTGCTCCCCAGCCTTCCCTGCGCATTGTGTTTGACGGAGCCGCTACCACCGATCAGCCGGTTATCAGCCGCCTGGTAAAGGAAGTGGGCATTGATGTGAACATTTTCAGCGCCAACATTCACCAGCTAAACGGCAAAACATACGGCCAGATGCTGATTCAGCGGCCGCAGGATCCTGAAAACGTGAAAAAGGTGATCGATTACCTGACGAACGCCGGACTGACGGTGGAGGAGGTGAACCCGCAATGAGTACGGAAGCATTGCTCAAGCTGCTATGGACCGCCACCCAAAAAACCCTGTACATGACCTTCTGGAGCAGCCTGCTTTCCTATTTGATTGGCTTGCCGCTGGGCGTACTGCTCACCATTACCAAAAAGGACGGCATTAAGCCTGCGCCTGTTCTCAATTCCGTACTGGGCGTTATTGTTAACTTTCTGCGCTCCATTCCTTTCATTATTTTGCTGGTCATGCTGGTGCCTGTCACCCGGCTGGTGATGGGCAAGGCCATCGGCACGGAAAGCGTAGTGTTTCCCATGGTTATCAGCGCTTTCCCCTATGTGGCCCGCATGGTGGAAGGCTCACTGGACGAAGTTGACCATGGCATTTTGGAGGCAGCTCAGTCCATGGGTTCCACCAATACCCAAATCATTTTCAAGGTTTTGCTTCCCGAAGCGGTGCCCTCGCTGGTGAACGGCGCGGCCATTTCCATCACCACCATTTTGGGCTATACCGCAATGGCAAGCGCTGTTGCAGGCGGCGGTCTTGGCGTGGAGGCCATCACCACCGGCTATCAGCAGCGCCACTTCGAAGTGCTGTACTCTGCCAGCTTTGCGTTGGTCATCCTGGTACAGCTGATTACGGTTTCTGGCGGAAGGTTGACCCATTTGTTCGACCACCGCAAGAAATAAATACCCGCAAAACGAAAGGAGATACCATCATGAAAAAATTGACTGCCCTCCTGCTTTGCCTGGTGCTGACCCTGACCGTGGCTTCCGCCGCGATGGCCAACGAGAAGATCGTTATCGGCGCTACTCCCAGCCCTCATGCTGAAATTCTGGAATTGGTGAAGGACGATCTGGCTGCTCTGGGCTATGACCTGGAAGTGATGATCTTTACCGAGTATCCCATTCCCAATCCTGCCACTGCCGCCGGCGAATTGGACGCCAACTACTTCCAGCATCTGCCCTACCTGAATGCCTACAATGCCAGCGTACCGGAAGAAGAACAGCTGGTGGCCGTCATTCCCGTGCATTACGAGCCCTATGGCATCTACGCGGGCACCAAGTCCAGCCTGGCTGACATTGCCGACGGCGACTCCATCGCCGTAACCAACGACCCCTCCAACGAAACCCGTGCGCTGCTGCTCTTGCAGGAGAACGGTCTGATCAAGCTGCCCGAGGGCGCTACCGTGGACGATCAGCTCAGCAAGAACGACATCGTGGAAAACCCCTACAATCTGGACATCGTTGAAATGAACGCTGAGCTGATTCCCTCCATGCTGGGAGATGTGAGCTACGCAGTTATCAACGGCAACTTTGCCATCGCGGCCGGCCTGAAGCCCGGCACCGACGCGCTGAAGCTGGAGGACCCCAATGGCGAAAGCGGCAAGCTGTACACCAACTATGTGGTGGTTCGTCCTGCGGACGCCGATAAGCCTTGGGTAGAAGCCCTGCGCACCGTGCTGCAGAGCGACAAGGTTCGCGACTATATGCTGACCAACGAAGCTTACGCTCAGGGCGTTATCCCCGTGTTCTAATCGAATCCGAGCAAACAGCCTCCGGCATTTTAGCGCCGGAGGCTCTTTCTATGGCATTGAACCCTTCCTCTGCTTTAGCTCAGCGCCGGATTAAAGGCATAGAAGCTCTTGCTATCCAGCTTTTGCTGCACAATGCCCAGTCCCTCGGCAAAGCGCTGGTAATGCACAATTTCCCGTTCGCGCAGGTAACACAATACGTCAATCGCATCTGGGCCGTCAGCCAACAGCAGCAAGTTTTCATAGGTGGTACGGGCCTTCTGCTCGGCCGCCAGGTTTTCGTGCAGGTCGGTAATCGGGTCGCCCTTTACGCCGAGCGCAGCGGCCGTAAAAGGGAAACCGGCTGCCGCCTGCGGATAGATGCCGGTTGCATGATCGGTGAAATAAGCCTTAAAGCCGCCCGCTTTGATTTGCTGTGACGATAGTCCGCGGGTAAGTTGATAAACCATTGCACCCACCCTCTCAAGATGACCGAGTTCTTCTGTTCCCAGAGAAGCATCGGAAATGTTCCAATGTATCAAATATGAGGACAAGCGTGAGGTCTTTGGCTTTAAGATACA